>JALZUO010000001.1 GCA_023301565.1 Oligoflexales bacterium
GTCACGGTTACAGAAGCAGGCACATCAGCTGTCGCAGGTGTGTCTGTAAAAGTTCCGCCATCACTGTCTGTCAGAGTTGGAGTTAATGTAAAGTCAGTTGAATTAATAGTGGCACTCACAGCTGAACAATCAATGACTCCAGCATTACAAGTACAAGCTGCTGGACTTGTTGTCATACTCGATGCAGGAGTAGCGGCTACACTAATAGAGGTACCTACTGGTGCACAACTCCCCATATTTGCAGGAAGTGCTTGAGGTGAAGAGCTTGGTGCAAAAGTAAAACTGTCATTTATATCCACAAATCTGATGAGCGTTTCATCTTCGCTTTCAAATTTAGCATCACTATTAGGGTCTTCAATAACAGTTAAAATTTTAGGTGTTTTGCCGTTTGGTCCTTGTCCTGAAAAAACAATCGTGTCGACACTCTCATTAGTTGGGTCTTTGCAATTTTTAATCGCCCCATCAACACAATCACAAGTTAGAGGAGCTGGTGAAAAATCTCCTGTAGGAGAAGAATCTATACTTATATTCCCAGATCCATTCGGATCACATGTTCCTGCAAGCTCAAAAGAGAATCCAGAGAAAATTTGAGCTGGTATATCTAACTTTACAGACAGATTTGTAGCTCCTAGGCCTCCGGTTAAATGACTGTTGTTGCCACACCCAGCTACTAAGCTCAAAAGTGTCATTAATAAAAATATTCTTTGCATCCTAAAAAAACCCTTTTTCATTAATGTGCCATCATTTGATTTGGGTTGATATTTCTGCCGTTTAATTTGAACGGGACATCTGATTGTGAGTAGATAAGAATTGCGTTTTTATTCACATTATTTTTACTAAAAACCAATTCGAAATTCCTGATGTTCATTTCAATATTACTTGACCCTTGATTAAAAGCTGTCCTATTAGGAGAAGCTTGTTTTTTAAGGGCTAAATTGAATTCTTGAGAGACGCCTGAGGAGTCAGCCAGTTGGTAATAAAAAAGAACATTATTGTTTGCCACAAATTTACTTTTAGCTTCAGGGTCTACAAATTGAATGTTTTCCTTATTAAATTTCTTCCCTGCCTCAATCACACCAATTAAAGTGTAGCCAGCGCGTGCTTTAGAGCTCATTTTTTTAATGAACTCAACGGGTATTTGTTCCGAAAGCTCTGCTCCACGATGAGCACAACCAAAAAAACAAAAAAGACTAAAAATCACTATTAAAATTTTCATATTTTCACTCACACCTTTTAAAGTTATCGTTTAATTTAACTTGAATTACGACTCTACGGTTCTCAGCAGCAGCTACACTGTTCTTGTTGTCTTCACGATCATCTAAATTAATCGGACTTGACTCCCCAAACCCAATAGCTGTTATCTTTGCACTATCAATACCCTTTGTTACTAAGAATTTCTTAACCTCATTTGCCCGAGTTTTTGAGAGCATTTGATTGTACTTTCTTGTGGATGTTTTTGAGGTGTGACCTTCGACAACTATTTCAGAAATATCATCCATTCTACTTTTGATAGCATCGCTAACTCTTAAAAGGCTCACATTTTGGCTGTCAACAAGCGGAACATTATTTTTATAGCGAACAACGACTTGATTGACACTCCCAAATAAATTTTTTGAACGACAGCCATTTGAGCTTGTTAGCACGGGAGTTTTATTATGTTGTGCATCTTGTACGTAAATACCTTTGAGTTTACCTCGTTTATCAGCAAATAAATTACCTACATACTTAACTCCAAGCGAGACCCTATAATCGTTTCCATCATCATCCGAAAAAAGGTTACCAAACCCAGCTCCTGCAAAGGCATGAAAATTTTTGGTAACAGCTGCTGCTGCGCCAATAAAGAGTTCGTTTTGTTCTTGATCGTTGTTAAAGAGCGGAAAAGACCATCGACGATGGTATTCAATATTCGCCCCAAAAGAACCTGCGACTGGAATATAAGCACCGATTCCTGTTAGAAGTGTCTGACGGTAGTCAATTTGTCTTGTTCCTGTACTGTCATCTACAAATGCATCGTCAGATTGCTTGTAACCGATATTTGCAACCAGTTGCATCCAATCAAATACATACTCTGCACTTACAATCCCACCAAATCCAAACCCATCGTCAGAGATTGGGCTCAGTTCAATATTATTTAAATTAGAACCTGATGTAAGTTGTCCTGTTACAAAATTTCCTTGGCCTAAACCAATATTAACGAAAGGAATGAGTGATAATGCCCACCTTTCTTGATTGATCAACCGAACTTTTAATTTAATTTGTGGATCACTGAATCCCTTAAGCTTATGATTCTGATTATCTTCAAACCAATTATAGGTACCTTCCGCACCAATCATCAGCCAAGGCTTTATATAGAAGCCCAAACCAAGATGAAGACCAACAATGTGCGGAATCACTTCTTCTAGTTGACTATCATTGCCTTGATTTTTAACAACTAAGGGGGCGTCTACATAAGAAGCACCTGCAGTTAAAATAAAATCATAATCATTTGACACATGGCCAAATTTTGTTCGTGAATCTTCAAGTTTTTCAAATGTCAGTGAATTTGACCTCGAAGTTTGTTGAAGGTTTACTCCAAAGCAAATTGAGCTAGAAAGAAGAAAAAGCAGTAGGATTTTAATCATATTCATCTCTTAATTGGTTCAGTCACTGGTTTGTTGTTTGGAGGATAAGACAAAACTAAAGCTTCATTTTCTTTCTCTGAGTCAGCAGAGTATTTTCGCAATAGCAATCGTAATATTTAGCTCATAAGTTTTCCTAAAAACTAAAGTGGATTCCTCACATATTTACATCGGACAGTATAAATAAAAGTAAAGATAAGCTATTTATTAAAATACAAGAAAACTTCTAAAATAGGAGTGTTTTTAGCGATTTTGGATTGGCCCCTGTTTTAGGCTACCTCGGTTAAGTTGTTTTTGTAATACTGTGCTGGGCTCATCATGGCAAGTGCAGAGTGAGGAGCTTGTTCAT
>JALZUO010000002.1 GCA_023301565.1 Oligoflexales bacterium
CCTCTAGAATTTTTTTGATGTCTAGGAGTTCTTGTTTTTCAGATTTCTTACTCATTTGACGCTTCCAACTATAGAGGGTTACCGGGTTTACACTATTAACCCGGGCAAGCTCTGAGATGGAAACACCTTCTTTGAAGTGCCGAGAAAGTATGGACATTTTCTCGGCGTGGTCGAATATTTTTCTGGTTGTGGACATGAAGTCCTCCTTTTTAGGAGGTAGCCTTCAAACGGGGGGTCACGTACAAAGTGCAAGGTAAGATATTTCTCTGAGGCATACCTGCGGCATCAAGGTTGCCAGCGTTAGCAGTAGGGAATCTTAAGGGCAAGAATAAAGTAACGCACAGAGTCTCTATTTTAAAATACCTGCACCCTTTGGATGGTAGCCTTTGGAGCGGGCTGAGAGCTTGATTTTAGCCACAAACTATATTTTTAATGAAAAAACAGAGGCACGAATTGAGGCTAAAAACATCGTATATCACTTATTTTATTACTTTTTTTAAGAACCCGACCTATGTGGCCTTAAAAGAGTGCAATTCTAGACTGGCCTTCTAGCAATATGCGTGATAAATAAACTTCCTAAACAAATCAGGACAAATCGTGAGAGTGTCTGGAACAATTGTTTTTCCAGACCTTAAATGTAGAAGCCGACAGTAAAAAGATTGAGGAGTAACATGCCAACCGGAACAGTAAAATTTTTTAATGAAGAAAAAGGCTTTGGATTCATCAAACCAGACGATGGAAGCAAAGATCTATTTGTTCACAAAACAAACGTCTCATCTGCGTACATCCGCGACGGAGACCCAGTAACTTACGAAGTAGGCGACAGTCCTAAAGGACCATGCGCTGTAGAAGTTGCAAAACAAGACTAACTAAAATTTAATTACTTTTAGTATATTCAGAAAACCGTTTTACTCGACGCTCTAACCCAGCTGAAAGAAAAGCGGTTTTCTTCTATCTGCCTCTATAGCTTTCCTAGCATCTCTGCACAGACTCCGAGCTTAGCTAAAACATCTGGATGATTAGAAAGAATATGAATAATCTTATCTACCGAATCTGGTAGCTTGTCTAAAAGAATCTCAGACACTTGCTGCTTGTTAGGCTCTGACACCCCGGCAGCTTTTGCTAGAAGACCTACCGTAACAATGCTGATTGGCTCTTGCAGGTTTCGCAAAATACCAAATGCATCCTGATACTTTCCTTCCAATAGGAGCTTATATGCATCTGCTTCGGTTGGAGGTGCATTTACTCCAACGTCAATGGAAACTTTTTGTCGATTCATAAAAGGCAAAAGCTTTTTTTGAATCTGTGTTTGAAACTTTACCCACACCTCAGGCACAGAAAGTTGACCGCTATAAGCCTTTTGCAAAAAATTTTCATAGTCATTTTTAACGGCTATTCTAAAATCACCTTCACTGTACAAGTGCAGGTCTTCCAGAAGTTCGATATCTCCGCTGATCTCACGGTTAACCATATAACTATCAAGGGAGGCACTCTTTAACCCACTAGATGCGTTATTAATAATCTCTCGCCGAAGTATGTCTTTTAGTTGTGGATCAACTTCTGAAAAACTCGAAAAACCCACTCTAGAAATACAAAAACTTGCAAGCCTGTTCCACGCGCCTCTTGTTCTCGTAGACTCTTCTATAGAACTCGCCATATCCAGCATTCTGGAAAGACTGTTAAACCTTGCTTCACTTCGCTGTGAGTCTTCGCCTTCTTTGGCCTTACTATCTAACACAGAAATTCCAGCCTCTGTCCACTCAACAGAGTCACCAGGGCGCCCAAGATCTTCTGCCGCATATAACACCAAGTGTATTAAAACAATCTCTCTGAGTTTTTTTGAGTATTTTCTATTCGGAGCAAACAGAACACTTCTCAAGTTATCTGGCATGTTAGCGTCACGTGCTATGCGTTCTATAAGTCTAGCTTTTCCTTTATCAGTTACGTCTTCACTATCTAATACTTCAGCGACACGAGCAGGCTTGTTATTATAGAAGCGACGATCTGTCGCAAATGTAATTACACCGCTAGCGGATATCTCAATCGCACTCCCAACAGAAGAAAGTCCAAAAAAAAGAACTAAACACAAAAAGGTATTTCCCATAGTTAGCCCGTATTTTTCACAAACATCTATCTATTGTAACAACTCCCAGTAAAGCTTGGGTTTTTGACACCCTCAAAAAGCTATAAGCTGCTAATTTTATAAAAAACAATTGACTCTCCCACATTCTAGCCTTATCGTGGGATAAACAGATACAGACCTTCGAAACACGAGAGCGCTATAGAAGCCGCGCGCCTTACCGGGCCTCCTAAAAAACACTGGCCGGTTTCAGTGCTTACACAAACGAAATGTGGTTCCACCTGCTCTAAAAGCTAAAAAGATTGTTTTAACCAGCTATTGATTTTATAAGCGCCTTTTAAAAGAGACTCTTTTTCGCCGTCTAACACTAAGACTGTACGGTTTAGTGCGTGGTCTAAAAGTACTAGCTCGTAGGCCGCAGAGTTTCTGCTACCAGCCTCTTTTTTATGTCCATCGACATAGGCTACGGCTATCTGAGATTTGTGTATTTGGGTAAGAGCGCCTTGACTGTTTCCAGAAGAGCCAAACAGCTGCAGCGTACTAGAGCCCAGCAAAAACTTAGAGGCTGGGCTTGACTTGCGGAAGTACCAGCAAAACAATGCAAAATAAATAACGCCAATCGATGTAAATAGAAGGTAAAAAGCAGCCAACTCCCCTATGACGTGGCCCTGCCTAGAAACCATAGCTTCTGTAGGGTTTTGATCCAAGTATGCGATAAATCCAGCCATAAAAAACAAACCTAAGCAAATTAAAAGACTTTTTATAGTACTAGGGTGAAGGGTGGGGTTTGCTGCAAGCTGCACGGGACTGATATCGGTACCACCACTACCTGCAGCAGTGCTATCAGCTTCCGGGCGAGCCTCGATGCCAGACAGGTGTTCATACAATGAAATATTTGCAAGCTGGCTACCACCAGAAGATGATGGGCTAAAGTGCGAGGCAAGCTTTTTTGCAACTGAGTTTAGTACGGCCAAACTGTACCCGTTTGCAAGCTCTATCTTTGTATCTCCTACGAGTAACTCAAGGTAGCCAAACTGCCTCAAAGCAAAGTCTTGGCTTTCAGAAAAATGAGATGCTGACCTATTCGGCTTAACACTAATCTCTTTTATCTCATCTAATGCAATTTCAGCTTGCAGACGAAAAAGTGACCAATACTTTATATGAACTAAAGTCCGCTCAACCACCCGAACAGACTCGCGGGTATAAATCACATTGACTACTAGTACGCAGACCAGGGTGATGGCTACTACCAACAAAAGAACCGACTCGACACCTGAGCTAATGGTGTTTTGATTTAACTCGCCAACCTGTAAAAAATAGTAGCCAGCAAAAACCAGAAAGCCGAGCGTAGAGATGGCTGTTACAGTTAAAAACAAATTATACAAAGGCCTGCGCTTAGGTAGCATAATCTTGGTCATAGCCAGAGGGTCTCCTACAAGCTAAGAGCTTGCTGAATAACTGCGTCCGAAGCATCTACTAAGTTAAAATG
>JALZUO010000003.1 GCA_023301565.1 Oligoflexales bacterium
AATCCTAGATAGGCATATATCTCACTCCTACCGGCTTCTATATTGCTGTGCAGTTCTTCATAGTTTATCCAGTGATAGTCAAGATTTATTTTACCACTATCTGCCATTCTAGTCAACCTAGTATCTCCAAGTATACGCTCATTCCATCTTTTGACAATCATTCTGAAAAACTTTTGATCTTTCATAAGCTGTTCAGGATTCTCAAAGAAGAAATTTTTATTCTTCTGAAACTTCTCGTAGGCCTTTAATAAAGTTGGAAATTTATTAATCTCACTCGTTGGATGCTTCAGCGTATGAAAGAACCAACTAGATACCACACTACGCCCATCTCTAGATATAATAAGATGCTTTGCATTTGGCAACCACAAATCATGAAGCCCTGCAGGTGTTCTATTCCCTACTACCTTGTACTTAGTACTATCTGCAAATCGTCTGATAACACCTCTGAAAAATTTATTCAATTCTCCATTTAAAATAGCTGCTTGATCATTCTGCAGTATACAAGAGGCATCTTTGTACTCTTCTACATAGCTTTTATAAAATGCTTTAAAAGGGTATAAGTGAAACTCCCCCTGACAGTTGGCGTCTGGATGTAAGTTTACTACACGCCCCAACCAATTGGTCCCCGATCGAACAAAGCCTCTCAACAAAAATATGTCCTTATCTATTTTTTCCATTTCTATCTAAATTATTGATACAAAATTAAATACAGTGTTTATGGTTTGCCGTATTGTATTAGTTTTTTTTTCAATGATTCTATTAGCAAACAAATACTAATTGTACTATTTGCTTTAGCTATCTATCACTCCAGCAATTCAATACTTCGCCTATTACATCGTCTCTTAAAATGATTTAAGGCTATATTATAAGTATTTAATTCAGGCCCCAGACTCGCCACTATACGCATCTTGGATTTGGGGCTCAAGAGACTAAACACTTCCTCTTTGATTACATTTTGCTTTGTGATATTCTCTAAATGCCAATCAAAAGTAGCGTTACACAATTGCAGAGACTCCTCAAAATACTCTGTGATGCCAATAAAATCTAAAGCGATAATATTTTCTCTAACCACATCGAGGTTTTTATCCTTTGGATTATAACCCATTGCCATACTCTGACCAAACACAATCTGATTCCATTTTTCCTTTAAAATCAAATTGACATCTTGACCTTTTAGTTCTTTATCATGGACACGTATATGCTTTATCGTCGACAAGATGCGGTCCAATGGATTTCTAAAAAATGCCATCTTTTTCAGATCCTTATGCATCAATTGAGGGAGAATATTGACTCTAAAATGACCGATGAGCATTGTTTTATTCAAGTAATTTTTTTCTTGAATAAATTGACTTCGATTTACATATCCACCGCCATTAGCAATCAACTCAGCCTGAGAGGGATATAAATCCGCATCTTCAAAATGATTATAAAGCACATAGCGAAAAGTGGTTCCCGCTGTCTTAGGAATATGAAAAAATAAAAACTGAGCTTTTCTATCCTTTTTAGTGGACACATTAAATTTCCACGAAGTATCGAAACCACTCGTGATATGTTTCTTCTTTTCGTCCACGCTATTACTTATTTACTTCTACCCATCTATTGTTCGTGTTCTCCCACTTGGCGTACGAATCACCCAACACCTTTCTTAAATCTCTATTCTTTTGACTTAGCATGTCTTCCTTAAATTTTCCTCTCCACTTATCCTTCTTCTTCAGCTTATTAATTTCGCCAGAATATTTTTGATTTATCTTCTTTAAATCTTTTACCTGATCATCTGTTAAGCTTAATTTCTTCTTAACAAAATTCCAATACTTAGTATCTTGAGCCTTTGTTGACTGATTAACTTTTGCTGGTCTTGCTTGAACAACTTCTTTAGTTTTAACAGTTGCTGCAGATTTTGTAGATGCTTTATCCGCTCCGCAAGAAAACAGAAGCATCAAAGACAATGTGCATAAGATTAAATAACGCATTAATTATTAGTTTTAGATTTTAAAATTTTAATTCTATTATTTGGTATCCAAATAACATCACGAATACCTATAACTTAAACAGCGCTAGGCTATTTGCTTTACATTTTCAAAGTTTTCATATCGGTTGTCTAAGTGAGGATGAAAAAAAGGGTCCGACATATATTTATCTCCCCATTTCTGCCTCATAAAGTTCACCTCTTTTTTATATCTCTCTAATTCTGATTTAGCCAAATCGCTAGACCTAGACTTTGATTCAAAATGATACAATTTGGCAAAAGGGGTATAGACTACTTTATATCCCGCGTCATGTACTTTCAGGCAGTAGTCCACATCATTATTAGATACGGACAAATGCTCTTCATCAAATTTATCTGTCTCAATAAATATATTTCTCTTAGTCAACAGACAGGCACCCGTCACCGCCAGATATTCCTGGGTCGAATTGGCACGCCTCAACTGACCAGCGTCTGAGTCCTTAGCAAATCGAAACGCGTGACCCGCAATATGGCCGACACCCAATATCACTCCCGCGTGTTGCACCGTACCATCTTCATACAGTAGCTTAGCCCCTACTACGCCTACCTTGTCTTGCTCCAGCTCCGCTACCATCGTTTCTAACCAGGACTCACTAATGATTTGCGTATCGTTATTCAAAAACAAAAGGTACTCTCCACTTGCCTGCTCTACCGCCAAATTATTAATCTTAGAAAAATTAAATGGAATATCAATATCGCAGATCGATATGGAAGAATTGTCCACCGCCATTTGCTTGATGTAGGAAGTAGTTTCCTCTAGTTTCGATCCATTATTGGCTAATACAATTTCGTAATTTTTGTAGCTCGTTTTTTCAAGGATACTGCCTACACATTTTTTCAGAAAAGACACTTGATCTTTGAATGGTATGATAATACTAACTAGCGTCTGTGTGCTGCTGCTTCTTTGCAAGCGCGTCGTCCCCTGCTCTAGTCCATCTACCACCTTCGCAATATCTTTTGTTCTAATCAAATGATTTTGTAGCGCTCGCTTTCTTTCTTGTAGCTCCTCCTCTTGATTGGTATGGTCTCTATGGATCAGTACTTCGTCTATGCGCTGTACTTTAGCATCTTTCTCTATAGACTTCAAAATGAAATCATACACAAAAGCATCCTTCATACCTGTGTCAAACCATCTCATACCTTCCCCAAATGACCTACGAATAATGATATTGGCGCCTATGTAATTACTACTGTAAAGTAAATATTGATTGTATTGCGGCTTGAATTTAGGTTGTTTGTTTACGCCCTCACTATCCACTACGTCATCACAGGTATAGTAGATATCTTTTTCCGCCTCGTCCATTTGGATATAGTGTTTACTTTCCTGCACAAAGGCAGTGTTCAGCTGAGCAGCATCTTTAAGGATAAAGACAAGGTCTTCCGTGCTTCGCATACAAGCCTCATTGATGGTCTGGCAGTATTCTGCTTGCTCCATGTGCTCCAGCGTTTGATGATCAGGGCTCACTATATATATCTTATCAAAAACGACCTTCTGATTACGTATAGATTTTGCTACTTCCTCTATCAGTGGGTCCGAAGCATCCGCTACCATCCACACCAAAGCCATACTTAGCTTTCGATTCTCTTCTTCAGTAGAGCGCTTCGTAAAAAACGCTGACCGGTCATACAGATATTTATCATACCCCACACGAGTAACTATCGCGGGCGCCTGTCCAAGTGAGGCATGTTCTTTTGCGCTTTGAGCGAAAATTGATTTCTCATGCTCCAGGGCCAGATCTTCGTTCCAATGACGCGCCTGTTTGCCGATAAGCATTCTTATCGCATTCATAAAGATTTGGCTTGGTGGTTCTACACCAATAGCCTTCTTTAGAACCATTAACTTCTCAGCAAAAAAGCGTCTCATTTAAGTTCATTAATAAATAAAAAAAAATCTGGGGAAAGTTGAGATTAGAAATAATCAATGCGAGTTTCGGTCGACAGGATTTCATTCTCAGCTTCAAAAATAAGCTAAAAATACACACCGTGCTAAGTGTTACAGTTGGCATTCTGCCCACTACTCGTAATACATTATTTTTATTTTACACATAAAAAATACTAGTATAGAGGAATTTATACATGATATAAACTTTATTCTATATCTATATGTATCTGATTCTGAATAGTTTTTTTTGTTCATAAACAAAGGGGAAAAAGTCGAAAAATACCTTATTTAGGGTAGCGTTTACAACGCTTGTTCAATGATTAGGTGGTAAACAAGTAATGGAAAACAGACAGTGGAAAGTGGTGGTCTATGGGCAATTTTCAATGTTAATTTTTAATTGTTACCGCGCTCCCGGTAGAAGCGATACAAGCTGCCTGAGCAGGCTAGCGGACTAAGGAGTCGTGAAGGCTCCTTAGAGACTAGCGACGACTATAGTCCGCAGACTAAGCAGGTAGTGCGTACAAGCGGATGACGGGAATTAGCGCCCCCAAAATTGTTTATCTGTTGATTTGTTTCCATGTTTGGCGTTTATTCCGCTGCGATATTCAATATATTTAAAAGACTGCTGAATCGTTAAACAGCGCAACTCTATCACCTCTTGCAACTCTCACTGCTGCGCTCACGGATGCGGAACCACCAAAGTCATCCATAGGCTTCTCTCTCTAGTTCAAGACACCTAAGAAAAAAATATAGACTAAAGAGTATCTGTTTTAAAGCTGTTTATTTGACTAAAGCTGTTTATCTGTTTATTCGTTTATTTGTTTTCAAAATTGGAGTATATTCTGCTGCGATAAATTAATGTGTTTAAAAGACTGTT
>JALZUO010000004.1 GCA_023301565.1 Oligoflexales bacterium
TGACAATCCCACGTAAAAAATCTCGCCTCAGCTTTGGCTTCCACTTAGTAAGCCAGCTGCCTAGGGCCATGGTCACAACTTCGATTGGCTTTTCCTCAACCGATCTTGACAAGGGAAAACCACCTTCAGCTTCCACCTTTTCGCTGTTTCGCATCTCTTCGATAAAAAACTCGGAGACAACGGCAGCATCTGCAGCCGTATCAGCTATTCGGCCTAAAGCGCCCGGTGCAAGCTCTTCTAAAAGCGGCAGAACCTTGTGCCGGATAAAGTTTCGACTGTATTCAACCTTAGCATTGCTAGAGTCTTCTCGAGGTTTTAGGCGGTTCTTTTTTGCATAGAAGCGTATGTCCTTTGGAAACACACTCAATAAAGGCCTAAATACGACCCCATCCCAAGTTTGCATACCCGCCAATTTTCCGGCGCTACTTCCGCGAACCATCCGTAAGATAACGTTTTCGGTTAGATCTTGTTTGTGGTGCCCCGTAACAACCACCCGCCCCTCGGCAGCATGTTTGCGGTAACAAGCAAGCCGTAAATCTCGAGCCCATTCCTGTACACCGCCTGTTTTTTCTCTGGCTGGAGCCACCTCTACAAACAACTCCGTCCCCCACTCGCCCGCTAGCTTGCGCACGTAGTCAGCGTCAGCATCGGATTCTTCGCCACGCAGTCCAAAGTTAAAGTGCTGAATGGCCACTTTGCTTGCTCCAAACTGGTTTACAAACAAATGAGCGGTAACCACCGAGTCGTAACCACCGCTGCAAGCAACTACAAACCTTTGGCTTTCGCCCTTATCTAAGAACGCTTGCAAAGATTTTTCTAGTTCTTTTTTTAGATCTAAAACGGCCATTAACTTTTCGCTACTAAAGGTTCTACGTTTGCATCTGAAACCAGCTCTTCGCGCAGTTTTCTTCGCAAAATCTTCCCTACATTTGTTTTAGGCATCTCGTTTTTAAATCTATAGTGGCGGGGCCTTTTATATGCCGTGAAATTTTCTTTTGCAAAAGCCCTAAGATCATCTTCTGTAAGGCTAGGATCTTTTTTCACAATAAATGCAACCACAGCCTCACCGGACTTTGCATCGGGTATCCCTACAACGGCTGCCTCTTTGACTTTCGGGTGAAGGCAGAAATGATTTTCAATCTCATTTGGATAGACATTAAAACCTGAAACAATAACTAGATCTTTTTTTCGATCGACAATATAGAAGTAACCTTCTTCGTCCATCTTGACTATGTCACCAGTCTTCAGCCAATCACCATGCATCGTTTTTGCAGTCTCATCTGGCCTTTTCCAATAGCCTTTCATAACCTGCGGGCCGCGAATGCAAAGCTCTCCAACCTCTCGAGCCTCAAGAAACTCGCCAGATTCAGAAAGCACAGCAGCTTCAGTGCTACAAAGTGGCACTCCAATAGAGCCTTTGCGGGCCCCACCTTTATATAGCGGATTAAGGTGCGTCACAGGAGAAGCTTCGGTCAACCCGTAGCCTTCAACAATCTCACTACCTGTGATTTTTCTAAACTGTTCCACAACAATTGTCTGAAGTGCCATACCTCCAGCAATTGCAAACTTAATGTTTTTTGGCGCGTACGCCTTGAATTCATTGTTTTCATTGAATGCTTTATAAAGCGTGTTCACACCGAGGTAAATCGTCACGCCATACTTCTTCAGAACTTTTATGGTCGTAAGAATAGGCATTGGCTTTGGGACCAGGGCTAGAGGCAAACCCAAAGAAGCAAGGCTCATCAATGATACCGTCAAAGAAAAAATATGATAGAGCGGCAGCGCTGCAAGTACAACTTCTTTGTCTCCACGTTTCAATTGATTTTTCACCCACGCTTCAATCTGCATCGCATTAGAAACAATGTTTCTGTGTGTGAGCATCGCACCCTTTGCAACCCCTGTTGTACCGCCTGTATACTGCAAAATGGCAGTGCTGTCAGGGTCCACAGCAGCTCTAGTATAAGAGCTAGTTCTTCCTGTTTTAAGTGCGTTGCAAAATGGAATCACTTTCAATGAATGTGCGGGGATTTGTCCTTTAAGCTTCATAACAGTCGACACAATTGGTTTTTTCCAAAACGGCATGTAGTCCCCTACGGAAACGCTTACAATATCTTTAATGTTTGTCTTTGATAAAATCGCTTCGAGCTTATCTAAAAATAGGTCTGTAATGATCAACACCGAAATATCTGCGTCTGCAAACTGATGCTCCATCTCGCGCTCTGTATAGAGCGGGTTTGTGCAAACTGCTATAGCCCCGAGTTTTTGCACTGCTAGCATAGAAACAGGAAACTGAATCAAGTTTGGCAGCATGATTCCAACCCGGTCACCTTGTTTGACGCCAAGCTCCTTAGCCAAATATGCAGCCAATGCATCAGCGTCTTTATTCCATCGCGAAAAGCTTATTTTGCTGCCAAGACAATAAAAAGCCGTCCGGCCTGCAAACGATTTACAGGTGCTTTCCATCACGTCGGCAATCGAGGCAACCTTGCTTTGATCGATCTCGTGCGGGACATTTTCGGGGTAAGTTTTCAACCAGGGCTTTTGGACCGCTTCAGACATTGCTCGCACCTCTTTCTTGCATTCATTTGGTGACACAGAATCAAAGATTTAAAAGATTTTAGCTAGCAATGTTAGTAAAATACCCCTTATAACCGCTCATATTCAGGGCAACCTTTTATGCAGGAGCAGCTAGATGGCAGAGACACCCAAAACAGGCATTAGTTTAAAGGCTTTACACGAGAAATTTATAAATAATTCTCAAACAGTAGCCGTGGCTGAAAGCTGCACTGGCGGCGGGCTTGGCTACCAGCTATCTAGACTCCCAGGAGCCTCTGCCTACTTTCTTGGAGGAGTAATTAGCTACTGCAATGCTATAAAAACAGGCCACCTTAGCGTACCTGCGCAAGATATACAGTCCTTTGGAGCTGTTTCAGAACAAGTAGCAAGAGCCATGGCCCTAGGCTGCTTGGCAAAATTCACCTCGGACTGGTCCATAGCCATCACCGGAATAGCAGGCCCTGGAGGCGGTAGCAGCGAAAAACCTGTGGGAACCGTTTGGATCGCTCATGCGTCTCAAGAGAAGAAAGTTGTAAGCTGCGTCAAATACAGCTTTGGTGAGGCTAGCCGAGATGAAATTAGGAACAGGGCCATCGAAACTGCTGTAAAAACCATGAACACATTGCTTTAGGGTATAATCTACAGGTAATCGTCCACAGGCGTGGCCACAGACTTAGCCACAGAGTAGTCGGCGGACGGCGCAGCAGAGCGGTGAAACAAACGAACAAGACAAAAGGGTATAGAAGATGAGCCGAAAGTTAATGTTTACATCTATTTTATCTACGACAATTTTAGCATTCGTAGCTACTATCGCCACGCAAGCAGCTGCGCAAGTAAAATCTAAAGCAGTAGAGCCTGCAGCAGCAAAATCAAGAGTCCTTACAGAATCCGACCTAGTCCGGATCCAAAAAAGTTTGGCTTCCACAGCGCACCTGCAAGCCGACTTTGAAATGACTAGAACCAGCCAATACATTTCCAAAGGAATTTCTAGCCGAGGCAAAGCTCACTTTGAAAAACCAAACAGGTTTATCTGGGACCTACAATCGAGCGTAAAACCTACCAAAAAATATTTCGACGGAAAAGACTTGTGGATTCACTACTACACACAAAAAACTGCCGACCTAGTAAAGCCAAAAGGCGAAATGTACCGCCTTATATCTCAGATATCAGATGCTGTATTGAGCCCCAAAAACCTGCTCGACAGATTTAGCCTCGACTCGGAAAAATCAAAACTAAGCGGCAGCACTGCGACGATCAGGCTTGTCCCTAAAAAGAAGTCAGAAGAATTTAAATCCGTTGTATTAACCATAAAAACCGACCTTAAATACGTAAAATCAATTAAGCTTGTATCTCAAGAGGCGTCAAAAAAGACCAAAGAAATATCAACACTTATTTCTTTCTCAAAGGTTTTACGGACCGCAAAGAAAACTAAAATGTTTTCTTTTAACCCACCTAAGGGGACGAGAATTAGGAAGCTGAATTAGCTTTCAAAAAATGCATACAACACAAGGCAAAGAAATCAAAAAAGCAACCAAGATTCGCAACGAAACCCTTGAAGACGCCCGAACCCTTGAAAAGTGAAGAACTTTCTACAGCTACCCTAGCAGTAGAAACCTTGCTCGATTGTATTAAAAATGACGATTTGGACTCTTTTCGAGAAGTTCTTGCAGCCCACCTAACAACGGTCAACAAGATGGACCTAGCAAAAAAAACTGGCATAGGCCGACGTACACTTTATGATCTCATTGATACTGAGCGCCATTTTTACCCAGGACTTGCTACAATATCTGCACTCTTAAACACACTCGCCACGTAGGCAAACAACCTTCGCACGCAGTAATGAATCTTAGTAATTGAAGAACAGGACTCGCCCAAGAGAGAAGGAAGCAAGCTTATTTAACATTGAAGAAGATCTCTAAAAATGTTTTACGAAAGGGAGTTTAGGGTTAAAATTCTGTCAAACTATGCAAGTTGTTTTGATGAATTCAGTGTAGTTTCTCAGAAGTAGCTACACCCTACGTGACCTTCTAGAAACAAAAAGACACCCCCAAAAGCATGATAACGTAAGCTCTTTGAATCTACTCACTGCTTTTTAGGAGCAAAACCTCATTGCTTCTTCTTATTTAGGCCAAACAAACTTAGGCTGCTTCGACTTTTTGTAGTATAATTTTGAATAGTAATCAATAAATTCAACGGAGAAAGTGAAATGCTATTTGGCAACTGGGTACTTAAATCTGTATTTTTTTCAATTATATTGCTTCAAAGCATTTCCTGCAAAAGCTGGCAAACCACGAGTAAAGTCTTGCATGATCGCCTGGACGAAGAAAGTTACGACCTAGTTGTTAAATTGGATGATTTATCTGCTCAGAGTATAGTTACTCATCAATCTGGAATAGCAACCGGAGCCAATACAGTCATAACTATTAAAATGCCTGGGCAATCATTTAAAAACACTACATATAGAGGGAATAAACCCACAAAAACTCTTGTTTGGAATTTGCCAAATGAGCAAACTGGCTTTGCGGTTTTAATATTTCAAAACAAACTCTTTAATACGACTCAATTTAAAAAAATTGTGATTGAAAATGATAGTTTAATGCTTTACCGAGGAGTCGGCCCGGAGGGAACTTATGACTCAAACGGTTTGCAACCAATATTGCAAACCGATGGAACCTACCTACTCGGATCACTGGTAAGTCCCGACAAATTCAAAAGAAACACTGTCGAACTGACAGGAACCAATAGGCATGTTTACAGACCTAGTAGCGGGGTCGATATAAAGCCAGGTGATCATTCTGCTCCAGTCATTGGACCCGATGGGGAACTATCTGGGTTACTAAATAAGGTTTATAGAAGTGGAAATGATTATGCAGAAATTTATCTTCCCTGGAGTTCAAATAGCAAACTAGAAAGCTTTAAAAAATTTATCGTAGAAACTCAAGCTAGTGGTGCTGATTTCAGCGCCATGCAGTCTCCGAAAAATTAGTTAGGAAGATTTTTATTGTTTGCATCCGAATCTGCTCTGTCATGGTCAGATTCAAAAGTATCGGCCATGCCTCGCATGATAGTCCTAAGATCTACGGTGGCATCAAACTCTTCTTTAGATACTAGCTCTTTTTCATCTAGCAAGTTTTTAAGAGCATCCATGGCTTTGACAAATTCTTCGTTGAAGTCTTTTACGTCCTGCACTTTTTGACGCAAACGAAAAACCTGAGACCCGAGGTCCAGCAAGCTTCTTTGCACGAGGCGGAGCTTTTCAAATAGATCAAATGACTTCATAAAAACAACTTTCCAAAAAACGATGTAACGCCAAGACTGCAAAGCAAAGTGCGCCATGACTTACATTAAGCTTCTCGGTGGCTTTATGAGGTACTATGAATTTATTTGCGAAAATTCAGCTCAAGCGCCGAATTCTTCAATTTTATTTTTTAATATTAGGTCTTTACACATATGATGTAAAAGTGCGATGCGCACCCACAGGCCGTTTTTCTCCTGCTCCCAGTAGATGGCCCGCTGGTCAGTATCAATCTCTTCCGGCAACTCCTGCAGCCTAGGAAGAGGACTCATCACATAAGCGTCAGGCTTCATTTGGCTCAAACTCTCTGGGCTTACAACAAAATCAGGCGTCTTGATCTTTGGCTGGCCTTGTCGTGCGTCAGAAGACACTGACTCGTACTCGCTCTGCATTCTAGGAATATAAAATACGTCTGCTTTTTCAATAACGTCTTCAAAAGAGCTGGTTTCTACTAGATCAAGCCCACTATTTAATGCCTCGATTTTATTCTCAGCAGGGAGCTCAGATCCTTTTTTTGCAACAAGGTAAACTTTTTTTGCGCCTACTACCTGCAAGCCTCGCAGTAAAGATTTAATAGCTCTTCCAAACTTTAGATCACCTATCAAAGCAAAAGTTTTTTCTTCTATCTTTGAGCTTTTTTCTAAAAAACTTTTTTCCCAAAGCGTATAGAGATCTAGTAGTGCCTGGGTTGGATGAAACTCGCTGCCACCACCTGCTTGAATGATCCGTTTATTATAGCCCCACGCCTTAAAGTCCTGGCGCATATCAAGCACTAAATTCTTATCGCTGCTACGCACGATAATCACATCGCTGTAAGCGCCCAAAGTCCTGTAAGTGTCTTGAATACTTTCGCCCTTAGCTGAGCTACTAGATGCGCCGCCGTCAAAGTAATAGGTGTGCATACCCAAAAACTCACAAGCGTGCATAAAAGACATTTTTGTTCGCGTAGAAGGCTGGTCAAAAAAAAGAGTCGCATGCACATGCGATAGCGCACTCTGCGAAAGAACCCTGCCCTGCGGAGTCGACAAGTTGTTTTTAACCACCCAAACGCTGCGAAAAAAATCTTCAAACTCCTGCTTAGTCCAAGCTTCTAGGCTATTTAAAAAAAACACTTCTAAGCACCCCACTCCACAGTCTGAGCGCCAGAAGAGCTGCCTACCGACCCTACGGCATAGGCTTCGTGTCCAGCCCCGACAAGCTCCTGCTGCAAAGAGGCAGCCTGATCTTTGGCTGCAACCACTATCAGCCCAATACCCATGTTAAACACTTTTTCCGCTTGCTCAAAATCAGCTCCGGCATTTGAAATGACTTCTAACATCCAGGCTGGGGTTTGAATTTTTTCTTTTTGGACACGTGCTGAAATACTGCCTGGCAAAACACGCTTTAGGTTCCCCCAAACACCGCCACCTGTTATGTGACTGATGGCGTGCACGCCATTTTCTAGGCTTAAAATTGAATGCAGGTTTGCATAAACACTTGTAGGCGTAAGAAGGTTTGCATCCCACCGAGCCTTTTGCTCTGAGGTCCACTCTTGACGCCACTTTCTTAAAAGCGAGTAGCCGTTTGAATGGAACCCGCTGCTAGGCACTGCAAGAAGCAAATCGCCATCTTGCACTTTGCCTGGACCTAATGCTTTGGCTTGATCGACAAGACCTACGCCAAAACCGGCTAGATCAAAATGACCTTTTTCGTAGAGACCAGGAAGCTCTGCCGTTTCTCCGCCCACTAGCTTGCAGCCAGCAATATCCAAGGCCTCTCTCATGCCAGAAAGAACCTGTTTAAACTGGTCATCATCTAAAATGCCTGTCGCATAATAATCGAGGAAAAAAAGCGGCTTAGCACCTAATACGAGCATGTCGTTTAAAACCATAGCTACCAGGTCTTGCCCTAGGCCACGAAGAGCTATGGGGCCGATCTTTTTGGCCTGTTCTAGCGCAAACAAAATTTTTGTACCGACACCGTCGGTGCAGCTCACAAGTGCTGGGCTTTTATAGTTGGAAAGCTCTGTAAGCGGATAAAGGCCTGCAAACCCACCGATCGCAGACGGACCAGAAGAACTATCAGAGGCCTGCAGCCAATCTACTAACTGTTCGCCTTTTTCGACATCGACACCCGATTGCTTATATAGGTCGGTCATAACTAGCCCTCGATTCCTCAAATGTTGCGTATTATTAGCATATTTTCTCTTTGAGGGAGAAGCAAAAACGTGGTTATCTAGGGCCTCAGAAGTTTGCTTTTTTAAAAGCCTTTTCAAATACTGACAAAATCATCTTTAGGGACCTAAAATGCCAGAATTACCCGAAGTAGAGACTACTGTGCGCTGTATGCGGTCTGAGTTTTTAGGATACAAAATTAGCAGCGCAAAATTTTACCGAAAAAACCTGCGAGACCCTATGCCAGTCAAGCAAATACAGGCACACGGCGTTGGCTCAACGATTGTAGATATCGAACGGCGCGGCAAATACATCCTCATGCACACTGCTAAAAACTCATTTGTTATCCACCTGGGAATGACAGGAAACATACTTTCCAGAGGAGATAAAAAACCTGCCCAAAAACATACCCATTTTGTGTTCGAGTTAAAAAATCCTAAGACAAAAAAAACAAAGTGCCTGCACTACGTAGACGCCAGAAGGTTCGGAAGGCTCGATCTTTTGCCGCGTGAAAACTGGCAAGAGCACCGCTACTTCGCTTCCATGGGGCCTGAGCCTCTTGAGATCCGCAGCCTAGGAAAACACCTGTACGCAGCAAGCACCAGCAAAAAGACAACTATTAAATCTTTTGTCATGGATCAAAGAACGGTCGTAGGGGTAGGGAACATCTACGCCTGTGAAGCTCTGTTTTTGACAGGAATCCACCCGCTTGCAGCCGCCAACTCTATCAACGCCAAAACTTATAGCCTTCTTGCAAAAAACATTAAAAAAGTTTTAAAAAAAGCTATCGAGCAAGGCGGAACGAGTTTTAGAGACTTTAAAAACCTCGAGGGCAAAGCCAGCGGCTACTTTGCGATCAAACTAAATGTATATAACCGTAAAGATGAGCCGTGCAAAAAATGCGACACCCCCATTGAAAATGAAACCATCGCCGGGCGCTCGAGCTTTTATTGCCCCAGCTGCCAGGTTAAAAACTAACTTTTACGTCAAGACAGGTATTAATTTAGTACTTTAAAAACAAGCTTTTTTTTAGTTACCTAAACTAGATGCTTCTGATTTAAATTGATAGTACCACCCTAAACGTCGCAGGTTAAGATTCTCTCCGTCACTCGACCTTAGGTTTTGAGGCAACAAATCTTGGCTAAAGTCTCCATGGAATCTATCGAGCTGAAAGAGGATTTCTACTGTTCTAATAGCAGCAAACTTCTGCTCACCCTCTAAAGAATCAATATGTTTTAAACTTTCCATCAATGAGTCTCCTGCATACCCAACGGTGTCAGTTGGCCCAAAAGGGGTTGCTGCCTTCGCTTCTTTTATGCTTTCTTGTAGAGCTTTCACATAGTGCATAGCGTCTTGTTCAGATAGCCTAGGTTCACCGCCAGCTATCAGTGAGTCTATCCTTAGAAGTTTATTTAACCGACCTTCTCTCATCGGCGTGATCTTGTATGTTGCAACGCGTTCTGCAATATGAGAAATCCAAGCGCCTCTGAGCACCGGGTGCTTAATCACAGTGTGCGGGCTCAGTAACTTTTTAGGGAAAAACACACCTCGCAAGAAGCCGCAGATTCCAGCATGCGCGGTACCTGATAAAAACAGAGCAATCAAAACAACTTTCATATTAGCCATGCGTTCCTCGCTTATAAAATACTCAAAGATAGAATGATACATATAGAGTATGAACTACCCCCCCTTTTTGCGCCACCTCATGAGGCGGCAAACTTCAACCTTTGGGCCGCAAGCACTTCATAAATGCTAGACTCTTTAGCAAAACCATACTTACGCGGCCTCCTGGTGGAGGAAGCCCCAGGGAGTGCTATGAGAAATAAATACGTCTTTCAGACGATTGTATCGGTTGCGATCTCTCTAGTGTTCGTTACTACCGGCTACGGCAAAACCGTATTCATCAGCGACATTGACGACACGGTCAAGCCCACAAATGTCCGGAGCATTGGCACTGCTATATCAAATGCTCTTAGCACAGATGTTTTTTTAGGAATGGATCATTTGTTTTTAGCGCTGGCCTGCGATGACTCAATTTCAAAAGCAGAAAAAACTGCGTGCCTCCAATCTCAAGGAAGATCTTCTAAAAACCAAAGAACCTTCCACTACGTAACAGGCTTTCCGGCATTAGACGTGGTGCAACACTACATACGCTCTAACAATTTCCCTCGAGGCGGATCAATTCGCTCCAAACCTGTTTGGGAAAATATGTTTGATTTCAAGCTTGAACAGCACCTGGATATTATTTTAGAGGAGCAGCCAACCACGGTAGTACTCATAGGTGACAATGGGCAGGTAGATCCTGAAGTGTTTGCTGCTGTCCAGGACAAGGTATCTAGCCTTACGCAGCAAGGAGCTCTCAAGCTGCTTCCAGCTTTTCACGTGTTTATACACAGCGCCTACGATTCAGGGGGAGCAGGCGATGCAGAAGTGCCACAGCTAAATGATCAAAACTCTTTTCTTGGTTTTTTTGATTTAGGGATTCAGCTTTCTATAGCAGGGCTTCTAAAAAATTCTAGCTTGAAGCGTTTATCGCAATTTTTCAAAGCCAGCTTAGAAGATAGTAGCAGCAGGGGCTACGCACTGTATCTGCCGGAGTGGACCGAGTGCAAAGATTACTTCAAATGGTATAGAGCCGGTACGGATGGCCACGACCACCCCGCCGCTACCTACTTAAGCCCTCACCATCGCTGGAATAAATCCTACGCCGGCATTCTTAGCAAGCATACTGCCAGCTTGGAACAATTCGAAAAAACCTTAGAACGCGAATGTTTGTGACCAGATAAAGGAACACACCTAGAGAAAGGCCCCCGAGACACCTAACCCCACGGCATAGTATTTAGGGTTTGTGCTATCTACCTCTACCATGCCCTTTAACCCAAACTTTAGAAAAGCATGAATGCCAATTTTTAGTTTCTCGCTGACGGGCCATACCGTGTGCGTGTCAAAGTTAAAACCGAGCATGTTTTCTAGCTCAAACACGCCCGATCCTTGTCCAGATATTTCAAAATCACCCGCCGGTATTCCAAAAAATCCACCAATATTCATATAGTTGGTAGACCCTTGAAACAAGTTCTTATAGGCAAAGCTCAGGCCAAACGGAACATCTACGTAAGACGCGTTTATATCTACGTTATTTTCACTGGCTGCAATTTGACTAAACTGAGCACCCAGGTGAACCCCGACAAATGAACCAATTTTATAGACTCCAACGACGCCTCCATGCAAACCAAACCCAGCTCCATCGATTCTATCTATCCGGGTAATATTTAAATCCATGTGACCGAGGATCTTAAACGGGAGATCCTCGGCTCTGTTTGATGCATTTTTCGCTTTCGTCTTTACTTCAACTTCTTGCGCAAAAGAGGTTAGTGGAGCTAACACTGCTCCAACTAAAAATAAGCGCACGATTAAAAAACTCACTTTTTGATCTCCAAAATCTAGTCAACCCAAGTTTAAATGAGAGAACTCCGCATTCAGCTCTGTTATTTTCGCATGAGCTTGCCGTTTTAAAAAACCTTGTCGTAGGATATCTAACTTTTCCTCAAAAACCAGGTGAAACTGCTCTCGCACCAGTGGAATCAGCATTTCTTTAGATTTCTTTAGAGCTCTAAGCCTCCACCAATCCATAGAATGATATTGCCGGCTAAGCTGATCTTCATGACCACCGCGCTTTTCTACAAGTTCAAGAGGGACAAAACCTAGAGGGTTTCTGGGCAGCAACCTCAACCAAAGATCAAAATCTTCACAAACCACAAAACCTTCATCAAAACCCCCACACTCTTCCAGCAGTGAGCGCTCCAACACAACAGCAGAAGGGCTTATAAGGCAAGCTTTGAGGCATCGAGCTAAAAGATTAGATTTAGGGTTAGCGTAAGTCCCTTCTTTTTGATGTATTTTCTTTTGGTTCAAGTGACTGCCGTGACGCACCCAACGCTCATCGCAGTGCAACCAGCGGCAGTCCGGGTTTTCAGTTAAAAAACCCAGCTGCTTTGCTAGCTTCTTTTTTTTCCAAACATCGTCAGAGTCTAAAAAAGCAATCCATTTGCCAGCTGCTTTTTTTACGCCAATGTTTCGTGCAGCACTTACGCCTTTATTTTTATCTTGAATAAAAAGTGTAACCTGCGTTTTGATGAACCTAGCGCTTCGCTCTTTTATCCAGGTTTTTACAGCTTGCCTAGTACAATCGGTAGAGGCGTCGTCTACTACAATGAGTTCACCTGGCGGTTCGGTTTGCCGAACCACCGATTCAATTGCGTCTACTATCTGTAGTGGCCTGTTGTAGACAGGGATCACAACAGATATTTGAGAGCTAATTGGTTGAACCAAACTTGCCTGAATCAAATTGTGCTGAATCAAACAGCGTCTACTATTGCACATGCTTTAGAAACAGCTGACTGGACCAACTCTCTATCCGGCCTGGCTGCCAACGCTTCCAAAGTGCTGTGAAGCTGCTTTACGTTGCGGACCCCACAAAGAGCGGTTGAGGTTACATCCGAGTCTAGAACTGCGCTTAGGGCCAAAGAAACCATCGGCTGCACATCTGCTCCAACCATGTCTTTTAAAACCTCGATCGCAGCAAACTTTTTTTCTTTTGGAGTTTTCTGCCAACGCTTTGCAGCTCGCAAGTCGTGCTGGTCAAACTTTTGATCTGGCTTTATTTTTCCAGTCAACATTCCTTGATCAAAGGTTCCGTACGCCATAAAGCCAATGGACTTTTCACGAAGAGATGAAAACAATTCTTTTTCAGCCTTGCGGTCCCACAGGTTAAACGGGCTTTGCACGACGTCGATGTTCATAACCTCAGAAGCAGCCTTTATGTCCGAAACACTCGTGTTGCAAAGACCGACTGCTTTGATCTTGCCTTCTTCTTTGGCCTGAGACAAAACCTCCATGGTTTTTCGAATATCTGTTTTTGGATCTGGCCAGTGAACAAGGTACAGATCTATATAGTCCGTTTGCAGCCTTTTAAGACTAGTTTCGAGCATGGACTTGGCTATCTCCGGTGAGTTATCAATGCGCACTGCCGGTTTGGCAGCTTTGGGGTCAAAGTAGACACCGCTTTTGCTCACTAAAAAAACATCTTCTCTGCAACTTTTAAACGCCTTGCCCATGCGGACTTCAGATGTCCCAAACCCATAAATTGGTGCTGTATCAAAAAGATTTATGCCGGCCTCTTTTGCCTCCCGCAACAAAGCAACCGCGTTGTCTTCTGAAATAGCGCCGAAACCATAGCCACCACCTTCGCCACTTACAGATGCCCCGCCAAAGCCAACAACAGATACTTCACTGTTTAAACTACCGAATTTTCTTTTTTCTACATTAGCCATTTGAAAAAGACTCCTCACATGCGTGATAGATGGTTGCGCCAAAATAACAGGCATCTTATACAATCTCTGTGGACGATATAAAACCTAAACATGTGCTGTGCTTTGCCCACCGCGGAGAAGCTAAAGCCTTTATAAAGCGCTGGAATCTAAAAGGTTCTGGTGAAAAAGCGCTATCGGGCGTCTGGAGCACACAGGCTAAGCAGCTTGCAGGTGATAAGCAGCCCCCAGATGTTTGGATCCTAGGCGAAGGGATCGAGTCTGCGGGGATCCGGCTTTCTTATTTGCTAGGCCGGTTTCCAGAAGTGAACTCAGTGATAAACCTTGGCGTTGCAGGCTTTGTGCTAGGCGGCGTTGTTCCAAAAGGATTCAGCTTGCCTGAAATCGGCAGCCTTGTTCAGATCCGGACCTCTTACGGAATGCATTACGATCAAAAAGTTCGCTTCAAAAGCTACACGAATGAAAACCTATTAGAGGAACTCCCTGTTTTTGACTGCTTTTCAATTGGCCGCAGGCTGACGCAGGCAAACGAGTATCTTTATGTTTCAGGGTTTGCAGCAATTGTTGACATGGAGCTTTGGGGGCTACATGCAGCGGCAGCTTCTGCAGGCTGCAAACTTGAATCGATAAAAGTTGTAAGTGACGTTGTAGATCCAAACAGAGCTATTCCGGAAAACTTATGCTCGCTGGTAAAATCTAAAAGTGATGAGCTTTCAGAGCTGTTGTGGCAAGCATGGACAACCTGGGAAGATTCAAGAAAGAAACCTACAAGCAGATCAGAGCTACCAAAAGACTTTGCCGAGCAGCTGAACTCGGAATTCCCACAAAGGTTTTGGCTAAGCAGCTACCAAAAGAATGAGCTGGGCAAACACCTTCGTGCACTCAGTATATCCAAAAGCCTTGAGCCCGAGGAGCTTAACTCTATCGTCTTAAAGTGGATTAGAAAAAGCCAGATAGATCACATCAAAGGACCTGCCAAAAAGCGCGGAGGTGTTCTTTCCGACCGCCTCAAAGAGATGATCTACGCGGAAGGGGCATTCGGTGCTCGATAAAACTTTTAGAAAAATCATGTTTGAAACAGACGTACTTGAATACCCACAGGCACAAAAAATACTTGAGCAGTTTTCTAAGGTGCCTCAGCAAGAGATAAACCGCGTCGATGATTTCTTTGGCAGAGCCTATAAGCCCTACCTGCAAAAGCGAGATAGTCTGCAGCTGTTCCTGGGGAAAAAGCGTGGAAAACTTTTAAAGCAAACCCCAGATGCCTACGGAATTGGGACCGGGCCGCATTATTATTTTGTGCATGCCTACAACTGCATCTTCGAATGTGAGTACTGCTACCTTCAAGGCTACTTCTCTTCGCCAGATATAGTTTTATTTTTAAACCACGATGAAATCTGCAAATCTATTGTAGAGCGCACCAAAGCTGATCTGGCTTCTGGACACAAACAGGTCTGGTTTCATGCCGGTGAATTCAGTGACTCCCTTGCCCTTGCCTCTTGGACAGGTGAGCTGAGAGCTTATTGGGACTGTTTTAAAAAACTTCCAAATGCAGCTTTAGAGCTTAGGAGTAAATCTGCAAACATTCGGCCCGTGCTTGAACAAGAACCGTTAGAAAACGTGGTGATCAGCTTTAGCATGTCACCGAAAAAGGTCGTAGGTGAAATTGAGCATGGCACATCACCTGTCTCTGCAAGAATTAAAGCAGCAGCCCAACTGCAAGCCAAAGGCTACCCTGTAGCTTTTCACTTTGACCCAGTTATCCACAGACCAAACTGGAAGACGCAGTACCAAGAGCTGTTTGCATCTATGGGTAAGTTTATTCAAATGGATAAAGTCCGTTACGCTTCTTTAGGCACGGTTCGCTTTAGTAGTGACGACCTAAGGCAGGTTCAAAAAAACTACCCACGCTCGAAGCTTCTTGGTGCTGTTTTCGAAAAAGACCACGAGGGCAAGCACCAATACCCTGTGGCAATGCGCAAAGAAATTCTCTCGCAGCTGCGAGCGCAAGCTGAACGTGCCGGAATTCCTCCGGAAGTTATCTACGACTGTATGCAAGGTTTCTAGGCAGCATCCTGCGTCATTTTGGTACCATTTTCGATCCAGGTGGTTTCATTTTGCGACCAGTTTTTGCAGTACCCATGCACATCACTACAATAATTACAGGTAGTTACAACTTTGGAACGCTTGTTGCTTTATTGATAGTGTGAGCGATCAGGCTTGGAGCCAAAAACCTCTAAGGCCGATGCAAGCCAGGGACACGGTCTGCAGATCAGAGCGTACAAGGATGACAAGGAACGTTTAGGAGGATTATCATGGCATACGGACAAGCATTTCAGAGCGAGAGCGCACTGCGCATTCCACAAGTAAGTTTGGTTTCACAGGTTCAGGTAGCAGCCCAAGAACGCCTGCGCCAAGTTGCACTAGAAGGCAAAGAGGCTGTGATCAGCTTTGCTCCTGGAACCCCACTGGCTGAAGTTGAAAAGCAGATGATCCTCCGAACCCTCCGAACCCAAAAAGGAAACCGCACCCATACGGCACGTATTCTTGGGATTGGGCTTAGAACTTTGCAACGTAAACTTAAAAAATATGAAATACACGATCCTGATTGTGTAATTTAAAAAGCTACCTAAGACAAAATCAAATCAATGGTGAGCGTGATCGTCGTGATCACTATGATCATGCTCTCCAAACAATACCCACATCGCACCATGGCCAATCGTGCCACTCACTTTATAAAAGGCATAGCCGTAGAAAACGGTTTTCGCGATGTCTTTGGCAAACTTGCCAGCCCCACCAGAAAAGAATTTTGAACAAGAATTTTGAACACCAGCAAGAGCGTGAGTCGGCTGCCTCGGGTAGAGCTCTTTAACTGATTTTTCCCTTTTGCTTAAAAACTTCATGTCCAAGTTTGTGCTTGTGGCATACTTTAAAACCTTTTGGGTTTGTTTAAAGATCACCTTTTTTAGCTGCAACACTTCTTCACCAGTTAGCTTGTCGATATCAATTTTAGAAAGAGCCACATGGAGCCCGGTTTCATAGCCATCTACAACTTTTTGCTGATGAGCCGTAAATGCTTTCCAGTGCATTTTTTCTGCGAAAGTCAGCTTGTTTTCCGCATACATTCTTTTTATGAACTCTTCTTGCATTGCGAGCAGACTATAAAAAGCCTCTACATGCATACTCACAAGCAGGCGTCTATCCACAGGCGTAAGCCCTTTTTCAAAGACGATGTCTAAATCAGCTGCAAAGCCTCCGACATACTCTGCCCTGCCCTGATAACCAAGACCTTGGTTAAAAAATATTTCGTATTCGTTACCAAATTTTACAATCCACTTTTTGTGCCGGCTAGCCATAATCTCAATACGCTGTTTAAAGGTCTTTGGCTTTGCCTTAGGTGGTTTATTTTTTAAGGCAAACTCACTGGCTATCTCTTGGCGAACTTCCAGTAGCTGCATAGCTAAGCCCCGCTCAAACCAAAACCTAGCAAACGCAGCTTTGATTCTTTTGTGATAGCCGCCTTTGAGCTGAAACCCAAAATCAAACTTTTCACCATAAGGAAGTAAAACAGATACCACCGCTGTTTCAAGCTGACGCCAAAACCCAGATTGTGGATTAATCCGCAGAGCCTCAATGTTTTGACCCCGTATCTTTTGCTGCCAGGGAAGCATAGGCGAGACAACTTTGTTAAAGCCTCTAATGTATTTTTTCCAGATCAAGTACTGCAGAACCGCGCAAAAAGGAAACTTGTTTGCAACTTTATTTATAACCGGCGTGCCGTGCTCTACAATTTCAACACCAACAGATGCAGAAGCTCCGGCTGTCCCACCAACAGAGCCATAGCGCCTTACTCCTACAAAAATATCTTCAGCAGCGCCTTCTATCGAGTGGTTAAACCCTTTAGAAATTGAGTGCACTATATCAAAGGAAACCCAAAGCCAGCGCCACCGGACCCTGTCTTTTTTGCCCTCATGTGGATGGAAGTCTCGATGCTTTAAATACTCAGCAAGATCCTCTAGAAGCTCATCAAAAACTGGAGCTATCAGCTCAGAGCTCGGCATACGCAATGGTATACCCATAAGACCTTCGCCTGTTTTACGCACAAGATCTGCCGAAGTTAGTCCCGACTTATCAAAGTGTGCTTCAGCAGCAGCTTGCACCAGCAGTTTTTGCTGGACCTCAAAGTAAGCTTCCATAATCTCTTGGTTGGAAAGAACCCCACTGCCGGACTCGTCGTGAGCCAAAAGTTTAGGACTAGAAACAAAAGTTAGTAAAACAAACCAAGATACGCAGGCTTTAAAAAACATAATTTTAGAAACAGAAAAACTCTTCAAGTACAGTGAAACCTTTATTCTGACCCCTATGCTAAATGCCAAACCAAAAGATGTGCATTATGGAGCCGTAAATGAGAAACGTTATCAATAACGTAAAAGGGAGGTATAACACCCTCCCTCTCTAATGCAAGAACCCAATGGTTCTAAAAAAAAATGTTCTAATTACAGGGCTTTAACTAAGCTTCGATGCTATAGCCTTACCTATATCTGCTGGAGATACAGCTACTGCAACGCCAGCTTCTTCAAGGGCAGCCATCTTTTCAGCCGCCGTTCCTTTGCCACCACTAACGATCGCTCCAGCATGACCCATCCGCTTACCGGCAGGCGCAGTTTGACCAGCGATAAAAGCGGCAACAGGCTTAGTGATGTGTTTTTTGATGTGCTCTGCAGCTTTGATCTCTGCATCACCACCGATTTCACCGATCACGATCATACCCTCTGTTTGGTCGTCTTTTTCAAACATATCCAAAAGCTCGATGTATTTCGTTCCAATGATCGGATCACCACCGATACCAACACAGGTGCTTTGCCCAAGCCCTGCAGCCGTTGTTTGATGTACGGCTTCATAGGTAAGCGTACCTGACTTTGAAATGATGCCAATTTTCCCAGGTTTGTGGATATAACCCGGCATGATGCCAATTTTACACTCTCCAGGGGTGATGATCCCTGGGCAGTTTGGCCCGATAAGGCGAGAGTTTGAAAGTTTTAGCTTTTTATACACCTTGGTCATGTCCATCACAGGAATTCCTTCGGTGATACAAACAATCAGCTCAATCCCAGCATCGATGGCTTCAAGAATTGCGTCTGCAGCAAACGGCGGCGGTACAAAAATCATCGAAGCGTTTGCTTCGGTCTGCTTTTTTGCATCAGACACAGTGTCGTAAACCGGTAGACCAAGCTCAGTTTGTCCACCCTTTCCTGGCGTAACACCGCCAACAAAGGTCTTTGCATACTCTTGACATAATTTGGTGTGAAACCCACCTGATTTACCAGTTATACCCTGCGTGATAACCCGGGTGTTTTTATTTACTAAAATAGACACGTTTCTTCTCCTCTAACGTGATTGCATTGCAAAAAATCAAACCTTAAGTAAGACCGGCAGCTTCTACAACTTTTCGAGCGCCGTCTTCCATGTTCGTTGCTGGAATAAGCTTTAGCCCTGAGTTAGCAATGATCTCTTTACCTTTTTCTACGTTCGTACCTTCAAGCCGCACAACTACAGGAACCTCGATACCCAGCTGCTTGCTAGCACCTACAATGCCGTTTGCAATGATGTCACACTGCATGATGCCGCCAAAGATATTTACAAAGATCGCTTTTACTTGTTTGTCCGAAAGAAGAATCCTAAACGCGTTTGTCACGGCCGCTTCAGTAGCGCCACCACCTACATCCAAAAAGTTTGCTGGCTCGCCGCCACCTTTTTTAATGATATCCATGGTCGCCATGGCTAGCCCAGCACCGTTTACCATGCAGCCAATGTTGCCGTCTAAGCCAATATAGCTAAGTCCAAACTTTGAGGCTTCGACCTCTCTTGCGTCTTCTTCTTGATAGTCACGCATCGCAGCGATTTCTTTGTGGCGATACAAGGCGTTGTCATCAAAGTTCATCTTGCCGTCAAGCGCTAGCCAGTCGCCAGCCCCAGTCAACACAAGCGGGTTGATTTCAAGCAGCGAGTAGTCGAGCTTAATAAACATATTGATCAAGCTTCCAAGTAGTTTTTGAAAGCCTTTTTTTGTTTTCTTATCTTTTAGCCCAAGCCCGAACTGCAGCTTACGGACCTGATAGCCTTGCAACCCGTCACTAGGGTCTACATATGCTTTGACTATTTTTTCGGGCGTGTTTTCTGCAACCTCTTCGATGTCCATACCACCTTCGGTAGATGCCATAACTACAATCTTTGCAGATTCACGATCGAGTAAAAGAGCCAGGTAGTATTCATGTGCAATGTCACAGCCTGCTTCAATATAGACTTTACGTACGAGCTTTCCTTCAGCACCAGTTTGCGGTGTTACAAGAGTCATACCGATCATCTTTTCGGTTTGCTCTCTGCACTCTTCGTATGTTTTTACGAGTTTTACCCCGCCACCTTTTCCGCGGCCACCGGCATGCACCTGCGCTTTGACTACGGCGACGTCACCACTGATTCGGCGCATAGCGAACTCGGCCTCAGTCGGTGAATGTGCAAGGTAGCCCTCTGGCACGGGTACGCCAAAACGGCGAAAAACTTCTTTTGCTTGGTATTCATGGATATTCATAACTTCCCCTAGAATCGAGATCCTTCGATGGGCCTGAGTTTATCACTTGAACTCCCTCAACGCTTTAGCAACCCATCAATTTTTGCAAAAATCTGACTTAATTTTGTGCATTTAGATAGCTGCCTTCATTTCCGGCTTGGCTCGTTTGAAAATCAACTGCATACTGCCCCTCTGACCGCTTACCGGCTCTATTCGATTTTAAGAGCTGGGATTTACACAAGCGGGCCTGTAGCTCAGCTGGTTAGAGCGCACGCCTGATAAGCGTGAGGTCGGAGGTTCGAGTCCTCCCAGGCCCACCATTTTCTGCACATACGACAAAAAGCGTCTCTTCGCGATTGATGATGGGTAACTCCGCACAACCCGCGTCTCTCAACACATCAATAGCCTCGACTCCCCCGTTTGTAAGGTCCGCCTTAAAATATTGTTTAGACTCTTTAGGCTAGAAGCACCTAGATATTGCTTCAGCAGTTTTTAGGGGCATCGCTTTTCATAAAGTTTGCAAAAGCGAACAGGTGCCGAATCAATATAGAAGGTCACCATGACAAAAAAGGCAGCTTCCCCTCCTCCGCAACTAAAATGCGGTTGGTCTATCTATCTGTAAAAATCAAAGTAGGTTAGGCGGCCTACTAAATAAAGCAAGCAACCTGCCGAAGTTATACTTAAGGAGGATAAGAAATGCGTGAATTCATACCTTTCAAAAAAATTCGAAATCAACAGGGCTTTACCCTGATCGAGCTAATGATTGTAGCTGCAATCATAAGTATTTTGGCAACCTTAGCGTTGCCCCGGCTTGAACAGTTTCAAGCTAAAGCAAAGTTCTCAGAAGGGGAGGTAAATGTGAAGGTTCTGCGAACTTTAATCCATACCGCTTTACTAGATTCAAATACATTAGGTAGTTTTCTGACGGGTTATGGAGAAGACAATGGGTCTGGAATCTCAGCCACAAGCTGCAACATTCCAAACGACATAGGGTTTGTCCTAAATAGCTGTGAAAAAGTAAACTTTACCTACGGATTTTCAAGCATAGGAACTGCCATTGCTAATTCATTATTACAGGCCGCAGCAGAAGGGCCGCGTATATATAGCGGATGCGATCCGACTTCCTTAGTGGGAATGACTGTAAGTATTAGCCCTAGTACTTACAAACAAAGCCAGGCTTTGTTTTGGACAGCTAGAGTTTCACCAACTGTTGCGATCGGAGGTGCTGTAGGGGGAAGGCCAGAAACAGTCGGAGAAATGTTTAACGAATGCAAAACATGAGAATCTGAATGCAATGGACCCCTGTTTAGGCTGCCCGGTTTAAGTTAGCTTTGTAGTACTCCGAGGGACTCATCATTGCAAGGTATGAGTGTGGAGCAACCTCGTTGTAGTCTTTGAACCATCCTGGTGTCATCTGCGCTGTCACTTCTGCGCTCACGCAGTCGTTTACGTAAACATAATCTCTTTTGATCGTGCCCACCAGAGCCTCGGCCATGCCGTTTGATTCCGGGCTATAGGCTGCAGTAAAACAGGATTTCAGGTTCAGCGTTCTTGCTACCTCGACTGTCTTTAAAGCCCTGTAGATTGCGCCACGGTCCTCAATTTGACGCGGAGCCATCGTGCCTGCAAAACGCTTTTCAACAGCGGCTATCAGCATCGCTTGGATGTCATCTGCTAAAATAGGTTTCTTGCGAACAATAAAACTTATGACCTCCCGGTCACAGCAATCAACAATAAAACTGACATACACTTTTTCTCCGTTGTAGCACTTGATCTCGAAGCAGTCCGAGCACCAGCGGGTGTTAGAAAAAAGCGTCATGATCTTTCCTGTCGGCTTGTGATCTCGTGTTCTTTCAGTCTTTGGAAGCATAAGACCTCTTGCCTTCATAACCCTATAAACACCCTTTTTATTGACCTTAGAAAGTTCAAGTGCAACCCGAACCCTGTTGACAATAGCGGTTACCCGCTTGTAGTCGTAGGTTGAACGGATCATCGATGATCGCCTTGATCTGCGAGAGAAGCTCCTCGTCAGAAGGCTTGCTGAGCTTCTTTCGCTTTTTTGGTTTTTTGTATATCGACTTTGGATG
>JALZUO010000005.1 GCA_023301565.1 Oligoflexales bacterium
TCATGTTATAATTACAAAATTGAGATGCAAAACTAGAGCCGTTCGTCAAAGTAACTGCATTTATTGCATCACTTATTCCTACATCATTCATACTCAAACCTGCATTAGACTCCACTGTGATACCTCTCCATAACTGGTCGCATCCACGTAATGTTCCAGAATTAAAAACTAATTCATTTCCACCAAGAACATTTATTGCAGCATTGGGCATCATTATTAAATTTGAATTACTAAACTCATAAGAATCATCTATATTTAACGTCCCATCTATCACTAGACATCCACTATATCCTCCAGCTGGTAAAGTACCATCGTTAATTAGAGCGGAAAGACTATATGTGTTTACGTTAATACTTATTAGTTCAACCCCTTTAAAAGCGCACGCGCAAATAGGTTCATCAATACAAACAAAATCAATTATTTCAGTACTCGTCTCTACCCCACATTCATTAGTAACCTCTAAAGTTACTTCATAAGGTCCGTTTGCTCCATAAGTGTGTACAGGATTATATTCAGTGCTAGTGCTCCCATCTCCAAAATCCCAGAAAAAACTGTTAGAAACCGTATTAGGTGATATGGGTTGGAATGCTACCTCATTTGTCTCACAAAAAACCATGGCCGTAAAGTCGGGATTTGGTGACTCTCCCACAATAGTAATAATGGTAGATACTTGGCCATTTTGTTGATCACACGCATTAAAGTTATCAATCTCCATTACAACCTCAATCTGCTGTCCAAATGTGAGTGTATTAGCTAAATCAACCACTAGAGATACTGTTGGACAAGGAATTGAATTTATTGGTATATCTGTTATTGTTACTGGTCCATTTGCAAATTCTGAAAGTGGATTTATACTAACTGATCCTAATAGAGCATTGTCAAAATTTGGGGTCAGAGTTACATCAGTTACGGTTTCGCCGCCTTCGCTATTTTCTGTACCTGTAAAGCAAACTTGATAATCTATTGTTACAGTCTGGCCACTACAAACAAACAAGTCTTCTTCAGGAGTGATATCTGTAATTTCAATTTCGTTAGTACAAGAGCTTCTTATTTCTATATTATCCAAAAATATACGCCCGTTTGCCGAAGTTTGATTACTCAATATGGTTACATACTTTATCGGTTCATTATTCGTATTTTCATACTCAAATAAATAAGAATTTAAAAATGTCTGTTCTCTAAAATCATCAGTATTGTCACATATCAATTCAGAGTTGTCAAACCCTAAATTGTAAAAAGCATTGTTTGATTCACATAAAAAACTAACAGAATTTGAAGCACTATTAGGCAAGCTTGGAGTTGGACAAATTGGGTCTTCACTACCAAAGAAAATTAAATCTGAACCGGGATCACAATTCGCCTGAAAGGATATTTCAATTGTGCAACCAGGTGGGACACTAGATATTAATGGAAAATATATACTTTCTACATCGCCAAAGGCAGTCGAATTTATAGAAAATAATTGTAGATAATTATTACCATCATAAGAAAATATATCAGCGCTATTTCCCATTGTACCTTGAAATCCAAAAAAATCTAGTCCAAGTTGATCTAAATAATTATTAGAATTACCAGCTGAAGGAAAATCTGGTAGAAAAGCCTCAAAATCACCAAAACAATTAATCATACAATCTTCAGGTTCACACCCTTCACCTAGAAAAGCAGGAAGCACATCAATACAAACTTCCGCTTGGTCACAAAATTCGTCACAAGAATCTATAATATAACAAAAACAATAAGTGCCAGGAGTAATCCCTTCCACTTGCAGTCCATTAATCACAGGAGTAACAACAATCCCAGATGCATCACCACATGTCAAATCAAGAAAATCATCAGAAGGCGTGAAATTAGAAGGTAATACATCATTAGAAAAAATGTCAACAAATACACCATTTAAATCACCTTCTTTGACAATGGCAGCATCATCTATTAATGACACATAACACGATGTAGCAGAAGTGCCAGACGTATTTGTACAAAACCCAAGAGTTTGGAGCAAAAAGATTTCATCATCAGCAAATACTGTTCTTTCTTCACCAGGGCATATACCACTATTTAGAACGTACTGAGAGTTGGTTGTTGGATCATTGCAATCAGCTTCTGTACAATCTTCATCTATATGACTCAGCATATTACCAATACCATTGTCATCGGTAACATTCATATCGGAGTTACAAACGGAGAGACCAGCAATTGTTAATTCTCCATTAAGTGATGCATTTATTATATCGTCAGGTACATTCAAATTAGGGTCAATATTAAAAACATAACAACAATCAGATCCATCTGGTGCATCATTTCGTTGTAAAACGGGTTGCCCACCAATTTGTAAAAACATATCCCATGGTGAATATGCTCCACCTAAGGGTGAACCATCAAAAGTTATTCTAGAACCAAATCCTGCTGCATGGAGAAATTCGTGTAATAGCACACTAAACAAATCAATCTCATCAGGTTCTATCGAATCAAAATTCCAATTAATTATATTTTCTCCAAACATATCTTGTTCATTATTAATGTATATAATTCCTATTTGATTTTGAGGACTGCCCATTATTCCTGTTAAAAATGGGTTTTCAGAGATTCCATTGCAATCTCCTTGAATATCTACGTGATTTCCATTGTAAGATGGTGAGGCAGATGCAACCCCTGCATTAGTGGGAAGGATAAGAAAAGTAACCGGTGAACTTGAAGGGCAACAAAAAACACTTGTCAAGTACATTTGAACTTGTCCAATTACTGTTAAATATTCCTCGCCGAAAGCATCATCTACCACAAAATTAATACATCCTCCACCGAGATTGGCGTTTCCCTGTTGATTAGATTGAATTATAGACTCAAAATCAGTAGTTATGTTATCAAAATTATCATAATAATACCCCACCTCTGTAGGCCAAATCTGCCCATTATCCAGTAGGTTTACAGTCGA
>JALZUO010000006.1 GCA_023301565.1 Oligoflexales bacterium
CGCTCGGGGTTTTTAAAAAAGGTTGTAGTTGGTCAGGGTTCGATGTGTTGATCGCTTTTCTGCGATCCTACATCATGCCGCCCATTCCGCCCATGCCGCCCATACCACCTGGCATGCCTGCAGGAGCTGCTGCTTCTTTGTCAGCTGGCTTTTCTGCAATCATAGCTTCTGTAGTTAGAAGAAGGCTTGCAACAGATGCAGCGTTGCTAAGAGCTGCTTTGGTTACTTTAGTTGGGTCAATGACGCCAGCTTTGTACAGATCTTCGTACTCTTCTGTGCGTGCGTTGAATCCGTATCCGTCTGTTCCTGCGCGAACCTTTTCGATAATTACAGCAGGCTCTAACCCAGCGTTTGCAACAATCTGGCGAAGTGGCTCTTCAATGGCTCTGCGAATAATGCTTACGCCGAACTTTTGCTCGCCGTCAGCTTCTACACTGTCAAGAACTGACTGAGACCTGATCAAGGCAACGCCACCACCGGGTACGATCCCATCTTCTACTGCTGCGCGAGTTGCGTTCAATGCATCTTCTACGCGAGCTTTCTTTTCTTTCATTTCAGTTTCGGTTGCAGCACCAACTTTGATGACTGCGACGCCGCCGACAAGCTTAGCAAGACGCTCTTGCAGTTTTTCGCGGTCGTAATCAGAAGAAGTCTCTTCAACCTGCTTGCGGATAGTTGCTACGCGGCCTTGAATGTCAGCCTCGTTGCCTTGGCCGTCTACGATCGTTGTGTTGTCTTTTGTTATGGTGATCGACTTGCACTGGCCTAGAGTTTCCATTCCTGCTTGATCAAGCTTCATGCCAAGATCTTCAGAAATGACTTGTCCACCAGTTAGGGTGGCAATGTCTTCGAGCATTGCTTTTCTGCGGTCGCCAAAGCCAGGAGCTTTGATAGCACATACTTTTACTAGTCCACGAAGCTTGTTAATAACTAGAGTGGAAATAGCTTCACCTTCGATGTCTTCTGCGATGATCACAAGAGGACGTCCTGATTGAGCAACTTTTTCTAGGATTGGAACCATTTCTTTCATGCCTGAGATTTTTTTCTCGTGCAAAAGAATGTATGGGTTTTCGAAAGAAGTTTCCATTCTTTCAGGGTCTGTAACGAAATATGGGCTTAGGTAGCCGCGGTCAAACTGCATACCTTCAACTGTTTCCAGTTCAGTTTCCATGCCTTTTGCTTCGTCTACTGTGATGACGCCGTCACGGCCAACTTTTTCCATGGCTTCTGCAATGATGTCACCAATAGTGCTGTCGTTGTTTGCTGAGATCGCGCCAACTTGTGCGATTTCTTCTTTGGTGTTGGATGGTCTAGAAAGGCCGTTAAGAGATTCTGTGATCTTCGCAACAGCTTTGTCGATTCCGCGCTTAAGTTCCATTGGGTTTTGCCCGGCTGCAACTAGTTTGCTGCCTTCACGGTAGATTGCTTGTGCAAGTACGGTTGCAGTTGTTGTTCCGTCACCAGCGTTGTCTGAAGTCTTTGAAGCGACTTCTTTAACCATTTGAGCGCCCATGTTTTCGAACTTTTCTTCAAGCTCTACTTCTTTGGCTACAGTTACGCCGTCTTTTGTGATCAATGGCGAACCAAAAGACTTTTCGATGACGACGTTACGACCTTTAGGGCCGAGTGTTACTTTTACTGTGTCTGCAAGCGTGTTTACGCCCGCTAGAATTTTGCGGCGAGATTCTTCGCCGAAATTGATGATCTTTGAACCCATCGTTGGTATCTCCTAAATACTAAAAATTAATTACTTTTACTCTAAGCTTCCATTACGCCAAGAACGTCGTCTTCGCGAAGGATCAAATGCTCGTCGCCTTCGATCTTAACTTCTGATCCTGCATACTTACTAAAGATGATGCGATCACCAGCTTTTACGTCAGGCTTAGAAAGCTGACCGTCTTGAAGAAGTTTACCGTTACCTACAGCTACGACTTGACCTTCCATAGGCTTTTCTTTAGCGGTGTCTGGGATGATGATTCCGCCTGCTGTTTTTTCTTCGCTCGCTAGTCGTTTAACTAGGATGCGATCTTGCAAAGGCCTGATTTTCATGGATTCTCTCCTATGTCGTCCATCGATTCTAAGCCGCTCAACAAATGAGCAAACTCTTTATAGGCACCAATCTATGACTCCACAGCTATAAGTCAAGGGGTGTTCGAAGCGAACGGGGGCTTTTTTTTGCGAGCTGCCTCTAAAAGTAGCCATTTTTTTCTTAAGCTTACGAAAAGTTTAAGTTTTTTATGCCATGCTAGTTGGATGAAAAAGCTGATTTTCACAGGGATTATTTTGTTTTTGATAGGGTTCTTTGTCCTCGAACAGGCCTGGGAACGCGGTTTAGTGATGCCCCTAGGGGCTTTTAGCTATTCTCACGTCGGTTTAGACGTATCGCACCATCAAGGCGACATAGACTGGCCCATGGTCAGAGGCAATGATCTACCCATCGACTTTGTCTATATTAAGGCCACCGAAGGAAAAGACCATAAGGACACCCAGTTTAAACAAAACTGGGTAGGCGCTATGGAGTCTGGTATCCGGGTGGGGGCCTATCACTTTTTTACTCTGTGTAAGACGGGCCAGGAACAGTTTGAAAACTTCAAAGACTCGGTTCCGGTGGATTTAAGAGCCATGCCGCCCGCGATTGATCTGGAGTTTGGCGGCAACTGCTCGCATCGCCCAACTCGCAAAGAGCTTTTAAGTTCTTTGGACGAGTTTGCTAGCAGGGCGCAAAAGCACTACGGTAAAAACCCTGTTCTTTACGTCACTAAAAGTTTTTACCGTCACTACCTGCGCGGAGAAGACCTGCCGTACTCCTACTGGGTGCGAGATCTTTTGTGGAGGCCGCGTATTCCAACCCACAAGGCGTGGAACTACTGGCAGTTTACGAGCAGAGCCCGCGTTCAAGGTATAAATACGCCTGTAGACCTAAACGCCGCAAAAACGATTCTTTAAAATGTGGTTTTATATACCTGGTGAGCCAAGAAACTCGAGGTCAGGGTAAAGTTTTTCTAACCTTCGCATAACTTTATTTTCATTGT
>JALZUO010000007.1 GCA_023301565.1 Oligoflexales bacterium
GATTCCAAGCTCCGTAGCAACTTCTGAAACAAGATCTGAAAAACTATATTCAGTGCCCTCGCCTTTGACTAGTTTTTCAAACTTTTTTTGCAGGTAGCTCGATAGTTGCTCTTGATCGTAGATGCCGCTTTTTTTTAGGTTCTTTCCTGGTTTGCCTGGAGCCGGAATATCACTTGAAGCACTTCTGGTATTTCCTACGATCCAGCCTTTGCTGTTCGCTTTGGCCTGGCAAGAAGCTACGGTTCGCCCAAGCTCATCTGCGATCACTTGCCACATTCTGGGGCCGCTGCCGGTGCTTTCGATGTAGCGTTTTAGGCTTTGCTCCTCTGATGAGGTCCAGGTTTCTGATCGCAGCCTAATACCTTTTGCATGCATGTGGAAATCAAGAGCCTGCTGGCCAACTCCCAGGAGCCTTGCTATCTCTTCGTCTGGTTTTCCGGCTTCAAATAGGTTTTTTGCCAGGTCTGAAAGGTTATCTCTTTTACTTACTGGGTGCCCTGCAGCCTCGACCCTGTCAAAAACGGCTTGGCTTATGATTTGGCGGGTCCACGGGTTAAACACTCCGCTTAAATAGCGCCTGTTTTCTGCATAAACCCTTGGCTCATCTACTCCTAAGGCTTTGGCCATTTGCGGAACTGACTGAGTAGCTGCGTTTTCTTCGTAGTACCTGAGTCGTTTTTGCTGGTCTTCCAGCAGAGCATTACGCTCTGCCCAAACGCCTAGGTAGCTGTAGGTCTCAAAGCCGTATCCAGTAGAAAGCAAAAACGGCCCGCCGTCTTCCACGCCATAGACTGCGCGAATCAGCCTTAACTCATCTGGCCAAAACCCCAGCGACTGCAGGCGAGGTGTTTTTTCTTGCAGGTCTGCCAGGAACCTGGCTTTCAGGTTTCTGCTAGTAAAAGGGGAGGTCAGTCCACCGAGGCCCATGTTTGAGCTAAACTCAAGGTAGCTTTCGTTGAGTAAAAAGCTAAGAGCGGTTTGCTGCTTGGGAGTCAAAAAAGACCTGTGATCGTTAAGCAGTGTCTGTAGTTTTTCTGAGGTTATATCTTCTGTGTACGAGCGGTTTAAGATCTCGGCAAAACCTTTGAATATAGGTCTCCAGAAGTCTCTGCTTTCTAGTAGCTTTGGGTCAAGGTCTTCGATCGAAAGCGTGGGAGGAGCTGCGACAAGGGAAAGGGGATTTTTGCCTGTTGCTTGGTTTGCTGCCGCTTGTGATATCTGCTGCGTCTTGCAGCCGCTGAGAGAGACAACAAAGAAAAGTGCAAATACATGAATGATTCTGACCACAAAGCCTCCTTGCTTTGATAGGATTTTATCATTTTTTACAAGTATCTGTATCTTGGGCTAACAGCGTGCAAGCACTATATCTAGACCCCTTCAAACCCATCATAGTAAGGTATTTGCTCGCCATGGTAATTGGTCAATAGGAAATGGCCTTTTGTGTTGCGCTCTATTTTTTGAAACGGTGCAATCGGCACCTTGCCTTTGCCGTTTGGCAGATCTACCACCAGTTTTGGAATAGCATATCCACTCAGGTATCCCGACAGCTGCTCGTATAGATCCATGGATCTGGCTAAGGGTATCCTAAGGTGACGTGACCCTTTTACTAGGTCACAGTGAAGTAGGTAATAAGGCTTTATACCTAGCTCGACCATCCCATAAAAAAGCTCTTTTAAAGTCTCGGGGTCGTCGTTGACACCTTTAAGCAAAACAGTTTGGCTTTGTAGCTGTACGCCAGCATCCAGCAGCATCTGGATTTTTTCTTGGAACACAGGCGTGTACTCGCGTGGGTGGCTAAGGTGTATAGATATCCAGTAAGGTTTGTGGTTTGACAGTATCTGGCAAAGCTCCTGGTCTACTCGCTGAGGCAAAACCACCGGAACTTTAGTACCTAGTCGCTTGATGCGTACATGCTCGATGTTATCAAGTTCTTTTAGAAGCCAAGCAAGGTCTTTGTTGGGAAGTGTGAGCGGATCACCTCCGCTAAGCAATACGTCGCGGATAACTGGAGTGTTTCTTATGTATTCTAAACCTTGCTCCCACTGCTTTTTTGGAAAGCTATAGTTTTCAAAATTACCTACCATCCTAGAACGAGTGCAATACCTGCAGTAAGTAGAACAAAAAGCGGTAAGTAAAAATAAAACCCTGTCCGGGTAGCGGTGCACAACCCCAGGAACAGGCGAAAGGTTTTCTTCTCCGAGGGGGTCTACTAGCTCTTCTGGGTGCTCTGTCGTTTCTTCTATAGATGGCACAACCATTTTGCGAATAGGGTCTGTTGGATCGCTAGGGTCAATAAGGTCAAGATAGTAGGGGGTGACCAAAAAAGGCAAACCAGATTTTTGTGCAAAGTATTTCTTTTCTGGGTCAGTAAGTGCCAGCCGACCTTCTAGGTCTTTTAAACTCCTGACGGAGTGGCGGTACTGATAAGAGTAAGACATATAATGGAGTCTCTTTAAAAAAGAGCGAAGGCGGTAGGATTCGAACCTACGACCGCCGGATTAGAAATCCGGTGCTCTATCCAGCTGAGCTACGCCTCCACAAGAGGGCCCATGATTCCACAACAATTCCCCTGACGCAATACTAAAAAAAGGTCTATTAACAGCAGATTAGCAGAAAGCTGAATCGAGGCAGCAAAAACCCCGTGAAGGCCAGCCCACGGGGGTGTTGATTCGGTGAGCTAGCAAGGCTATTTAGCCGCAGCAGGCGCACTTTTCACAGCACTTTTGCCCTTTGCAACACTCAGTTGAGCAGTGCCCACACTTGCATTCACATGTTCCCATAGATACCTCCAAGAGTTTTGATTTTCTCTTAAAATAATACAGGCTCACCGGCCAAATGAGAAGCTTGCTCCAGTCTCGGCAATTTTTGCCTGTTTTTAGCTGGGACTGGGGAGCAAAACAGAGTCATAAGTATCTAAAACTATGAGAACAACTCTTTTTTTTTCAAGAAACCCTAAATGTATTCCGGCAGTATCCGAAAGATAGAAGGACAAGTTTGTTCTTTTAGGGGTTTAACTATGACACAACCAATTTGGTACATCTATCAAAACGAGCAGCAACTAGGACCGTTTACGGACTCCCAAGTTGTGCAACTTCATACAAACAAAATGGTGGCCGAAAGTGCCTACATCTTTAAAGCAGGCTGGGAAGAGTGGAAGCCAGTCGAGGACGGGCTCAAGATCTTGGGCGTCGAGGGCACAAACCCTGCTGTGGAGTCCAATGGAGAAGAGCGGCGTGACAGTCGCCGGGCAAGCATCAGTGGCCGCATTATTGTTCACAACCGCGGAGATGTTACCTATGCAGACGGTATCAATATTTCTGAAAACGGACTGTTCTTTGAAAGTCAAAAAGAAGCTTTCAAAATGGGTGAAGAAGTCAAAGTAACCATCCAGGTTCGAGAGTTTACAAGGCCATATAATGCACGCGGCATCGTAACCCGTCACAGTTCAGATCCTGACTGGCTGATTGGTTATGGGATTCGCTTCGAAAGGTTAGACCCAAGGCTTCGTGATGAAATAAAACTTTTATGTATGCGCGAAGACGATGACCTACCGGTCAGCACTGTAAGTAAAATTGGTTTATAGGAGGTAGAAGCAAATGAATGCACGAAATGCAGAAACACTGACTTGGGAAAAAGCTACTTCCGTAGATGAAGTACGGCGATTGATCGACCAGGGTATTGTTCTTCAGCCAGCTACTGCTAAGAAGCTAGCAAAAAGATTTAAAGAAGACGAATCTTCTCAGATTACCGAGTACTTCGCAGTGCGAGTCGGTGAGAGTGTAGATATCCGGTTGTCCGTAGAAATGGCTGTGGAAAGCCTGATGATTTGGCTAACTGCTCTGGGGAAAAGTAAGTACATCGGAGTGTTTCTTGAGCGCTTTTTAGTTGTGCAAAATAGAGTTCGCGCCATCCGAGCCATCCTAGATGTGGTAATGAACCTAGAGGGAGCTCAAAAAGGGCAGTCTGAAGAAACCTTTTGTACAGGTATTAGCCTTATATGCGAAATGGGTTTTGCTATCCGTGAAATCGGCACGATGTACCCTGACTTGATTAAAGACCCTGACAAGCTGCTGAACCATATCTCTGCTTATCTTTTGTCGGTATCTAATCATAGTAGCAATCACGTGCGTTTGAGCCTGCTTAACTACTTTGGTGTTCTAGAGTCTGGCCAGGCACGTAATAACTTTCATAAGGTTCTTGACCGGTTTGGGCACTCGATGCTGGACTTTCTTTTTCGCTCTTTGTTTGAGAAGAAGACGGAGGCTGTCGCACTAAAATACCTACAAGAAAATTTTGGCTTTATTCTAGACACAGACTACACCATTCAAAAAGTAGTGTTTGAAACCCTTAAGTTTTATATGCTCAAAAAGCCAGATAGGTTTGTGCTTCTTTGCAAAGAAATGTCAAAACAGTGCGAGTCAGAAGACTGGAGTGCTAGCCAGAATGCAAAGTCTGTTTGGATGCGGCACTTGGCTCTTTTGTTTAGCGTTACAAGTGATGTGAACCACGTAAAGCTAGGCTCAGATATATTTCTTGTCTTGCGTATGCACAAGAAGAGCCCTGGCTACACACAGCTAGTAGACCAGGTTTATAAAGATCAAAAAATAAGAAAAGCTTTCAAAGAATTGATTGATTTCTATGAGAGGCCAAAGCCAAAGCAGCGATCGAATATGAGCTTAATTAGAGGTACTAAAAGAGGACGCAAGCCGTCTTTGTCGAAAGCCCCTGAGATGACTACGGTAGATCAGGTGACGTTTTTAAATGCGATTTAGAGGCTAGCTAGTGGTAAGGCGAAGGTTACCAAAGTTCCATTGAGCCCTGATTTTATTGATCAGGGCTTTCTTCGTTTTTAGAGTCCTCAGAACCAGAGTCTTCAGGCGCTTGCTCTAGCTCTTCGCTGTTCTCGTCTTTTTGTTCAACGTAAGGGTCGGTTGTGTCCCCTTTTACGATGCTACCCAGCGGGAAATCGATGGTCGTATCTGCACTTAGTACATCTTCTACAAACCATACTTTTTGTTTTTTACGGACGACACGTACCGTGTTCTCTGTGGTAACTAGCGGAGACTCGTCGGCACCCTCTTGCTTGTCAAAGTTGTTTCTGTACTTTAACTGAAACACGATTGCTACGTCGTTTGGAGAAATATCTGTGCGCTCGACAATAGAGTAGGATTCGAGTTTAAACTTTCGTTTTAAAAAAGCTTCTTCAAACTTTTCATCTGTAGCTGATTTAAGTGCGTTTCGAAGCTTACCCGTAGTGTAGGAAAGAAGCAGTTCTTTTTGACCCATATCGGTCATACCAAAGGCCGTGTCTAAGTACTCTTCTACAACTTTATCAGGGCTCATTTTAAGTCGTTTTGACTCACAGGTCTGCACACAACCCATGGCAGAAAAAACTGTGACTATACAAGCTATCTTTCGCACTCGGCTAATTTCAAACATCAATCAAATCCACATGGTTATTGTCTTACTATTGTACTGGAAAGCGAGCTTATTTGCACCGGTCTCAAACAGCTTGCAGCCCTAGCGGCTTCTCCCCAGCTTTTTGTAGACAGGTTGTTTAGGTAAAGCCTTGGCTACCCCTTGAGGGGCACGGTAGCTAGGTCTGCTTTTGTCATAGTTGTATGCGTCCGTTGGGTTTGAGCGTGTTACATGCTCTTGTGTTGCCGGGATCTTCATTTTTGAGCCCATTGCAGGTTTGCCAGCTTGGTAAGCACCGCTACGGTATACAGGTGGAGCAACAGCAGCCACCTCCGTTGCAAGCGCAAACTGCTCTTTATAGCTAGCCCAGAGTCTTGTCGGTGCTTTGACGACCAATAGTTTTCTGTTGCCTTTGAACTCTTGCATATCGTGGCTGGCATAAAGCAACTCTTGGTCTACTTGGACAACCAAAGGTGCCGCAAACACTTTCAGGTTAGGCTTGGTATTGGCCGCAATCTCGTGTTTAGCTAAATATGTACAAGAAGGTTTTTTTTGTAAAAAAGCTACTTTTACGCCCCGTTTTTTTGCTTTTCTAAGCTTTCTTAGCCAGGACCTATCGCTACACGCATCGGAAACTACCTGGATTTCATGCTTTGCCGAGGATATTTTCTTCAGAAAAAAAGAACGAAAATTTTTGTAGTTTGCAAAAGACTGCTTTTGCATCTCTGGAGATTTAATGGCCTTAGCCGATAAAACCTTAAACCAAGCAATGCTACATAGCCCCATTAGGCAAACCAGGTAAAAAAGGTAGCTTCTTTTCATTTGGCCCTCTTTGTAAATGCTGGTGTCTTCTTTTAAGAGTATCGTATCACGAAGCTGCTAAAGCCACCCATGCCGTCGTCGTTTCCAGAGTAGAGGACTAACAGGTTCTTTCGCGTGACGTATTTGCGGTAGTAGCTTGGTATGCGCTCTGAAGGTGAAATAACCTCTATTTTCCCTGCGTATTCTTCAAGCAACCACTCTAAGTGGGCGGTGGACTCTTCAGGTTCAAAAGAACAGACACTATAGACCAGTTCACCTCCCGGCTTTAGGCGTTTGAGGCTTTCGCTTAACAAGGTTTTTTGCAAGTCAGCAAACCTACGGACACAGTCAGGTTTTTTGCGCCATTTACCTTCTGGGTGCTGGCGAAACGTTCCGAGTCCGCTGCAGGGGGCATCGACAAGGATTCGGTCAAACTGTTTACTGACATCAAGCTCTTCAAGCGAGCTTTTTTTTACTTCAATGCGCCCGCTAGGCAGGTGCCCTAGGGTCTCTAGGTTTGAATGGAAACGCTTGATCTGCCCCTCAGATGGGTCAATAGCTAATAGGGTCGATTGCTCGTTCATCCGCTCGAATAAAGCACCAGACTTTCCGCCTGGTCCGCAGCAAGCATCAAGGATGTCGAGCTTGCCTTCTAGGTCTACTAGCTGCGCCGAAAGCTGCGAGCTCTCTCCTTGGATCGCAAAGTAGCCTTGGCCAAACAAAGATTCAGGTATGGTAGAAGGAAATTTTTCTAGTTCTAGGCAGCTACGCAAAGGCTTTTTTTTACTTGGAGTGTTTTCTTCTTTTAATAGGTTTTTTCTCAGTTCTGGTACATCGTCTTGAGGTGTTTTAAGCCCATTGATGCGGACGTGGTGTGGCTGCGGCCCATTGTGTGCCGCTAGGATGGTTTCTAATCTTTCAAAAGAAAACCTAGCTATCCAGCGGTCGACGATCCATTTTGGGTGAGCAAATTGTAGGGCAAGATATTCGGCTGGCTTTTCTTTTTTGTCAGGTTTGGGGAAGTATTTTGACTTGCTTGCTACTTGGCGCAAAATGCCATTAACAAAGCCAGTTGCTTTCATTAATTTTTTTGATTTTAGGTACTCAACGCTTTCGTTAACCGTGGCTCTATCTGGAACTCGGCTAAGGTAGAATATTTGATAGGTTCCGCAGACCAAAGCCGCTTGTACAAAAGAGTTTGTCTGGTCGAGCTCTCTGCTTGCAATGTTTTGCAAAATCCAGCGGATTTTAGAATACCAGCGTAGAGACCCTTGAATGATTTCGTAAGCCAGGGCCTTGTCTTTGGGTTTTAGCTTTGTTTTTTTAAGGTTGTAATCGAAGCTTGCTCTTACTTCACGGTTTTCAAACATCACGCTGTGGAATACATCGTAAGCTACTTTCCTGGAGGGTGAAACGCTCATAAACCTGGGATTCCTTCTGGGCCGTTGTTGCCTGCTGCAGTTTTTTCTGTGCCAATAGCAGAGCCGCTTTCGCTACTCAAATCAATGGGCTCAATTTCTGGTGGGTTTTCTTGTTCGTGTGTTTTTAATTTTTTCTTCAAGCCGCGTATTTGCCAAGCTGACCTCATGTAAGGAATACCAAAAGTCAAAATACCTACTAAAAAACCAAGCCCAAAAAAAGAGAAGTACATAACCGCTGTATTTGACGTGTAGCTTTTGCTGATGGGCCATGGCACTTCTATCTCGACCGGGTAGTTGTTTACCCAAACCAGGTAAACCGCAATGAGAATTAAACAAATAGTAGTCCAGTAACGGAGTGCGGCGATCATATCAGGTCTCCTCTGTTTGCAGGTGGTTTTGATTCGTTATCATAGCATGCGTAATTTTTTACTTACTTTAATGGAAAACCCCCGCGCGATCTTGCACAGGGGTTTGTTTTCGTATGTTCCAAGCCGAAGGTTACTCTCCAAGACCTTCTAGTTGAGAGAATGCTTCTGCAAGGGCAGTTTGAGGTGCATCACCCATTTTGCCGATGTAATCCTTAAGATCGTCCCCTTCAAGCCCTCTGATCAAAGCTTTTCTAGAAAGAGAGAATTTTCTTGCGGACTGGTCTGTGGAGATAACAATAAACTCGATATCTTCACCGACTTTAGCAACATCAGCTGCTTCTACATGGTCTTTGTCGTCTAGCTCACTGACGTGAATCAAACCTTCCACTCCAGGTAGAAGTTCAACAAATGCTCCGAAGTCAGCAATTTTAGTGACCTTGCCTTTGCCTTTAGTTCCAACCGTAAAGTCTTTACATGCAGTTTGGAACGGATCTTCAGTTAGCTGCTTGATGCCAAGCGAGAAACGCTCTTGTTCAGGTTCAATCTGTAGAATCTGAGCTTCAACCGTGTCGCCTTTTTTGAACTTATCACCAGGGTGTTTGATGCGGTCAGTCCAGCTCATATCAGAGATATGCACAAGTCCGTCTACACCGTCTTCGATTCCGACAAATACACCGAAGTCTGTCACGTTACGCACAGTACCTTGGATGACGTCACCAATCTGGTAGCGCTCAACAACAATTTCCCATGGATTTGGCTCAATTTGCTTCATACCGAGGCTAATACGACGTGATTCATGGTCGACTGCTAGAACAAGTACATCTACTTCATCGCCAATTTGTACGATTTTCGATGGGTGCTTGACGCGTTTTGACCAAGACATTTCACTTACGTGGATCAGCCCTTCAACACCTTCGTCTAGTTCAACGAAAGCACCATAGTCTGTAAGGCTAACAATACGGCCAGCACATTTGATGCCTTCTTTGTACTTGTCTTTGACGTTTTCCCATGGATCATCTTTTAGCTGCTTGTAGCCAAGTGAAACACGTTGACGCTCTGGATCGTAAGTAAGAACAAGAACATCGATCTCTTGCCCAACTTCAAACATTTCAGAAGGATGGTTGATGCGTCCCCAAGACATATCCGTGATGTGAAGAAGTCCGTCTAGACCTCCCAAGTCTACGAAAGCACCGTAATCGGTGATGTTCTTGACGATACCTTTGATCTGGTTGCCTTTTGCCAGGTTTTCTAGAGTTACAGAACGTAGTTTCTCACGGTCTTGCTCTAGTAGTGCTCTACGGCTCAGTACAATGTTTGTACGCTTTTTATGGAACTTAATGATTTTAAACTGCAGTTTTGTACCGATCAATTTGTCTAAGTTTCTTACTGGCCTTAAATCAACTTGTGATCCAGGTAAGAAAGCTTTGACGCCGATATCCACAGCCAAACCACCTTTGACTCGGGCAAGAATTTTACCCTCGATGATTTCATTGTTTTCGTATGCAAGAGCAATACGGTCCCATGCACGAAGCATTTGAGCGCGCTCGTAGCTAAGAAGCATTTCACCGTCGTCGTCTTCAAAACGATCAAGGTAAACCTCAACTTCTTGGCCAATTTCAAATTCGAATGGTTTTTCTGGGTCTTTGTTGAATTCCGATTTTGGAATTTCACCTTCAGACTTATGACCGATATCAACTATGACAGCATCTTGGTTGATGCGAACCACTTTACCGTTGACGATCGTTCCTTCTTTGATCGACATACCTTTTTCAGTTGCCGACTTTTCCATTTCTGCAAGCAAAGAACGTAACTCTTCCGAGCCGCCGTCTTCGCCTAGATCAAACCCAGTGTCTTCGTCTTCCCACTCGATCTTCACTTGTTTACTTGGTTGTGCTTGTAAATTCATTGGCGAATGCCTCTTTGGATTGTATGCCTCCGGCCCAATCAACACCATGCGATTGTCTAGCCAAGGGTAGTTCATCAATAGACCCAGTTTTTACCCCTAGAGTACTAAGAAAACAAGGTAATTATGCTCAAAACCTTCTTACTCAAAAGCTGGTATAATTGCCTATATATTTTGCAAAATACTGCCAGATAGAGCCAGAAGAAGTAGGTGACCATACAATGCAAGCCAATCAGATAGCTATTTTACTCGTAATTGCGCTTTTAACCATAGTTGGCCAGATGGTTCAAGCAGACCCAGAGACCTCAACTTCTGCGAAAAAGCTCACAACTATACCTAAAAAAAACAGGGTGACCGAGACATGCGAGCCTGCCCAAAGGCCCAAAGTCCTCCAAAAAGACGTCTACAAGAATAAACCCTTTGCTCCCGGAGAAGAGGCAGTCTACGAGGTTCACTACGGTGTTGTTTATGTAGGTGAAGGGAAGCTTAGTGTCGGCCCGGCCTATGAGTTTCCGCAGGGCTCCGGGCGCTTTAACCAGGTTTTTGATGCTTACGGGAAAACCGGCGACTGGTTTCGTCCGATTTACCAGGCTGAAAACAGAGCCCGGTCCGTAAACAACCCCGCTAACTTTGGCGCAAACTGGTTTTACATCGACCAGAACGAAGGGCGTATGTTTGATGATCCTAGGGTTGCACAAAAACACCTGCGTTTTCAGGCATCCGCTTGTACGGCTACAGAAACTAAAAAAAAGCCAAAGCGAAAAGACAGTGTTCGTAAGGTTTTTTTCTTTAACCAAAGCCTGGATGCCATGAGCGCAGGTTTCAAAATCCGAATTGTTGACTTTAAGGTCGGTAAAAAAGTTCGGATGCCTGTGTTTACCTCGCGCAAAAACTGGTGGCTAGAGCTTGACCCAATCAAAGAAGAGACCGTCAACACTGGAATAGGTAGCCTCAAAGCAATGAAAATCAAAATGCAAACCTACTTAGGTGAAGAGCTGCAGCAAAAAGGGGAAGCCTACGTTTGGGTCGCCACCGAGCACCCAAACCGGCCTATTGTAAAAGTAGCCGGCAAGGTTGTTTTGGGTAGCATTAAAATGCGTCTTAAAAGGTACACGGCTGGTAGGTAAGCTCTTTTCAAAGAACTCATATCCGTGGCGATATTCAGCTATAGATATCAGTTCTCGATGAGTTGTTTTGCTAGGGCTAAAAAAACAGTGAAGCTAGTCTCTTTTAGACCAATATTTAGGGCTGACCAAAGCACCTTCACTGAGGTTAACCTTAGAGGTTCTAACTTTTTTAATGTTTAAGCTTTTCATGTACGAGTAAATTAAAAGCAAATTTATGACATCTGTTCGTGCGTATTTGGCTTTTTTTACAAGCTTTTTCTTAGATTTGTCATCTAGCTTTTCACGAGCTGCCTTCGACAGAACTTTGCCAAATTCGTTGAACTCTACAAGCGCTTGGTCACTAAGGTCTATACGCTCATCCAGTGCTTTTTTCACGTCGCTTAGTGAGTAGCTGTTTTGGCCGTTGCGCGACTGTCCTTGGATAGAGTACCTGTGAAGTGGGCCGACCCCTACGACGATGGTTTCCGGTTTTTTTATTTTTTCGCGGATATGTTTTCCAACCTTTAAAGCCTCGGATTCAAGCTTCTTTTCGATTTTCTGCGCATGGGTTTTTCCGATGGGGTTTGGACTCTTTGTTTGCGGCGGAAGACTCTTTAGGCTTAAAGCCATTTGTAAGGTTGGCTCGGAGGCCTGCTGGCCGCCAAAATAGATATCTTTATCGTTTGTGTTTTCGTGGGCTGCAAACTGCATACTGGCGCCGCCTACGTCCCACATTAGTATGTTTTCAGGGTTGATATTAGTTTTCTGCAAGGCGAACTGGGCGCCATAGTAGCCAAGAAGGGCCTCTTCGTGTTGGCTGATAATGGATATTTTTATTTTGGTTTGTGCTTCTATGTCTTTTAGGAGCTTTTTGGTTGCGTGTGGGTTTTTCGCTAAGGCCTCGCGGAAAATCGCTGTAGCTACCCCGATACATTGCATATCTGATTTCACCCCAAGTTTTTTCAGCTCGGTCTTAGCCTGCACAAGCATGGCGTTTAGGGTTCTTATGCCCTCGGTCTGGATGGTCGGAAGAAATATACCTGTAATTTTGTCGTAGTTTGCAGCAAATGCAATAGCTCGCTCAAACCCATCTCCATCCTGTTTGGATTCAAGAAGGATCTTTTTTGTTTGATAACCGGTGTGAACTTTCGCAACTTTGAGCTTGGTAGCACCCGAGCCAATGTCAAAGGCGCAGCGTATTTCGGTTTTTGCTTTTGTCTTTCGAAGGCGCTTTTCGTCTTTTTTCTTATATAATTTCTTGCTTGGCTTTTTGCTTGGCTTCATGGCTACAGGTGGCTTTGCTAAAGCCAAGACAGCTAGGGTTAGCATTCCAACAAGGGAGAGGCGTTTAAAGAAAGTCATGGGGGTTCTCCAGAAGCATGGTGCGCATTGTTCTTTGCTTCAAAGCTGTTTGGAGCTCTGGCGTGCAAAAAATATACGCAGCCTTCTAGGGCTCATCAAGGCTAAGCCTTGATCTATACCTGGCTGTAAGAGTTCAGTTCTTCCAGGTATGCATCACGCTGCTCGCCGGAAATAAAGGCCGCTTCAAAGGAGTTTTTAGCAAGCTGAACGATCTCACTTTTACTCAGACCCAACGCTTCGGTCAGCTGCAGATAGTTAGCGTTCATATAACCACCAAAGTAAGATGGATCATCTGAATTGAGCATGGGCTTTAGGCCAGCCTCTAGCATTTTGCGTATAGGGTGTTCTTTTAGATCTTTGACGACGCAAAGCTTTAGGTTGGAAAGTGGACAGACGGTTAGCGGTATTCCTGCTTTGGCCACCTGCTGGGTAAGTTCAGCAGACTCTAATATTCTGTTTCCGTGGTCTATTCGGTCTACTTTAAGCAGCTCTACAGCTTGGCGAATGTACTCTGGAGGGCCTTCTTCACCTGCATGCGCAACAATTTTAAGGCCCAGCTCTCTGGCTTTGGCAAAGACCCCTGCAAATTTTTCGGGTGGGTTTCCATTTTCAGACGAATCTAAGCCGACACCTATGATTCTATCTAAGTGAGGCATTGCTTGATCCAGGGTGGTGTAAGCGTCTTTTTCAGAAAGGTGGCGCAGAAAACACATGATCAGACCCGAGCTCATACCAAGCTGCTTTTTTGCTTGATCCAGCGCCTCCGTGATCCCGCCTATGACGGTTTCAAAAGCTACTGCGCGTGAGGTGTGACCTTGCGGGTCAAAAAATATCTCTACGTGGCGGACGTTTTCTTTATGTACCCTTTGCAGGTAGTCCCAGGTCAGGTCGAAAAAGTCTTGCTTGGTTTGCAGAACGCTCATTCCTTGGTAGTAAATATCTAAAAAGTCTTGGAGCTCTGTAAACTCATATGCTTTACGGATAGCTTCTACGTCGGCAAAAGGAAGAGCTATTTTGTTTCGTTTTGCAATAGAAAACATAAGCTCAGGCTCAAAAGATCCTTCAATATGCAGGTGTAGCTCGGCCTTCGGTAAGCCTTCGATAAAAGATTTCATAGGGTTAAAGCCCACTTTCTGCAAGCACTTGAAGAGCCTTGGTCTGCGGGTCATCTAAGGTGTCTTCTGGCCAAGTAAACACAAGCTGAAGGATCATGTCGCCGCGGTCTCCAGCTTTGTCCTTCATTCCTTTGCCCCGCAGGCGCATTTTGCTACCAGGCCTTGTAAGGGGGGCAACCTTGACGGTCTTAGCATCTTCTCCCACAAGCTCTATTTCGCAGCTTCCGCCTAGGTAAAAAGTAGAAAATGGAATTTCTTTTTGCATCACGATGTTTTTTCCGTCGATTTCATAGAGTGGGTGAGGAATCATCTTAAACTGCACGATTAGGTCCCCGGCAACACCTCCCATCGGTGACTGTTGGCCTTTGCCTTTGATACGCAGTTTTGATTTTGCAGAAGTCCCTGGTGGGATTTTCAGTTCGATTTTTTTGCCTGAGCTAAGGCTGATCGTCCGGGCGCCTCCCTCGAAAGCCTCCATAAAGCCTAGGTCAATCGTAAAAGACTGGTCCTGGCCTTTTTGCGCCGCGCCCCGGCCTCCTCCAAATCCACCAAAAGCGTTGGCTCTTCCGCCGCGAGATCCGGCAAAGCCCATTTCGTCGAAAATGCTGCTGAAATCAAAGTTTTGAAAGATATCTTCTTGCGAATACTGCCCCTGAAACCCGCTTGCACCATAAGTGTCAAATTGCTGCTTTTTTTTAGGGTCAGACAGAACCGCGTAAGCCTCGCTTACTTCCTTGAACTTTTTCTCAGCTTTTTCATCGCCGCTGTTTCGGTCCGGGTGATATTTAATCGCTAGTTTTTTGTAAGCTTTTTTAATCTCTTCTTTAGAAGCACCTTGAGACACTCCAAGGGTTTTATAATAATCACTCAAAGCCAGCCTCCACACTGAATTTTGCGTATAGGCCGCAAAATACTTTCTTCTTTTGTTATCTCTAGCAGCTCTTCAATTTTGAACCACTTTACTTCGTGCGACTCTTCATTTTGTACGGGAGCTTGCTGGCTATCTGCTAAAAACAAATAGCGAACGTCAAAATGCAAGTGTGTGGGCTCGTTTTTTCGAGCCGGAATCTTATGGATATCTATATCAAAGACATTCATTTCATCAGGCCAAGACACAGGATTTTTAACCTGAATCCCTGTTTCTTCGTCCGTTTCTTTTTGCGCGACCCGTTCGAGGTTGGTATCTCCATCAGCGTGCCCACCCGGTTGTAGCCACTTATCTAGCTTGCGGTGGTGCATTAATAGCAGCTTTTGCTCTTTTGGATCCCAAACAAATGCTGAGCCTGTCCAATGGCCCGGATCTGTATGGCTGCGATCGAAAGGAAGATCTTTTTTATCTACAAGGTCTTTGAGCACAGCTGCGTGCTCTTGGTTTGGCTCAAACCCGTTAGATGCCCAATATGTGTTGTATGCTCTTATATCCATAGAGGAGAATATAGTGCAGACTTTGGGTTCAGGCCAGTAGGTGCTGTACTTTATCTAGGCTTTCAAAGGCGTCTAGGTTTCCCAAAACCTCGGGCAGCCGTCGGCAAGCCATTTGTTTATTCCAATACATTCGACACGTTCAGAAAGTGGGTAGTTGTCGCCTGCAAGGCTTACAACAAAGCCTTTTGGTTGCTGCAGGAGGCTTAGTGTTTTTTCGAGAGATTTTATGTCTTTTGCATTAGAAGTAGGCCTAGCCTTGATTTCTATCGGTACGATCTTCTTTCCTTTTGTTAACAACAAATCAGACTCGATGCCGTCGGAAGTACGAAAAAAGTATGGGTACCAGTCTGGTTGTGAAAGCTGGATGACTTGTTCTACAACAAACCCTTCGAAACTTTTTCCTAGACTAGGAGAAGAGGTCAAGTCTTCATAGGATCTGATCTGAGAAAAGTAGTGAAACATTCGACTGTCTCGAAAGTAAACCTTCGGGTTCTTGATCAGTCTTTTTTTAATATTTGAGAAAAAAGGTGGTAAAATACGCAGAGTAAATGTTTGCTCTAGTATGTTTATATAGCGATCTACGGTGTGCGAGCTTATACCGATGGCTGAGGCTATCTTGCTCTTGTTTAGTATCTCACCGTGAAAATGGGTGATCATTTTCCAGAGTAAACGAAACTGGCGGTTGTTTACGTCTATTCCCAATGCTGGAAGGTCTCTTTCTATGAGCGTTCGCGTGTAGAACTCGAACCAATCGTAGTTTAGTTCGTTTTCTGAATATTGCATAAGTGCATCCGGAAACCCTCCTTTTAGCCAGAGTGCTTCTGGCGAAAAGTGGTTTTTAACTTCCAATAAATTAAATGGGCTAAAATCAATAAACGCAACCCGGCCTGAAAGTGATTCATTTATGTTTTCATGCAGTAAAAAACTAGCACTGCCTAGCAATATAAACTTGCCGTTTGCTTTCCGGTCTTGGTCAATGAGCGCACGCAATATGGGGAAAAGTTCTGGCATTCTTTCGGCCTCATCAATGATGATAGGCCTAGACCTAGACTTTAGAAAAAGCTCCGTATTTGCTTCGATTTTTGCAAGGTCAGAAGGAAGCTCTAAATCTAGGTAGTCATATTCCGGGAAGCGGATTTTTGCAAAAGTCGTTTTACCGCACTGACGGGGTCCAAGGATAGCGATAGCTGGGTAGTTTTCGGATAGCTGCCGGCATTTTTTATAGTGATATCAGTTTATTAGGTCCATTCTTGTATTATTGCACTGTGAGCGCAAAATTACAAGATTGCTTCTCTCGAGACAACTATAGAAACAAGTATTAAATTACTGCAATTTTCTTAGAATAGATTTTATGGCAATGTATGTACAGTAAAAGGGGGGGCAATGCTTTAGGCTTTTTTTGTTTTTTCGTCTACAGCGCGCACTTCTGTAAATACTTTATACGTTTTCATCAGCACATAGCTTGGGTGTAAGCGCTTGCTATTTTTACCTATTTTTCTCATCAATGTTGGCCTCGAACTTGAAGTAAAGACAGTACAGATGTTAGAGCAGTTGAACTGTGTGGATTACCTCAAGTTGAAACAGTACCCGTGGAGCTGAAAAATGAAAAAAAGTGTAAAGATGAATACTATAAAATCCCTTCTTTTTATGGCTGTTATGGCCCTCTCGGCTGCAGCCTGCACCGAAGCTAAAAGACCTGATGTAAAAGTCGACCAAAAAGCAGACCTAAGCCTAAGAACACAGGTCGGTGGAGATGACTCTGGCGCAGTCAAAGCGGATAGATCCATTCCCGAAGTAATCAGAGCTGACACGGACGTACCTCCAAAAGAAGATAATTTTGGTGATTCTCCAGATAACACTGCTACAAATAGGCCGACTGTTTCTGTAGGTTCTATGGCTGAGTTTTTGCAACGAGCCAAGTCAGGTTCTGCCGCTAACGTGATGATCATTAGTACTTCAGGTGGAGCTTCGGCCGATTCGGTATTGAGTGAAAGTGGATTCACTCTGAAGGTAAGCCAAAAGTAAGGGTTGAGGCTTAAATTTAAAGTCAGTGTAAACTCTGTGTACACTAGATGAATAATCTGGAAGCGTCTAACCTATAAATATTATTCACCTAATTTGTAAATCGCTTTTATTGGAAGTGGCCTCAGAATTGAATCTATAGAGGGAAAGAAGACCACAGCTAGATCTTGGCATAAAGCTACGGTCTGCAAGATTACAAGGGGACAAAACAATGTTGAAGAAGTTAAATATAATCTTAATGATGGCGCTGGTTTTAAGCTTGAGCAACTGCTCGAACAAAAAACGTGCCATGACGACTGATCCTGGCAAAAGCGTACTTCCTAGCAATTCAAATGCAGGAAACACGGCAACTCCAGATGCTATTGGCACTCCGAGCGCACCTACAAATGCAGCTCCATTGAACTCTACTATTCAGCCGGTTATCGATGGCACGATTGAACCAACACAATCAACGCTGACCCCATCTGCTGCAGGGACAGTTGCTGTGAACTCGGTCCAAGAGTTTATTTCAAGTGCTGCAAGCTCAGCGAGCTCAGCTCTTTCTTACCTGATTGGAAGTAACTCTTCGCAGTGGAAGATCACGGTTCAGCAAAAGTAATTTTTAAAGCAATACAAATAAAATAGCCTCGGCCCCCCGTTTTACGGTCTGAGGCTTTTTTGCGCTCAAATAATTCAGCTAGAAATTTTAAGCACATAATTGTGCGTTAAATACGCAATATGTGTTGGCAGTGCACACAGATCCTTCCTTCCGGCGAACTCGCCCTTGCAGCCCCCTCACAGAGCCTCTAACCTCTTGTTCATGAGAATTTATTTGCCATTTTATTGTTTGTTTTTTTTCTTGTTTACCGCTCCCTTTGCACCTGGGGCTTTTGCCGAGAGTACGGTCAGCTCTTATAGTGCATCAGCTACTCCAAAAACAACTGCAGGCGCTGGCGTAGCTGTCGGGCAAGGAATTGCTTTTTCGGGTTTTATTAGTCCGCAGGCGGATTACCTTTATGCTCAAGCTCATGTTTTCGTTGATTTTGATGGCGACTATGTTGTCAATGTCGACGGCGTGTACCCGCTGACAAAGCTACTGGGCGCTAGCCGTTTTTGGGACATTTATGCAGGGCTGGGCTTTGTCGTTGGAGATTCGCAAACCTTTGGCTGGCAGTGGGATGAGGGTCGCGACACCGATGGCGATCTTTACTTTGGTGCGCGTATACCGGTGGGTGCAATGTTTTATATTCCTCGGACTCCACTGCAAGTAGGCGCGGAGGTAGCTCCTAGTTTTCTCGTAAGCCCAATTCGCTTGGGGTATTTTTCAGCGGCTTTAATAGGCCGTGTCGTATTTGAATTTTAGCCGAGAAAGGAAACGACGGCTATGGGAATGTTTTTTAAACATTGGCGAAGAAAATCTACGCAAAAGCCAAGCAATACATCTGAGTTGCAGCAAACCATTTTTGCAAACCGAAACTTTAGCCCAATTGATAAACTAGAATACGGAGACCATGGCTTGCACGAAGCTGCAGCTGTAATCTTAAAGGCTATAGAGCAAGGTAAAAAAATAGCTCTTTACGCTGACTATGATGTCGACGGGACCATGAGCTGTGTTAGCTGGCTATGGTTTTTGCGAGCTATAGGGCACGAACAGGTCATCCATCACATTCCTTGTAGGTTTTCTGAAGGCTACGGCCTTAATATGAATGCCATTAAAAAGTTGATTCACGAAGATGGTGCTAGGCTTATTATCACCATGGATACAGGGATTACTGCAAATGCTGAAGCTGAATACTGCAAAGAGCAAGGCGTAGACTTTATCTGTACGGATCATCATAAAATTCAGCCAGAAAAAATGCCAGACTGTGTAATTCTAAACCCAAAAACCAACCCCGATCCTATTTATCAGGAGCTTTGCGGCTGTGGCATCACGTTTGTGCTGTTGCGTTTTTTAGGTAAAAACTTTCAGATTGACCCAAATCTTTGGAAAGATCTTTTGGCGCTTTGTGGAATAGCAACCATCTGCGATTTGGTTAGCTTGAACGGCGTGAACCACCGGCTTGCGCGGATGGGGGTGCAGGCTCTGACTAAAAGCACGAACCCGCTTTTTACCAAACTAAAAGAAGCGTGCGCTATGGATATTGGAAAAAAAGGTTTGGACGAGTCAGATATTGGGTTTCGCTTAGGGCCAAGGATCAATGCGGTCGGAAGACTCGAGCATGCTGACCTGATCATCGAAGCCTTTGTCGGTGAAAACCCAGATCCCTTGATTGAGAAAATGTCTCAGTTAAATGAAAAACGCAAAGCCATTCAGAAAAAGATTGTCGAAGAAGCCAATGCGCTTGCCGAATTTGACCAGGATGACCCGGTGCTTTTTTTAGGTGGTGACTGGCACCAAGGGGTCGTAGGTATTGCGGCCAGCCGCATAGCAGAAACCTACTGGCGACCTACCTGGCTCTTCCAGGTAGGCGAGGATATCTGTAAAGGTAGTGCAAGGAGCATCCCGGGCTTTGACGTGACAGCAGCGATGGCTAGTGTTGGTCATCTGTTCGAGAAGTTTGGCGGCCATACAGCAGCTGGTGGCTTTTCATTTAAAGCCGAAAAGTTAGAAGAAATAAAAATGGGTCTGATGGAATATGCCATGGAAACCTATGATCAAAACCCACAGGTTTGGGAAAGCACGGTAGAGTTCGACTGTGACATTGATGCAAAGCTTGTGAGCCTCCAGGGCGCAAAGTCCCTGTCTTTTTTGCAGCCTTATGGGATGGACTTTCGCAAGCCTTCATTCTGTGTGGATGCAAAAATTGAAGAGGTTAAATACTACAAGGACAAGGAAACGGGTGAGCCAAGGCACACGGCTTTTCACGTAAAACTTGCAAATGGTCGCAAAGAGCGCGTTGTGTTTTTTAATAGGGTGATCGAAGAGGCTGCTGCTGGGGTTACGGCGGCTTTTGTCGTAGAGATGGAAGTAAGCCACTTTCGCGGCAGGCCGGAGTGCTCCCTTTATGGGAAGGACCTTCGCATTGCAGCGCAGTAGCGACAGCTTAATCCCTATTCCGAAGCTCGCTGTCTTTGATATGGACGGAACTCTTATCGAGCAAGAAAGCTTGGTGGTTTTAGCCAAAATTGCTGGTCTTGAGCAGGAGATAGCTGGTCTGACAAGTATGGCTATGAACGGCGAGTTAGGTTTTCGTGAAGCTGTATCCGAGCGTGTTTCACTGCTGGGCAAGCACGTAGACCAAAAAGCTATCGAACAAGCTGCGAACCTATGTAGTTATCGCAGTGGTGTTGTGGATTTTATACGTTGGCTTAAAAAAAATGGATGTAAAACAGTTCTAAATACGGGCGGCTTTGACTGGCTTGCCGATAAAGTCGCACAAGATCTCGCTATGGACGCTTGTTTTTGCAATCAAATGATATGGGAAGCTGGCCGCATCGTAGGCGTAGAGTTGAGCAGTCTTGTTGATGGTAAGAAAAAGGCAGAAAATCTGAGCGGATATGCCCAATCTACGGAAATTGATTTAAAAGAGGCTGTTTGCTTTGGTGACGGTGCAAACGATTTGCCTATGATGGACCTGGTTCAATCATTCGGTGGAATAGCTGTGGGTGTGAGCGCTAAGGCGGCCGTCATAAAAAAAGCTGATTTTCATATTAAAGACTTTGCGAATGTCTTGGAACTGTTTGATAAATGAAGTTTTCTGAACTTAGGTATTTAAGCTTTGATGATCTGTTTATCTTATCTTGCCTAAAAGATGGTTTTACCGTAACAGAGTGCGCGGGTCAGCTAGGTTTGACGCAGCCTGCGATTTCACAGCGCGTCCGAAAGCTTGAGCAGGTTTTCAAGTTCGATTTAATGCAAAAACAAGGGCGTAAATCCATCCTGACCCAAGATGGGCTTCATCTAGCTAGCCGTGCTAAAGATGCGATTTCTCTTTTAACGCCACTTTCAAAAAAGAATACCAGAAACCAGGCGATTCGGATTGGTACACGTGCTGAGGTTGGCAGAAGCTGGTTGTGGCCAGCTCTAAAAAAGATGAAGAAAAAAACCCCTAATGTAGACTTCCATGTGGGTTTTGGCTCCGGCGCAGAGCTTCTAGCCGGGCTAAGCAGTGGAAGTTTCGATACAGTGTTGACCTCTGCCCCTGTTACAATGCGTGACTTTGACTCTTTAGAGCTGGCAGAGGAAGACTATGTATTTTGCGCTACTAAAAAGCATTGCAGCCAGATAAAAAAGATAGAAGATATTAGAAAGTACACTTGGATCGAGCACGATAGGTCGTTTCCATTCTTGCACTATTTAAACAGCAAAGACCGTGGAAAGCTTAAGATGGAAGAGGTTTGGTTTGTAGGGAGTTCCGAGCTTATGCTTGAAGCAATACTAGCAGGCCTAGGAGTAGGGATTATCCCTGGCTACCTGTTTCGGCGGCACCTTAAAAAGCTAGCTCAGCCTTTTCCTAACTGGAAGATGCAGTCTGATCACTTTCGTTTGATTTTCACCAGAGCAAAGCCCATCGCGGAAAACTTAGAGGTTTTAGCAGAACAGATGCGAACCGACGGTTTATCATAGAGTCTAGGTTTGTTTTTAACGTAAAATCCAGAATGGGGCTGTTTCTTTTAGCCTGTTTTGGAGCCTTTTTTCAGCTTTTGCTCTTTTTTTCTTGGATACGGATCGGTCTAAAACCTCGAGTATTTCATCGGTTTTAGTGTCTTGAAACGCGCTGTAATTTCCGCCGGTATATTGGTTCAGTTGTGACGGGATAAAGTTTGAATGCAACAGGTGTTTGAGGCTATGCCCTAAAGGGAACTCTATCTGTGCTAGCACAATGCCGCGGTGCTGCATTGCTTGAAGCGTTGCCTGAAGATTTGAGCTTTTAGAAACCTTTTTTTTCAAAACACGGACACCTGCCTCTTCTATTGCCTCTTTAATTTTGTCTGCTATTTTTGAGGATAAGCTGGAGGCTTTGAAAGTCAGTTCGATAGAGGCGACGTCTAGGGCGATACTTTCTTCGGTGCTTTTATCGAAACTTTTTTCAGTACTGTTTTCAGTACTAGGATTTGTTCCAGGTGTTTTTTTGTTGGTCTCTATTTTTGATGGTAAGAAAGCTTCGCGAGAGGGTTCTAGGTGAAACAGGTCTGAGTAGGGTGCAAGAAGTTTGTTTTTGGCCAGAATGCTTGTGAGCTCGCGGCGGTTACGGGCATGTTTCCAGTGCGGATGGCGCTGATTTACTAATAGGGCCCAGGTTTTCACGGGCTCACTTTTTTGCTCTGGTATGGTCGCCTGCGGACCCGCCTCGCAGCTTGTCTGTGGCGACACGCTAGAGGGGACAGGCTGTAAACGGTTTAAGGCTAAATATTGATAATAAGGCCTAGAATAGGTGATCACTACACTGTGCTTTTTAGCTTGTACCTTGCGAATCATGCTGTAAGGCCTAGTTGTCTTAAACCATCTTTTTTTTCGAATCATGTGCCAGCCTAGAACAAAATCTTCGGGGTGAATTCTATGGCCGTCTTTCCAGGTAAGGTCTTTTTTGATTGGTATTACTACTTGCCAGCCGTCGCTAGTTTTTTTTAGCTGGGGCCTGTTGTCGGTTTCTTCTCTTGCTTCTTTTTTGGAGTCTATGCGGAGGGATTCTTTGGGAGCGTACGGGCACGGAGTTTCTTGGGAAGAATACCAGTAGCAAATCCCAGGAAGGTCCGTGCAAGCAGCTGCCTTGGTAGGAACCAAGGCAAAGCTCAACCATAAGCAACTTAGGACTCCAAAAAAGCGAAGGTGCATTATCTAAAGTTTTGGGCCGACGGAAACTAAGTTTTCGCCGTCTGCAGTATCTGTAAAGCTTTTAAAATTGTCGATAAACATGCCAGCTAGCTTGCGAAGCGAGTCATCGTAGCGCTCACCATCTTGCCACGTTTTTCTTGGGTGCAATATATCACTTGGCACGCCATCAATACTGCTGGGTATTTTAAGGCCAAATATTTCAAAAGCATTCCAATCTGTTTTTTCAATAGACCCATTTAAAATAGCATCGATGATTGCTCTGGTAATTGACAGTTTCATCCGCTTGCCTTCGCCGTATGGACCTCCCGACCAGCCTGTATTTACAAGGTATGCATTGGAACCATGCTCCATCATTTTTTTAGCAAGTATTTTGCTGTACCTGGTTGGGTGTAGCGATAAGAAAGGTCCGCCAAAACATGGTGAAAAGGTTGCGGTAGGCTCTGTTACACCTAGCTCGGTACCAGCGACTTTTGCTGTGTAACCACTGAGGTATTGGTATTGAGCTTGCTCGGGGGTTAGTTTTGCTACGGGAGGCAGGACGCCAAAAGCATCAGCCGTTAAAAAGACAATGTTTTTAGGGTGGCCACCTCTAGACACTGGCTTGACTATGTTCTCTATGTGATAGATAGGGTAACTCACGCGTGTGTTTTGAGTCTTGCTAACATCGGCATAGTCGACAGACTTGTCGTCGCGCAAAGTAACGTTTTCTAAAAGAGCATTTCTTTGAATAGCACGATAAATGTCCGGTTCGTTTTCTTCACTTAGGTCAATGCACTTTGCATAGCACCCACCTTCGAAATTAAAAACGCCATCTTCGTCCCAGCCGTGCTCATCGTCACCGATCAAGGCTCTTTTTGGATCAGCACTTAAAGTGGTTTTCCCGGTACCTGAAAGGCCAAAAAACAAGGCCGTGTCACCATTCCCGCCTTTGTTTGAACTGCAATGAAACGCACCAATATCTTGCATAGGAAGGTAGTAGTTCATCATGGTGAAGATCCCTTTTTTGATTTCACCTCCGTACCAAGTTCCGCCGATCACCGTTTGTTTTTCTGTAAGATTAAACGCGACAAATGTTTCTGAACGTAGGCCAAGTTCTTCAAACGATTCGCAAGTTGTTTTGCACGCATCTAAAATGGTCCAGCCTGGCCTAAAGTTTTTAAGCTCTTCGTCTGTAGGTCTGATAAACATGTTTTTTGCAAAGTGGGCCTTCCACGGGATTTCTGTGATCAACCTAATAGGAAGTCTTGTTTTGGGGTTTGCGCCACAAAACAGGTCCATAATATAAAGACGTTTTCCGTTCAGCTGCTTTTGAGCAAGGCCTTTTAGCTGGTTCCACGTGTTTGTATCAATTGGTTTATTGTCACTGCCAGTTCCAGACCACCAAATGTTTTCTTCCGAGGCGCTGTCTTTGACAATATATTTATCTTTGGCAGATCGGCCTGTATACCTGCCTGTATCGACAGAGACTGCGTCTTGTTTTGTCAGTGTACCAACACCTCTAGGGTCTTGATCGGTACTGAGTTCATGTTCAAAAAGAGTTTCATAGTTTAGGTTGTAGTAGACTTCGCTGACGTCGTTTAACCAATCGCTTCCATCACTTGTTTTCACCCCAAGAGAGTTGAAAAACTTTTGCGCCTCTTCGCCTTTTACGTGCTTTTGAGTTGATTTGGTTTGCATAGATCGAAGCCCCTTAACGTTCGTGCCATTACTTTACAGCCATTACCTGTGGCTGAGGGCCTAAGGATAGATTATTTTTCATGAATAACCCAGTAACTAGCGCGTTTTTCCTCAATTCTGCAGAGGCCCTGAGGCGCAATGCGGCAGAGCTAGTCAGTAGTATGATTGTTCAAAACATACGCAGAGCACGCTCAAGGTCAAGTTAAAATTCAGCTTTTTCTTTTAAAGCGTCGCTTAGCCTAGTTTCATAGGTTGCCTCTCCTAGCTCTATAGCTCCCATAAAAGAAAGGTGTTCTGTGACAAACTGGGTTTCGAGGAGTTTAAAGCCGCGGCAAAGCAGGTGGCCGTGCAAGAAGAACAAAGCTGCTTTCGACCCGTAGCTAACACCGCTAAACATGCTTTCGGCAAAAAAAACTGCTCCTATATGTACACCATAAAGGCCGCCAACTAGCTGACTTTCTTGCCAAACCTCTATGGAGTGGGCATTTCCTTGCGAGTGGAGCTTTTGGTAAACCTGCTTAAAATCCTTGTTGATCCAGGTGTCTTCGTGGTTAGAGCAGCCATCCATTACAGCAGCAAAATCATGGTTGGAGGTATAGGACCATCTTTGCTTTCTTATTTTACGCATCAACTCTTTTTGTTGGCGGAGTTTACCGATTTCAAAAACAGACCTTAACTCAGGCTTGACGAAAACGACCTCGTCTTTGTGGCTTGGAAGGTGGTCTTCCGGGTGGGGAAGAGGAAAGAAACCTAATTTATAGGCCTTCAAAAGGTTCTCCAGTGAAATCTCGGTCAGTCTCATTGCACCCATTTTTAGCAGCCCCAGTTTCAAGCTGTCTTTCACTTGTATCCAAGAGTATCGTCGCTCAACTGGGTCAAAATGTCGAACCCAAGTTTTTAGCTAAAACCCAGCCCACCTTAGGAGGCAACTACCAAATGTTAAACCTAGATGAACGAAAAATTGGAACTATACTAGACGTAGAAACAACGGGGATAGATCCTAAGTCTGCAGAGATCATCGAAGTTGGGTTGTTGCAGTTTGTTTGGGAGCCAGAAAAAAAAACATGCAGGCTCCTGGAGTCGTTTTCTCTACTTCGTCAACCGTCTCATTCTATTCCTAGTGAAATTACTAAAATAACAGGTATCGATGACGCGCTGGTTGTAGGCAAAAAAATGGATTGGCAAAAGGTACAAACTCATATTGACGGCAGCGATATTTTGATTGCACACAACGTCGATTTTGACCGCAACTTTTTAACTGCCAGCGGTGGACTTGACTTTGAAGACTGCCATTGGGCATGTTCTATCGCACACATAGACTGGAAGGCCAAAGGGTTTGGTTCTAGAGCACTTAACTATCTTGCTGCAGACCATGGGTTTGTAAACCCCTTTGCGCACCGGGCACTCTTTGATTGTGCGACTACTTTTCGCTTGGTTTCTGACCATTTCCCCGAGCTATATAAGCGAAGCCTTGAAAAGGAGTTTTGGGTTCATGCCACTGGCGCTGCATTCGAGAAAAAAGATTTGCTCAAAAATAACCATTACCGCTGGGACAGAGATCGTAGGGTTTGGAAAAAACGTACGGTAGAATCCGAGCTGTTGGGTGAAAGAAAGTTTTTGGAGGATCAAATCTACGGTGGACCCTCTGCTCATCTTGAAGAAGAAATAGCTAAAGGATAGCATGGAAAAATCTAAGAACTTTTCTTGGCCACGCCTCTGCTTGCTGATTCTTGCAGGTGAGATGGTTTTTATGCTGCCTTTTGTTGTGACGCGTATTTTTCGCCCTACATTTTTAGAGGTTTTCGGTCTATCTAACTTTGAACTTGGTAGAGCTTTTTCTTTGTACGGCGCGATTGGAATGATCTCCTATTTTTTAGGTGGGCCGCTAGCAGACCGCTTTTCAGCACGCCTGTTGATGTCAGTTGCACTCATCCTCACAGGGATGGGTGGTTTTTTGATGGCAGCTGTGCCAGACGCACATACTTTGATGCTTCTCTATGGCTACTGGGGTTTTACGAGTGTCCTTTTGTTCTGGTCTGCTCTGATAAAAGCTACAAGACTACTGGGTGGTAGTGGCAACCAAGGAAAAGCATACGGCGCATTAGATGCTGGACGGGGCTTGCTGGCAGCGGTCATAGGCAGTGTATTCGTAGCGGTTTTTGCTTGGATGTTGTCTTTGGGTATAGACGATAACGTGAGTTTAAGTTTAAAAACGGCTGCTTTGCAGTCGATCATCGTTTGTTTTTCTTTTATGGTTATCTTTTCAGGGATTGTCGTAGGGATTTTCTTCAGAACACCTCAAGAGGAGATAAAGCCGGGTAGAGAACAAGCCAATGAGCCTGTTTTATCTTTGTCACACAAACTTTTTAGGGTTATGGCAACACCATCAGTCTGGTTTCAGTCGCTTATTATTATGTGTGCCTATGTCGGTTATAAGTGCACAGATGATTTTTCCTTGTATGCAAAGGATGTGCTTGGAGTAGGAGACGTAGAAGCTGCAAGGCTCGGGACGGTCTCGTTTTGGGTAAGGCCCTTTGCAGCAATGTTTGCAGGATGGATAGCAGATAAGTTCCGCGTATCTCATATGATTTTACTTTCTTTTTTTGTAGCGATGCTTGGCTCTTATATACTGTCTATAGAAGGCCTTGCTTCTTCTGGTGTTGTTTACTTGTCCGTTGTCGTTGCTTTTTCTTGTGTCGGTATCTATGCACTCCGCGGCCTATACTTTGCGGTTTTTGAAGAAGCAAAAATCCCGGTGGCATTCACAGGGTGCGCAATTGGTTTTGTTTCAGTAGTAGGGTATTCGCCTGATATTTTTATGGGGCCTTGGATGGGGTGGCTACTCGATAGCAACCCAGGTGCGTTAGGGCATCAGAAGCTTTTTGGAGTTTTGTCTTGGTTTTGCGTTGGCGGAATGCTTGCGACGATAGGCTTTCAGTTTTGTAGTGGGACGATACAGGGACCAAAGAATAAAGAGCCTGTGCACACTCCCCCGGAGTTAAAAGTGGTGGGCTAGGTTTTTTTGATTTTGTCTGCTACGCCGATTTGGCGTTTGTTAGGCTCAGCCTTAGGTTTCTTTGTTCTTTTTGAAAAGCTTGGCTTTACTGGGCTTCACATATCTAAAAAACTTCTTTGTATAATATCGGGCAGTCATTTTGGAGCACTGTTTGCTTGTCAATGTTCAATTAGTTACAAAGAAACAGAGTTAAAAATATGGAGTCAATGGCAGCTATGCCAAGCTGACGCACTAGAGATTCGGAGTCTTTATGAGAGCAGGGAAGTTTTTGATCGCATCGCTATGCGTTCTTCTTTTAACCTCATGTGGTTCGGGTGAGGAGGAACGCCTCCTACAGTCGGAAACCTCAAAACTATTGGGGGTTGCACCCAAGATCGTCGTTCAGCAAGAGCAGAGCGGCAGTGATTTTCGTTCTAGTTCAGAAGGTGTTTTAGAGAATAAGCAGGGGCAAGACCGATTTCTTTACGGTATTTACACGGAGACATAGATTGAGTTGGTTGGCTTGCCGAACAATGCAAGTGTTCGTTGGTCTACCGGTAAAGAGTCGCTTCCACCGGGGCTTGAGCTAGAAGATTCATCTTCAGGCTCAATTCTTCTTTTTGGTACGCCAAGGTTTCAAGGGTTTTGGTGTTTTGTATTAACAGCTTCAAGTTTTGACGCGGCACTGGAATCCAAGGACTATAGCCGCGAGATTTGTCTTGTAGCAGAAGATAACGACGATTTTTTCTATCCCAAATTTGATGGCAGCAGGTTTCTAGAGCCTGGAATAAAGGGTAAGCCCTATTTAGAACAGGTTCCTGTTTTAAAACAATCTGATGGTTTTGGTTTACCGGTTGAGCTCGAAGGCGGATTTTTCGAAGGTTCTATTCCTTTTTGTGTTAGGCTAACGACCAGTCTTTACAAATATGATTTTTCGCTAAGCGGAACTCCATCCAAGGCCGGTGTATATAGAATTGCTTTAAGTGTTACCGACTCAAGCAATACTAGTACCTATAAGCAGTTTCAGATTGAAATCATAGATGGTGAAGTCAACTATGATTGTCCGAGTAGTTACTACTTTGATGATACCTTAGGTTACTGTGTTCAAAATAGTGGAGACCCGTGTCCCGCCGGTACGTATTTCGACGACATTACGGTTTCTTGTCAGTTTCCTGCCGCGCCGAGTGGCATAACTTGTGGGGTAGGGCAGTACTATGACCCAGCTGTTTACTCATGCGTAGCAACTTGGTCGCCGCGTTGCCCAGTAAATTATGGTTGGGATTTGTTTTACGACCGCTGTGTTCGCAAGAGCTATACCTGCCCAGCCGGAAAGAAATATGACTACACCACGAAAACTTGCGAGTTTGCTTATAGCAAGCAATGCCGGCTTGGAAGTTATTGGAACCCTATTAAAAAACGTTGCGTTGCAAAACAAAGGTCTTGCTCTCAAGGAAAATACTGGAACTCAAGCCAAGGCCGTTGTGTGGAGAATACGCGTGACTGCCGTCCTGGGCAGTTTTATAACCCGTCGTTGGGTCGGTGTGTTGTAAAACACGGTCAATGCCGCCCGGGGAACAGGTACGATTGGAATCTGCAGCGGTGTGTACGCATAGAAAAACCTCGTTCGTGTCCTGTCGGCTTTTTCTTTTCTCCTTCACAGCGGAAATGTGTGCGCAACAAGCGTCCTATGCCGATTAAGCCGATCAAGCCACCGATGAGACCACCGATGAGACCACCGATGAGACCACCGATGAGACCACCGATGAGACCACCTATGAGACCACCTATGAGACCACCTATGAGACCACCGATGGGGATGGCACCAGCTAAAAAAAATTCTTTGCAGATACCTGCAGTTCTTTCTAGCAAGCAGTTGCAAAGACTTTCTAACTAGGGAATAGACAAGATTTGTTATTCAGACCATAGCTTCGGTTGTGGTCTTGTTTTTTGATTTTAATGCTACTACCAACCTCCAATTGCCTGGACTTAATCTTTGTAAATAGACATATTTACGTAAAAAAGTTTTTTTTCTTTGGGGCTCTTGCGGTTCGCCAGGTATAGAATCCGAACTTCAAACCTGCTAAAATATGGGATAATAGTATCCGGTATTTTTAGAAAATTTAGGGAGGGACGTCATGCGTCTTTTAGGGATTACGATGATTTTGGCTATGGCGTTTAGCAGCTGTTCCAAACTAAAAGTAGAAGAAGGCATAGAGGGGGAAGATAACATTCCTGCACTGGTCCTGGGTAAAGTCGAATTTAAAGGCGGCGCAACGATCGGTGATGGAGACACATTTAGTGACTCTGTTACAGTTTTTCCTGGTGAGGATGTTAAGATTAGCTGTGAGACAGTTAACGCTACAAACGGAAAAATAACGTTTGCCTCTGACACTGGTTTTACACCAGCGGTAGTGGACCTCAAGGCGATGGATTTTCCAGATTGTACTCGCACAAATATTGATACGACAGGCTGGGTTCCGGGAACTTACACTGCGACAATAGACATTGCAGATGCCCAGGGCAAAACCGCTACCAATACGTTTGCTATTATTGTGCAGCCAAGGGTTATTATCCAAAATGTTGTTGTGACCAATGCTACAGCTGCTTTGGATCTTTATTACCCTCACGGTGTAGGCAATGGAACACTTACTATAAACGGCGCCATTATTTCTGGTTTCCCAAGGGATTTTGATCAAAACGGTCCTTTTACGCACAGGGTTCCATCTATATCAGTTAACAATATAAATACGGCTCAGTTTGTTGCGGGAGTTACAATGAATCGCATCACTGGTCCAGACGATACGTATGTGCTTTCCAATCAAGCTCCAAGATTTACTATAACAAACCCAAGTACGGCAAGCCGAACTATAACTGGTTGTAGGGCGATTGGCGAAGCTGATTTTACTTCTGGAGAGGAAGTTATTTTTACTGGTGGTCATCCGGATCCTCGATGGGCTTGGGATGGTGACACGCTTGAGCAATTCTTGAATAGTTCTGCAAGCGCGGTTATCTCTTCTAGGCAGGCTGAAAGTTACACAATCAAAGGGCTCTGGAAAACTACCAGCGGTGACGATGACTTTTGGGGATTGGTGTTTGGCTATAAAGATGCATCTGAATTTAAGTACTTTGACTTTAAAAAAGGAATGCAAGGTCTTGCTTATCAAGGTGTTAGGATTCGTGATGTAAATTTAGGTTCAATTAAAAGGGTTAACGATGCGAGCTTTTGGAGTCAGGAAGGCGGACAAGGCGTAAGCACATTAGTTGAAAATCGTTCTTTTACGTGGATAGCAAATCAAAACTATGCATTTCAAATAGACGTGGAGCCGAACCGTGTAAAGGTCGAAGTGCGAGACGGTTCTTCGATTTTGTCTATTCAACCATTGATTGCTGAGATCGAAGCTACGGGATTATCAACAGCAGGGAAATGGGGTTTCTACTCTTTCTCTCAGGCAAACAATATATTTTCTACTTTGACTGCGTGTGGTTATGGTGGCGCTCAGCCTTATAGGTACACTGCGGCTGCTACTGACGCTGACGGTGATCAGCTACACTACTTGAAGACTGCGGGTCCAGCAGGCTTGTCTGTGAACTCAAGCAATGGTGAGATCACATGGAACACGCCTATTCTAGGTACCCACCCTGTGACAATTTTGGTTTCAGATAGTCGTGGTGGTTTAGCTACTTTTTCGACATCTCTTATTGTAAACGCACCATTTTAAAGGCTGCTAGCCTGTTTGCTTAGAAAACACAAAGGGGTTCGACATGTACGAGCCCCTTTTTTTTAATTTAAACTTGTTTTCACTTTGTATATTGGACCTTGAATGTAAGCAAGTCAGTTGGGGCTGCAACAGAGCTCACATTCCGAGCATTTAAAAGCTCTCTCACAACAAATACAATCTTTCCATCGATGTGTTGATACAATGGTGAATCTCTGCCTCTATTCGTGGTTGATACTATTTCTCCAGTTGTATCTCAAGCGGTTACGGTCAATACGCGCGTGTTTCCAGGGAAAATAACCGCGTAGAGTGAATGCGGCTGCTGCGGAGCACCCTGTACATATATTGCAATGTGGTGCAAAAGCTAGAGAGATAAGGGGGTGTAGGTAGTAAGTGTGGAGCAAGCTCGCCTTGGGTCGCGTCGAGAAGATAGTTTTTTCGGTAAAAGAGCGTGTTTGTAGACCATTATTACGTGTCAAAATGGCTAGAAGCTCTTCTTTTAAGTTTGAAAAAGTTATAAAAGAAATAATAAACAAAACATACCGGGGAATACCCAATGGGAATTAAACACCAAAACCTAGTTATAGCACTGTTCGTGTTTTCAGGCTTTTCGAGTTTGATCTTTCAGTCTGTATGGGTACGGGTCCTTTCTTTGGCCGTTGGTTCTACCTCCACAGCTATGAGCCTTGTTCTATCTATTTTCTTTTTCGGGTTGGCGCTAGGGAGTTATCTTGCTGGAAGGTACTCGAAGAAAATCAAAAATTCTCTATGGGTTTATGGTCTCCTTGAGGGTATTATAGGACTTTATGCGATGGGACTGATTTATGTCCTGCTTGGTTTTCATCAGATCCTTGCCTTTTTACCTATGATTGGTCCGTATGCAATAGTCGGAAATATTTCAAAATTTGCACTTGTTTTTTTACTGTTGGTTTTGCCTACAGTAGGTATGGGCGCTAGCCTTCCTTTGTTGATTCGCCTTTTTGTAGACGACAAGAAACAAACTTTTGGTAAAAAAAGCAACGGCAGTTTGATTAGCCTACTTTACGGTATCAACACACTGGGTGCTGTTTTAGGAGCTTTTTCTGCAAGCTTTTTCTTCATCCCAGAAGGAGGTCTGCTGGTAGCAAACCATCTTGCTGCATCAACCAATGTTGTAGTGTTGCTTGTAGCGGCTGTTCTTACGATAAAATTTCCTTCTGCATATCAGGTTAAAAACATAGAACGTTCAACCTCTGTTGGTTTTTATTTTAGAAAGCTTACGCACAAACAGTGGGCTCTGTTGTCTGTTTGCCTAATGTCAGGGTTTGCATCTATTGGTGCAGAGGTGGTTTGGAACAAATACCTTGGAATATTTTTTGGAACCAATACCTATGGGCTTGGCATTATCCTATCGATCTTTTTACTCGGAATTTCAGCTGGGTCCCTACTTTTATCATGGCAGTACCACCGCATTAGAAACAAAGAGATGCTTCAGATCAACCTTCTTCTTGTCTCGGTAGCTATGCTTCTGGTGACTAGTTACCTGTTAAATTTGGCCCCTGTAGTTTCGGGGGGTAACTTCGTTTTATCTAGGTGACTACCTAAACTTATTAGTCCTAAAGTCTGTAGTCACGGCCCTTATGATTTTGCCTGCAACGACTGTTTTTGGTGCGCTGCTCCCTTTGACCATAGACCTTCTCATTGCGGGCAACACAGAAGATTCTTCTCAGGTAGCTGGGTTTGCCTATGCAATTAATACGTTCGGAAGTATTTGTGGGTCCTGTATTGCTGGCTTAGTTTTGATTCCTGTGTTTGGCTCTTCTGCGGCTATAACGGTAAGTGTGCTTGGCTTAAGTTCTGCGGCTCTTTACCTATCTGTAACTGTGCATATGCCAAAACATCGATCGATTGAACTGAGATCCTTGCGCCATTTTTTGCCACTCGCGGCACTCGTTGTTTTTTCGCTTTTTTCTTCAAATATAAGCTTTAAAAACATCATTAAGTCTGCTTACTTTCAGGCGTCGGTCAAAGGGCAAAATCTGTCGGAAGTAATGCGGTTTTATACAAAAGATCATGAAAACTTTAAGTTGATCGTTGAAGGTGAGACGGCTATCACAAGCCTCAGTCATGATAAAAGCGATGGTGAGGGCTACCAAAGTCTTTTACGCCTAAAGACGAATGGTTTGAACGAATCTCTTTATGATAAAAACAACTTAGATAGCATCCCAAAATACGAAGGCCTTCTGGGAATGCTACCGTTTGTATTCAACCGAAACCCGCATAGAGCCTTTGTAGTTGGCTATGGGGGAGGTTACACGGTTGATCTGTTGACCAGTTTAGATATCCCTAACGTATACGTGGCAGAGTTAGAGAGGGGAATCATTGAGGCTGCAAACTATGTATATGACGGAAAAAACCCGGTTTTGGCTCGGGCCAATTTAAACCTCAAGATTGGGGACGCTAGGTTTGTTTTGGCAGGAAAGCTCTATGAAAAGTTTGACGTTATCGTGTCTCAGCCATCCCACTCATGGCTTACAGGGGTTGCAAACCTTTTTACCAAGGAGTTTTTTGAGATTGTCCAAGGCAACCTCACAGAGAAAGGTATCTATTCGCAGTGGCTAAACCTCTACAATATGGATAAGAAGGTTCTTCGAAGCATCTTGAAAACATTTTATACGGTGTTTCCTTATGGGCATGTTTTTACGAATGTTGGTGACGAAGAGCTGATTATGCTTGGTTCAAATAGCCCACTAAAGGTCGATCTGGACCGGCTAGATGCTTTGACGTCGAACCCAGTCCTGAAGCGAAAGTTAGAACAGCTACCTTTTGATTCAGCCTCGTCTTTTTTGACTAACTTCGCTGTGAGCCGTGAGGACCTTTGGCATCATATCGACGATGCGCCTCTTAATACGGATATAAATGTTTTTGCGGAGTCGAATCAGTCACATCTTTTTTACAGGTCTGAGCAAGTAGATAACCCTGCCGAATATGTGGTTAGTAAGTTTACCGGTGATTTTCAAACTGCACTTAGAGGAAAACTTTCTACAGAAGTTATGTACCTTGTTGCCCAGGACCTTTATGCCAGTGGAAAAACGGCTAAGTATGCAGCGCTTTTAGATAGGGTGCAAAAAAAAGGATCTGATACGGTTTTTGGTGATGAACAGCTGGGGTACCTGTCTTACCTTGCAGGAAATTTTGACAAGTCTTTAGGGTACTTCAAGGCTGCCTTTGGAAAGAAGGCCTCTTCTTATAACCTGAACCGGCAGATTCAGGTATACGTAGGAATGGGCAAAAGTAAAAAAGCGCTGAAGATAGCGGCTAAACACAAAAATCTGCAGGATAAAAATAGCTCCTGCTATTTAGCTTCGGCGAGGTTCGAACTTGGTATATTAAAAGAAAGTCACCTAAATAAGCTGCGAAGAAACTTGCCCCGGCTAGAAAACCCTTGTGTAGTACTCGCGCATAAAATCCTGGGACTGGCCTACCTTGATCGTAGAAATTCTACTCGGGCGGTTTACCACTTAGAAAATCCATATAAAAAGAACCAGGTGGATACAGGTGTTCTTCGTGGGCTTAGTGCTGCTTATATGCTTTCTGGACACACTAAGCGTGGTATAGAGTTTGCAGAGTATCTGAAGGCGATTGAGCCTGCCCAGTTTTAAGTTTTTAGCTTCTAATATTTTACATGGATTATTTTTTAGGGGTGAAACAAACCTCTACAGATACCAGTTTTTTCGTTGTAGTGGATCATATCTTTTCCATTTTTTATGTTTTTCAAACTGTGTGCCAAGTAAACTAAGTAAACACTACCAGCAGTTCCAAGCAAAAAGACTCTCATTGGCTTCGCATAGGATTCGCTACCAGCTGCTTCGGCCAGAGACTGTGTTGCGATTAAATAGTTTGTAACAATCGATAAAGCCGAGGAAGCATATACAGCTTTGCGCTCAGACCACTTGGCTTCAGAGATAGATTTTGCTTTTCCTTTTTTTATATCATTGAAGTTTCCGATTCCAACCTCTGCCATAAACTGAAGAGTTGTTAGCGCAGCCGTTGCCAAAAAAACATCATGTAAGAATGGTCCTAATCCTTCAAACTGTGCTGAACCATCCATTAGCTTAGCTGCAAAGATAGGGGAATAAAAAGCAAGCTGGAAACTAGCCCCACGTACAAAAGATTCAGTTTCTTTAGCGGCAAATAGAGCCGTTTTGCCTCTACGCGATTTTGTGGAATAGCCCTTTTTTTCCATATGTTTTTTAAGCGCAAAGTAAAAAACCTTCGGCTTAGTCAAGAACTCCATAAACTGCCTGTAGTACATGATAAGCAGCCCTGATTCAATTCCAAAGGTACCGGCAGGCCCAGATCGATACAAAAACTCTTTAGCTTCTTCAGGGCTGCTTTTGATTTGATCTATGGCAAGGAGCATATTTTCGCCTGTAAATGTCATGTTTTTTGCAGCCATATACGTAGCAAGGCCAACAATCACAGAAATGGTTGCGATTTTCATGCTGGTATAGATTCTTTTTTCCCATTTACCAAGTTTTACTTGTTGGTACTTTGCCCCCTCGAAAGCCTCTTCCAGCTGAGTACGGGCTTGTGCAACATCTGTTTCTGTAGCCGCTAAAAGAGGGTGGGCTATAGCCAATGTGGCAAGAAGAATAACTTTTTTTAACGATGAACTAACTAATAGATACATAAAAACGACCAAAAACGAAAAAACAAATACAGATGGCTGAAATCTGCAAAAAATGAATCTTTATAGTGTTTTAGTTGAGGGTGACGTGCGCGAGCGATCCAGAACGTTTAGACGAGCCACCTAAGTCCACCACCAGCAATAGTATGCATGGGCATTAGCCGTATGAGCATAAGCATGATGTGCGTAAAGATGTTGTTCAAAAAAGATCACCTGCACTTAATAGCAGCAATTCATTGACTTGCAAAGCTAAAAAAACAATAAAATTAGTAGGCGGCTAAAAAAATTGGGATTGATCTGGTACGATCAGGCTTTAAACCTTTTGAATGAGTATAGATTGGCAGACATCTGATATGAACTCTAGGCAAATTTCACAGATAATCCGTATGCTTTTGGGGCGGTTTGGGCGCAAAAACAAGTTTTTAAAGCTTGTTGTTCTAGCTGTAGGGCTGGCGGGGGGCTACCTGTTTCAGAACTATTCTGGTCAAAACCCAGTGGGTCAACAGAGCGGCTCTAAAGAAGAGGTGGGCCAGGTTCACTTTACGCACCACGCTAAGTGCAGGATGGGCTGCCGGAAGATCGACCGTGAAGAAGTCTTTGATGTTTTGAAAAATGGCCAGGTAAATGCCCGAAAGTCAGATGCCCAAAGTAAGCCCTGCCCGACGCAGTCGCTTGAAAAACGCAGCCGCGATCAGCAGCTGATACGGGTAGTTGTCGCTAACTGCCCGCAAACCAGAAAAATCATCACGGTTATAGATCTTGAAAACAAATATCAGTGCAATTGTAGGTAGTTTTTTGCCCGCAAAACTTGCATTGATTTCTGGTATAATCAAATCTGTTCTTTTTTATTGTAGGGAGCCTTTTTATGCCCCGTATTTTTCTACTTGTTTTTCTACTTGGTTTTTCAACTGCGAGCTTTTCTGCTTCCTTACCTCGCTTTTGCGATACCTTAGTAAATGTTCCGATTCAAAAGATAACAAGAGAGCAAGAACAAAGCTTGTTTCAGCATTATAAGCTAATAGTATCGCTGAGTGATTTTGCTGCCAAAAACCCTAAAAATAATCTTGGTATTTCTGCTGAGGGGCAATATGAGTACCAAAGGAAAATCGAAAGAAAAATTTTCGAGCAGTATGAACCCTCGATATACGCTTATATTCACGACGTTAGAAAGTACCGAGTATCTGGCGAGCGAAGAAATCGTTTGTATTCAGCTGCTATGTTGATTTTGCAAAGGTCTATCCGTTCCTACCGCCCAAAAGAGGCTCGGTTTTATACTTATTTTAAAGGTGGGCTAGATAGAAACCTTTATAAGGAAGCGCTGGGGTTAAAAAACCAAGGTAGCCGCTGGAGCTTTTGGACCGATGGCGAGAGGGCCCGGCTCAAGGAATATGATAGTCACTCGGTAAAGCTTGCTAACAAACTTAAGCGCAAGCCAAACGAGTCGGAAGTTATGGATTCTTACTTAAAAGAGTCTCAGGTGATGAGCCGCAAGAATATGGAGTTAATCTTAGACCGCAGAAGGTTTTGGAAAACAAATAGTGGGCCTGAGTGGGAAGGCTTGATCAAGTCTCGCAGGGTTAAAGATGGCCTCGTATCGTCTATAAACCAGGAAATGTTCAAGGCGCTGGCGATGGCTAAATGGAAGCTAAGCTATAGAGAAAGAAAAATACTGGACCTTGTATACGAAGATGAATGGTCTTTTAAAAAAATCGGAGCAAGGTTTGAAGTTTCTGCATCAAGGGTTGGGCAGATCCGCAACCGCTCCCTTGAGAAAATGCGTGAATATATGGAAAGCCAGGGCTTTTTTGACTTAGATCACTATAAGTAAAAATTTACATCTTGCTGCAATCAATCACAAACCTGTACTTTACATCGCTTTTGAGCATGCGCTCATAGGCTTCGTTGATCTGTGACGGTGTGATGACCTCTATCTCGCTTACGATTCCGTGTTTTCCGCAGTGATCGAGCATTTTTTGTGTTTCTGGGATGCCACCTATCAGAGAGCCCATGATTTTTTTACGCCCAGCAATCATAGAAAATGCATTGAACTCTAGAGGTTTATCCGAGGCTCCTACGAGTACTAATGTACCGTCTTTTTTTAGAAAACTAGCTGCCTGGTCTAAATCGTGTGGAGCAGAGACTGTGTCGATGATGCAATCTAGGGTTCCGGCAAGGCCCTCACATTCGCTGGCTGATGTGGTCAGGCAAAAGCTTTTGGCCCCAAGAGACTGGGCATCTTCTTTTTTGTGTGGGCTGCGAGATAGGACCGTGACTTCCGCTCCCATGGACGCGGCAAGCTTTACAGCCATATGGCCGAGGCCTCCAAGTCCAAGCACGCCAACTTTATCGCCAGGTTTTACGGCCAAATGGTTGAGCGGAGAAAAGGTGGTGACTCCAGCACATAAAAGCGGCGCAGCAGCAGCAGGGTCCAAATTTTCTGGAATACGTAGAACAAATTTTTCATCTACGACTATATGGTCCGCGTATCCGCCTTTGGTGTAGCTGTCTTCACCTGGCTGTGGTTTTGTGATCTGCGTGTTGTAGGTCCAGCAGGTTTGACCGCGCTCGCAATGTTGCTCGTCGCCTTCTTTGCAGGTTTTGCACTGTCTGCAAGAGTCAACCATACAGCCTACACCGACGCGCTGACCCTCTTTAAACCCTATAACCTCTTGACCAATCGCCGTTACCGTACCAACAATTTCATGTCCGGGTACACACGGGTAAAAAGCCTCTCCCCATTCGCTCCTTGCCGTGTGAATATCGGAGTGGCAAATGCCGCAGAACTCAATAGCAATAGAAACATCAGAGGGTCCCGGGTCACGCCTTTGAAACGAGTGTGTTGCAAAGGGAGAGGTAGCGTCCGGGTTTGCATAACCTTTGGTTTGAATAGGCATGGGGGCTCCTTTTTAGATGGCAGGGCAGGTGACAGTGCTTGCTGATCTTGCAAGCTCGCTTTGAAAAATCTGCTGCAGCAGTTCAGGTTCGTCTGAAAGATTTACCTTGATCCCAGCCGCATTCATTAAGCCCACAAGCTTAAACCTTGGGTCTCCGTTGCGAGCACCGGTGACAATAGGGTTTCCATCGCTTGCGACCTCTGTTTGCTCGTCAATGGTTACTTTGGATTTTTGCGGGCTACGAAAAGGAATATCCTGCCAATGGAGAGCATAGTCTTTTTGGCTGTCGTCTGGAGCTGTTTTTTTATAACCCTCGAAAGCAAGAAAGAACTGCCCAAAGCTAGTTGTCTGGCTGGGTTGAATAGTCTTCAAGCGTTCATTGACGGCGGCTACTGAAAAAGGCTTCTTAGCTTTATCCAGAGCTCCTGCCTCTTGCTTAAACTCTTTGACTACATCATAGATTGTGTTTCTTTCGGTAGGTGTTTTCCCTACGTCTTCAATTAAAGAGTGGATGTAGCTCCGGTCAATCATATGTCCGGATCTACCGCCTGCCATACGCGAAATTTTTTCTTCCGATACCGTGCCATCTAGATCGTTTGCTCCCGAAACCAGGGCCATCTGCGCAATATCTTGCCCAAGCATTACCCAATAGGCTTTGATATGATCGAAATTGTCTAGAAACAACCTGGCAGTGGCAATGGTCCTTAAATCATCTTCTCCGTTTGTATAGACGTCAATACCCATTTCATTGTCGTGTGGCTGAAACGATAGCGGGATAAACGCCTGCCAGCCGCTCGTGTCGTCCTGGGCTGTGCGCAGTACCTGCATGTGATGGACGCGGTCTTCCAAAGACTCTATGTGTCCATAAAGCATAGTAGCGTTAGTTTTGAGCCCCATGCGATGCGCTGTTTTATGGGTATCGATCCACTGTTCTGCAGAAACCTTCGTGTCGCAAATTTCGTCACGCACTTTTTCTGCAAAAATCTCGGCTCCGCCGCCTGGCAGTGAGCCAAGACCTGCTTCTACAAGCTGCTGGAGTACCCACTCCAATGGTTTGCGTGTTTTCTTGGAAAACCAATCGAGTTCTACTGCGGTAAAGGCTTTGATGTGTAGGTGCGGGTGCTTTGTTTTGATGGACCGTATCATTTCGAGGTAGTGCTCAAAGCGCCAGCGAGGGTGCAGACCGCCAACCATATGAACCTCTGTGGCACTTTGCTCTACGGCTTCATCTGCTTTAGAAACCATTTGCTCTATCGTGTATGCGTAGCTTCCATCTTCGCCAGGTTTGCGCGAAAAAGCACAAAACTTGCAGCTAAGCACGCATACGTTGGTTGGGTTGATGTGCCGGTTGACGTTGTAAAAAACTTTTTTTCCGTGTTTAGCTTCGCAGGCTTTGTTAGCGGTTTGCATAAGCCACAGTAGAGGTGCTTCTTTTAAGAGCCAGACGCCGTCGTCGTAGCTCAGCCTCGTTCCCTTTGCTATTTTTGCTTCGATCTCTTTTTGTTTGTCTCTAACATTCATGGCGCAGACCCTCCTTGTCAACTTTAGGGCATATCCCCAGCCCAGCTGCTTGCTCAAACATGTAGTCAATTGCATTTTTAACGATCGGAGTAAACTCGCGACTGTTGGCATTTACATAGCGGTTAATGTAGGCGTCATCTTGTTCTTTGCTCCATGCAAACTCTTTGTCTCCCACCGCTTGAATATAAGCCAAATACTCTTCTCTGTTTGCAAGCGCGTAGTCGACACTTTCTAAAAGAAGTGTGTGGAGTTTTTGGTGAACCTCTTCTCCGAGGGATCTCCGGATTGCGTTGGTTCCAAGGGGGAGGGGCAAGGAAGTTTTTTGCTGCCAGACCTTTCCTAGGTCGAACTTTTTTTGCGCAAACTCGCAGCTTAGCATCTGCAGTTCGTGAATAAGAATACCTGCATCGACCCTCTTGTCTTTAATTGCCGGTAAAATATCTAAAAACGACATAGGTACAAATTCGTTTTCTGGAAAGCAAATTTTTGCTGCAAAGTACGTGCTTGTTTGCAGGCCGGGGACAGCAATTCGCAGACCTTTTAAATCATCTAGTTTTTGCACTTTCTTGCTTTGATGTACCATTACTGACGGGCCGTAGTCATCTCCTATGCTGGCTCCGACATCAATCATCCTGTAGTTTTTTTGCATAAATGGATAAGCAGCAATGCTGATGGCTGTAACGTCATAGGCAGGTTGTTCAGATATGGCTTTGTGGTTTAGCTCCTGGATATCTTCACGGAAAAATTCGAGATCAAAGCCTTTGGAATCGATTGCCCCTTTTACAAGTGGCCCCATCATAAAGGCGTCGTCCGAATCAGGACTATAAGCTATTTGGATGCGCATGAACCTTCTCCTTTTTATCGATTTTTTTTTCTGGGCTACCTGCATCAATCACTGCAGCCGGTCCAAAACACTCTCTTAGCTTTTCAAGTACTGTATCAGCCTCCGCAGGGTCTTGCGGGATTATTGCCAATACAAAACCGCCGCATCCAGCTCCTGTTACCTTTGCAGAAAGAGCCCCTAATTGCACCGATTTTTCTACGATACGTTCGCAGTGTTCCCCGGTTACTTCTATCTCTTTTAGAAGAAAATGATTTTCATTCATTGTATCTACTAAGCCCTGCAGGTCGTTTTGGTGCAAGGCTTTCCAAGCATCCAATGCCACCAGGTCAAACCTTCGGACCAAGCGTTTGCCTTTGCTGCCACTAAAGTAGTCTCGAGCGTTTTGAACCATTCGTTTTGTGGAGCTTCGTACGCCGCTGTCGATGAGCACAAAGTGCGGCATAGCAAATGCTGCTGGCGCAAACCTCACACCTTCTGCCTTTTGAAACAAAATTGGCTGTTCAAAAGCGATCACTGAAGTGTCTATACCAGAAGGGTTGCCGTGAAAACGCGCTTCCAGCGCGTGTGCGAGTTTCTGCACTTCTTGGCACTCAAACTGCTGTGCAAACGGAGCAGGGCGGATGTCGGCGTTTGAGTATTCATTCCATTTGCGGTGCGCCCTTGCCAATGCCACGCAAAGCGCTGCAGAAGCACCAAGGCCTGCACCGACAGGAATACTGCAGCTTCCTGTTGCCGAAAACCCATGCTCTTTTGTGATGAGCTCAGGATTTGTTATTTTCTTTAGGTCGCTTAAAACAGCTGCCACAGAATCACTTTTTGCCGTGCCTGAAAGCACTAAGCTTACAGGGGCGCTTGACACCTTAAGTGTTAACTCCAACTTTTTTGATAGCAATGGTATTGCGATTGCATGCGCACCATGAACCACGGCATGTTCCCCGCCGAGGATAAACTTACTACATGCACTTCCTTTAAAGTTCATTCACTTGTTTTCCTTACTTGCAGGTGTGGGGAGGGTTTGCTGTTTTTCTTGCGCGACCCAAACAAGGCCACTACCGACCTTAGACTGTAGGCTGCGAAACATAGGGAATTCTTCGGTTACTAGTTTTTTTACTTTTTGAGCGTCACAGCTACGGCTTAGTATGTGTACGTTTGCCCCAGCGTCTAAAGTAAAATAGCAACGCAAAGAACTTTGTTTTCTTAGGTTTCGGACCCAGGCCAACAGCTCACTTGTTGCAGGAAGCAAATAGTGTGCGGGTGGGGCCGAAGACATGGCGATTGCATGAAGCTCTAATGCCTCTGTTTCACAGAGATCGCCCAGGCGCTCAAAGCTGTTTGTAGCAAGGCAGTTTTTCACTGTTTGAATCCTAGTGTCGATAGCTGCAAGGCGAGCCAAAAACAAAGGGCTTGTTTGTGCCCCAAGGTGCCCGAGACTACTAGGAACTTTTTTGGGGGTTGTATTCACTAAAACCAAAGTGTCGGTTATTTTAAGTTCCGGGTGCGTATGCACCTCAGTTACAGTTTGTGACTCTGGTTTGTCACTTCGACTCCACCAGTTGAAGCCCGGCAAGATGCTTCGGCAAGCACTGCCGGAACCTAGCCGAGCAAAGCTTGCTAGCCTGTGTTTGTCCCAACCTGCTGCAGACAACTCTTCAAAACCACTGCTCCTTGTCCAAGCCGATACTGTGGCTGCTGTTAAAGCAGCCATGCTACTTGCTGATGAAGCAATACCGCAACCATGCGGAAAGTTGTTACCCAAAGAAACCTCTAAGGGAGCTGTGTTTCCTGAGGCTTGCCTTAAACGGGCAAGCTGCGTTTTGGCTTTGGCAAAAAAACCAGGAGCGGGTGTCAAAGGACTTGAATGTTCTTGTGAGTCATATGAATAAAGCAGCCAGGAATCTTTTTCGTTAGCAGAGAGCATGCGCACACTGCATTTAGTCCAAAAGGCATCGAAGACAAAAGATAGTGAATCGTTTGTTGGGAAGTTGATGCTAGCATCTGACTTTCCCCAGTACTTCACCAAAGCTAAGTTTGCAGGGGCTTTTACGGTGGAAACATGATTCACTTTGGAGTTTGCATCCTGAACTGTTTGACTTTTCATGGAGTTAAATTCTCCTTTAGCCCTTTTTGCGCGACTTTAAAGACAACCTCTTTGCAGCCCATGTTAGATAGGTAAGTCCGAATTCGATCGGTCTGATCTTTTCCGTTAGATAAAACCAAAAAGGTTTCTGGTCCCCAGGCGCCTAGGCCTTTAAACTCCCAGCTTCTTCCTAGGCCAGGCAAGCGTGCAAGCTGAGCCATTTCTGTGGTGTAGCCGCTTGTGTCCTGAAACTGCCTTCTGAGGTCAGAGCAGGTTCTTAAAAGATTTTTCCATATTTTTATAGATGATTTTTCTTGGTGGTCGCCTTCTATCAGCCATTGTTTGGCTGACTCGTAGAATGCATGGCTACACTCGTATAGTGATGCAGCGTCTTCGGTGCTATCGATAACGCCCTGTATGCAGTCTTTTGTACTTTTTTCGTCGTTTTTAGGGTGCGTAAAAAAGTAAAAGCCTTTGTCTGCAAAATCAAGGGCTTCATTGTTGTTGCCTTTGGTGTTTTTGAGCCGTTTGCTGCGGCCGTGCATTTGATAGCTCCATATCCCGCCGTGAAACTGCACAAAAGCGTCACAGCCGGAACTGAGTCCCTGTTGTTTTTGCTGCAGTGACTGGACAAGTTCGAGTGGTGAGTGTGACTTCAGTGCAGCAAGTAGTCCTAACCGGAGTGCAGACGAGCTCCCCAAGCCCCAAGCAATAGGCCAATCGCAGGCAATGCTGATCGACAGAGGATGGACATCAGGGTTTTGCCGGATTGCCTCTGTCAAGGTTGCACACACCATAGAGCATTCTTCTGAGTAGTTTCCGGCGATCAAATCCATGGTGGTGACCGACAGCTTTTTATCCCAAAGACAGCTCTCTATGTTCCACTTTTTATTTTGGGTGTCTGGCTCTGCGACCTCGATAGTCATCCGCTTCTGGACGGCGCAGGCTAAAGCTGGTTGCCCGGCAAGAACACTGTACTCACCAGCCAAGATTACTTTTCCTGGCACGCTAACAACCTGCTTTTGCATCAGGGCTCACCCTCGGCTGCCGTAGTTTTCTTGCTACTCGAAGCTAGCTCAAAGTTTTTTTGATGCAGAGCCATGTGGCCCTTTTGAATACCCTCGCTACTAAGAGCTCTGAGGGCTGCTAAGTTTTGTGCAAGGCCGACGGCAACCGTTATTTTGGCAAGCTGCAAGGAGTCAGGTTGGCCCAACACGTCCATTGCAAGCACGGCTTTTGGGTGGAGTTTTGTTACTCCACCGATGGTACCAAGGGCCATTGGTAGTTCGATAAAACCGCGTAAAAAATTTTCGCCAGCAACCTCTACAACCTTCCACGTAGTCATGGGGAGATAGCTTCCACCTTTGGCGCAGTATGCATGCGCGCCGGCCTCGATCGCGCGCCAGTCGTTTCCGGTTGCAATAACGACAGCATCGATGCCGTTCATAACGCCTTTGTTGTGCGTGGCGGCTCTGTATATATCGTGTTTCGCGAGAAGATAGGCACGTTCAATACGTTGAGCCACTTCTAGCCCTGCCATTTTTTCACTATCGAGAGCCTTTACGGGGATGTGGCACTCGGCACTTGCCATCCTGCGGTCACTGAGGTTACTGACAATCTGCAAACCTACGCGACCACCAAAAAGATCTTGGAAGTGAGGGGCCATAAATTCTGCAATGGTATTGATGATGTTTGCACCCATGGCATCACGGGTGTCGACAAAAAGATAAAAGACTAGGCTGTTAATTTCGGGGATATACTTTGCTTCGATATCGACCGTTCCACCGCCACGGGCAACCATGCCTGGACACTGGGTGTTGGCAAGTTTTATAAGGCGGTCTTTGTGCTCGATTAGCTTTTGCTCAAACCCTTGTGGTTCTGCTTCAAAACGCAGCTCTACTTGGCACGACAGAACAGGCTCTGTTGCAGCACACTTAAACCCGCCGCCTTGCCTAGCAAGCTTTGCTCCGAGGCTAGCTGCTGCAATAACAGAAGACTCTTCGATAGCCATAGGCACAAGAATGTCTTCTTGATCAATTTTGAAGTTGGTAGCAATGCCAAGAGGTAAGGCAAATGAGCCCACTGCGTTTTCAACAAAGTGATCGAGACTATTTTGACTGAGCTCAGTACCAGCTTGAATGTAGTTCAAATCTAAGCCCGTGCGCTCCGCCAGAACTTTTTGCCGTTCTGCCATCGGCATCGCATAGTATTTGGGAATGCTCGAGCTCGGTGCTTTCATTGCACCTTGGCGTTTTTCTTTACTCACCCAACACCTCCATTTTTTCCCCTTGGATCACGGTTATATTTATCTTGTAATGCTTGCAGGTTTTCTGCACCACAAGCAAAAAAGCTTGCTCTGATTTCTTCTGTAAGCATTTCTAGCTCTTGCAGTACTTTTTCTTTTGACTCTAGAGCGGATTTGAAAAGTGGAAGACCAACCCCACAGCTTTTTGCCCCAAGACAAATCGCTTTGGCTATATCAAGGCCCGAACGCATACCACCGGTGGCAATCAGCCCTGGTTTTGTCGCCGAGTCAGTAAAGACGTGACTGAAGTTTTGAATGCTATCGGCGGTGGATACACCTACTTCGCGCAGAATGCCAGCAAGCCGCCTACTGCGTTCATCACCTCTTATCCCTTCAATCCAAGCCCAATTGGTTCCGCCGTGGCCGCCTATATCGATGCAATCACTTGGCTGTAAACCAACTGCACGCAATTTTTGTAGTGAGCCCGAATCCATCCCTGTTCCAACCTCTTTGATCAGAAGCGGGATAGAAAGATTTGCCTTGAGTTCAGCTAGGTTTGCAAGAAACTGCCTAAAGTCTCTGTCACCTTCTTTTTGTACGATCTCTTGGAGGGAATTGCAGTGAACGGCCATCGCGTTGGCATCGATGCTTTCTGCACAGCGCAGTGCATCGTTCACGCCAGATGGTGCGGCAAGCTGCCCCATTCCAATGTTGCCAATAAGAAAAAGATCTGGGTACTGACGTTTTAATTCAAAGGTTTCCCTGATAGATGCTTTTTCAGTATGGCCGGCTGCTGCTGCCATCACTCGTTGGGAGCCTACACCCATGGGTATGTTAAATGCGGAAGCTGCTGCCGCTAGGTTTTGGTTGATCCTTGCTCCTTCTTCCATTCCTCCGGTCATGCCTGGAATGTAAATAGGGATCGAAAAAGATTTTTCAAAAATTTTTGTGCTTAAATCTATTTGGCTAAAGGCTATGGTTGGGATGGTCGAAACTGGAAGGTTAATGTTTTGCAGACCGTTGCCGGACCTGGCCTGTACATCTTGCGAAGCGCAGATTTGTACGTGCTCAGTTTTACGCTGCACGAGTCCCTGCTCACTGTAACGATTGTGAGCATTGCCTGCGTTGATGTTGCTGCTTAATCCCTTTTTCACACAGATAATCTAACCAAAACACCAAAAGATTCCAGGGCATTATGATAAAATTGAGACAGCTCTCAAAAAGCCAAACCTATATGCAGAGTGGAAGACCTACTTTGCTATTTTAAGAAGCAAAAACAGCGGGCTGTAGAGGTCTGCACCAAGTATAAGGAGCCTGTTTTGACAGAAACCAGCCAGGAAGCCTCCATTTTTGTTGAGGGTCTACATAAGGCCTTTGGTTCAACTGCTCTTTTAACAGGCATAGACTTTTCCGTTTCCCCGGGTGAGTGCCTATCGATTGTAGGCCCTGGTGGCTGCGGGAAAAGTGTTTTATTCAAAATATTGATGGGCCTTGAAAGCTTTGATTCCGGGACAGTGTGCGTATTGGGCAAAGATATAGGCGCACTTTCTGAGCCAGAACTTTTAAAGCTGCGCCGGGTGTTTGGGGTAGCTTTTCAGCAAGGTGCCTTGTTTGATTCTTTTACCGTGCGCCGAAACATTCGTTTTGCCATGGACCATATGACCACTCATTCATCCGAAAAAAAAGAGGAGATCATCAAAGAGTTGATCGAAGGGGTAAAGCTTGGACATGCTTTGGATCTGTACCCGCACGAACTATCGGGTGGTATGCAGCGTAGGGTTGGAATTGCAAGAGCACTTGCCGTAGAGCCTGAACTCGCTTTTTTTGATGAGCCCACTTCTGGTTTAGACCCTGTCACCTCAACCGTGATTTTAAACATGATTCATGAGTTAGGGTCATCGTCAGATACCGAGAGAACCCTTCTTGTGGCCACTTCAAACGTAGAGATAGCTATTCGCTTTGCAGAGCGTGTGCTGGTCATGTACGAAGGTAAAATTGTGGCAGATGGTTCTTGGCGAGACTTGCTCGTTAACGGATCAGAATGGGTTCAAAGGTTTTTGGGGGCGCGTTTGATCGGTCTTGACATAGACTATGCACGTGGATTGAACCTGCCTCAAGCATTTATGGAAAAACACTTTAGAGCCTGATAGTGTGAGCGCCTATGACGCATTCGCTTGAAAAGTTTATTAGCAGCCTTGAACAGTTACTTTTTTTAACTGTTTCAGCTTTTTTTGCCTTGATTCCGCTTTTTATTTGGCATCCTGTCACAAAGTTTTTAAGGGTGGTCTTTTTTGACCTTCTTGGTTTGCGTAAAAAAGTTGTTTTTAAAAACTTAAAAATAGCTTTCCCTGAATGGACCCAGGTAAAACGAAAAAAGTGTGCGCAAAAGTCATTTGAGCTTTTTTTGTTGAACATGATTGAGTTTCTGCGTTGTGGGTTCATGCCGGTTTGGCCAGGGTCTACCATTGAAAACAAAGAGCTTTTAGAATCTACCCAAATGCAAGCAAGAGAGAGGGGGACAACAACAGTTGGCGTTGTGTTTCATATGTCCAACTGGGAGGCCGTAGGTCAGACCCTTTGGCGGCACGGGTTCAAAAACTCGACCATCAGTAAATCCGCTGGTAGCCCTTTTGCGGACCGTTTTTTGACTTTTTTACGTCAGCGAAACGGTATGGGCTCTATGCTTATTAGCGGAGCCAAAGGCAGCGTGTACCGGCAGATTCTTGGGTGCATTGCTGATGGAAGACTTATTGGGTTTCCGATGGACCAGCACCGCTATGGTAGCCCTTACATCGATTTTTTGGGAAAACCTGCAACGACTAACGAAAGTTTTGTCACCATCCAGCAAAGGCAAAATTTGCCAGTGCTTTTGACCTACCCTGTGCGCACAGGTCTTGGCAAAGGCAAGCTAGTGTTTGAGCCGTTTGAAGTACCTGTAAAAAAAAGCACAGAAAGCAAAGAAGAGTTTAGCCTTAGGCTTTTGCTTGAAGTAAATAAGCGGATTGCAGATGTCGTGCGAAAATACCCAGAGCAATACTTTTGGCTGCACAATCGCTGGAAGTAG
>JALZUO010000008.1 GCA_023301565.1 Oligoflexales bacterium
AAGAGCTTCGGACGATACGAGTCAAATGATTGAAAACGGTGTAGAAGAAGACTTTGCACAGCCAATAAGTGATTCTGTAGATGCTTCAGTAGGTAATTCAGTGGATGCCGAACAACCAGGTAACCTAGACGATTTTTAATTTGAGTAGGACTGTTCTAAGTGTAAAAGATTTTTTTTTGCCTCTAGGCCTCCCGCAAAACCATGCATTTTTCCATTACTTCCGATAACGCGGTGGCAGGGAAGCAAAATCGACAGTGGGTTTTTAGCAACAGCTGAAGCAACAGGTCTTGTGTGATTTGCTGTCCACCGAGATGTAGCAAACTGTTTATATGATACCGTGGTCCCATACGCGATGTTTTGAAGTTCGTTCCAAACAGACTTTTGAAACGGTGTACCTACCAGGTATAAAGAGCTATGGAGTTGCCCAAACGTTTTTTGAATTTTTTGGGTATTTCCAGAAAAGTAGGCCGAAAAAAAATTTCTGGTCACATTTACTAAGGCTGAGTTTTTAGAAGCTTGCTTAGGTTGGTTCTCGCCCTTAAAGTCTGAGTCCCACAAAATACATAAAAGCTTCTGCTGTTTATAGCCGACCCAAAGCAGGCCCAAAGAGGCTTCTTCAGGGCTCTCGATGAGTGTATGGCTGTCACAAGCCTTTGCAATGGTTGACATGTCTCGCAGATAAGCTCCAAGCAAGAGTGAAAGTACAAATACATTGGTAAGATATACACCTACCCGGGAACTGTGTTAGAACATGGAGTTCCAATTTGCTGGGTTTTTATACATGTCTATCAAAGAAATCAATCGGCGCCGAACTTTTGCGATCATATCCCACCCCGATGCCGGGAAAACAACGATCACAGAAAAGCTTTTGCTTTATGGGGGCGCAATTCAAATGGCCGGGTCGGTCAAGGCTAAAAGGTCTAAGAAATTTGCAACTTCCGATTGGATGGAGCTGGAAAAAAAACGCGGGATCTCGGTAACCAGTTCTGTTTTACAGTTTCCTTATAAAGACCACGCGATTAACTTAATCGATACCCCTGGTCACCAGGATTTTTCAGAAGATACGTACAGAACCTTAACGGCAGTCGACAGTGCTCTTATGCTATTAGACGCTGCTGCAGGTGTCGAAGCACAAACTCGAAAGCTTTTTGATGTCTGTAAAGACCAAAAAGTACCGGTGATTGCTTTCATCAACAAAATGGACCGTGAAGCCAAAGATCCTTTTGACTTGATGGATGAAATTGAAAAGGTGTTGGGTCTGGCGGTTTACCCCATGACTTGGCCAATAGGGATGGGGCAAAGTTTTAAGGGTGTATATGACCGGGTTCAAAAACGCTTGATGCTGTTTCAACAAGGCGCTGATAGAGGTAAGCAGGTGCCGCTCAAAAGCTTTGATATTCAGTCGGCAGAAACCAAAGGTGCACTGATCAAAGAGCTTGGTGAAGAACAAGCCGCTCAGCTTTTAGAAGATATTGATTTACTCGATAGTGCTGGAGATTCGTTTTCACTCGAGTCTTATATGAAGGGTGAGGTAGCACCACTTTTTTTTGGTAGTGCACTGAATAACTTTGGTATTGAGACTTTGTTAGACGCTTTGGTGGAGTATGCGCCAACGCCGCAAGCGCGTGAATGTAAAGAGCGCGTAGTGGAACCTGATGAAAAGAAGTTTTCTGCCTTTGTATTTAAAATCCAAGCGAATATGGACCCAAACCATAGGGATAGGATTGCTATGGTGCGGATTGTGTCGGGCGGTTTTGAGCGTGGAATGAAAGCTTTTCATGTCCGTAGCGGAAAACAGCTACGCCTGTCTAGACCTACGCAGTTTATGGCGCAGGATCGAAGTCTTGTAGACCAGGCTTTTGCTGGTGATATTGTCGGTATTCATGACCCCGGAAACTTTAAAATAGGCGATGGGATCACCGAAGGTGAGACGCTGAACTTTAAAGGTATTCCGTTGTTTGCACCGGAGTTTTTCTCGCGCGTCCAGCTTAAAGACCCGCTCAAGTCCAAACAGCTCAATAAAGCTCTCGATCAGCTATCGGAAGAAGGCGCTGTGCAAGTGTTTAGGCCTGTTGTTAGTAACGAGCAGTGGCTAGGAGTGGTTGGCGTTTTGCAGTTTGACGTAGTGCAGTACCGCATCCTCAATGAATACAACGTAGATATGACCTTTGTGCGTATGCCGCATGAAGGTGCGCGGTGGCTCGGTGGTGATGAGGAAGCCGTCGAAAAATTTGTAAAAGAAAACCAAGGTAAAATTTGCAAAGACCAACACGGAAACCCCGCAGTGGTGTTTGACGCTGAGTGGCGCTTAGCGTTTTGGACCGAGCGCAACCCGGGTCTTGAGTTTTATCGCAGCAATGCATTTCTTACCTAGGCCATGGAACGAAAACTGGAAAAAAAGATGGAACAGACGATGAAAGCCACGCACACAGGAGTTAAAATTTCTGACATGACCGCTGAGGGTGCCGGTGTCGGTACCTTTGCTGATGAGAAAAAGGTATTTGTAACCGGCGGCGTTTGGGTCGGGGACACTGTTTCTGTTTGTGTGACCAAAGAAAAAAAACGCTTTGCGATAGCTACCTTGGTAGAGGTCGAATCTCCAAGTAAATTAAGGTCTAAGCCCCTGTGCAGTCTTCACGGTTTTGCAGCCGACTCTTGCGGTGGCTGTGATTGGATGCATGCTAGCTACGAATCGCAGCTAGCCATGAAGGAGTCAATCGTACGCTTTGCTTTGCGTGCAAATAAGCTAGAAACAGATTTACAGCCTATACACCCATCGCCCAAAGCCTACGGATACCGCAATAGAGCAAGACTTCATTGGGATGGTGATAAACTTGGTTTTTTTGCTGCAGCTTCCAAAGAATTGGTGGACATAGATACTTGCCCGGTGCTTTCGGCGGCAGCAACGGCGCAGCTTAAAGATGCCAGAGCGTTTCTTCGCAGTAAGCAAGAAAAGAAATTAGCAGAAATTGCAGAGGTTTTTTTAGATGATAGCAAGCCGCTTGCGAATCAGGATTTTTTAACCCCTGCTGGTTTTCGCCAAGCTAATTCTCTACAGAATCAATTTGTTAAAAAAAAGATCATGTCTTTTATCCACAAGCATCAAAAATCGGACATAATCGAGCTTTTTGCGGGTTCTGGAAACTTGACCGGTGCGCTTTGTGAGTCTGGGGTTAATCCAGAACAGCTCACCTGCGTAGATGTGAAGGCGAGTGAAGCGGACTTCCAAACAAATATGCCTGGACTGCAGTATATAGCTCTAGATCTATTTAAAAACTGGAACACGCTTTTTAAGTCTAAGAAGATAAATACATGGAATACGTTGCTGCTGGATCCTCCGCGTAGCGGGTGGTCTGTGATTGCAGAGTTTTGCGAGAAGGCCACGATGCTGCAAAATATTGTTTACGTTTCCTGTAACCCAAACAGCTTTGCAAAAGATTGCAAAGCACTTGTGGCCAAAGGTTGGAGGCTAGACACGGTCACGCCCGTAGATATGATGCCGCAAACATCGCAGGTCGAGCTGATTGCATTTTTAAGTCGCCAGTTATAAAGTGAATTATCACTTTTTAACCTAAAATTTTTGAGGTCCTCGGCTTGAAACATGAGATCGATAAACCTACTTTGTATGTAGACCTTTCGCAGGCTTTGCAAAACCTTGATGTCCTTAAAAACAGTTTAGGCCCTAGCTGTAAGGTTAGGCTTTCCACTAAAAGCATACGCTGCCCAAAACTTTTAAAAAAATTATCGAATCACCTAGGTGATAGAAGTCGAGGGGTGATGTGTTTTCATCCTGATGAAATTCCTTTTTTATTTGAACAAGGGTTTGAGGATATTCTGCTCGCTTACCCGGTTTATAATCGTAGAATAGCTGACAGACTTGCTGGTTTGCAGAAGTCGCTGGATGGAAACAAAAAGTTTTATCTGATGGTCGATCTCCCTGAGCACGTGGATGTGCTGTCTGTGGCTGCGCAGAAGTGTGGAGTGAGGCTACGCGTACTTGTAGATTTTGATGTTTCGACAAGGTTACCTGGTTTGCACTTTGGGGTGCATAGATCTTCTATTCACACTGTAGAAGGCTTGGTTTCGATGGCAAAAAAGATTCAGGTTGATCAAGGCCTGAGGTTTTCAGGTGTGATGACCTATGAAGCTCAAATAGCAGGAGTGGCCGATAGGGATCCTCGTGAGCCGGCAATGGTTTCATCTGTAAAACGGGTGCTCAAAGAACGTTCCCGAAAAGCTGTGCGTAAAGCTCGAAAAGAAGCAATGGTGGCTTTGAAGGCTGTTTTTGGCCAAATGGATGTCTTAAACGGTGGTGGGTCGGGTAGTGTTGCAACCACAGGTAAAGATGTGCTTGTTAACGAAGTGACCATTGGTTCCGGGATATTGTGCCCTGCACTTTTTGAACATTATGATGGCTTGGATATAAAGCCTGCCATAGCCTTCGGACTTCCCGTGATTCGTCGCCCTGAAAAAAATATTTCTACGCTATTTGCTGGAGGATACATTGCATCTGGTTCTATGGGCAAAAGCAAGCAGCCACGTATGCTTCACCCCAAAGGCTGGGTTGTGACGGCAAATGAAGGTTTTGGTGAGGTGCAGACCCCGATTAAAAAACAACATAGTGGGATTGCAAGTTTAGAGCTTGGCCAGATCTGTTTTTTTTCACCTGCTAAATCTGGTGAGTGCATGGAGCGTTTTGAACAGCTGCACTTAACGGAGTTCGATACTTTTTCGGAGCTTCAGGTTACCGAGGTATGCAATACCTACAGAGGTCACGGAGTTTGTTTTGGGTAACCAGAAAAAGCATACATGGAGAAACTGGTCTGGATCGCAGTCGTGCAACTTCCAGGGTTTTATGGCGCCTAGCACAGAAAAAGAAATTATAGACATCGTTGAGCGCTGCCGTGAGAGCAAAACACCCCTGAAGTTTGTGGGTAGTAGTCATTCTTTTTCACATATCATCGCAGATGACTCCTCTGTTTTGCTGAGCTTAGAGAGTTACGCTGGAATCCTTAAAATAGATGAATCGGCTAGGACCGTTCGCGTCAAAGCAGGGACGTCTGTTCATGACTTGAGTAGGGCCTTGTGGGCAAAGGGCTGGGCCTTAGAAAATCTCGGAGATATTGAAGAGCAAGCTTTGGGTGGTGCTATTTGCACGGGTACCCACGGCACGGGCGTCCGGTATAAGAACTTAGCTGGCTTCGTAAGGGAGTTTACTCTGGTCTCTCCTGACCGTGGCAGGCAGGTTTTGTGGGCCGAAGACCCAGAGTTTAAGAGCACCGCTGTAGGAGCCTTTGCTTTTGGGTTAGTGACTGAGTACGTGTTAGATATCGTCCCCAAGTATCTTCTAAAGCTCGACATGTTTCCAGCCAGTATGTCTGAGTTTGAATCAAACTTCAAAGAGTGGGTTTATCAAAATAGAAACGCAGAAGTTTTTTGGTTTCCTGGGTCAGAGTCAGCTTTGGTCAAGCTGACAAATGAAGTTCAAGATCAAAATGTAGAGATCAAAAACAAGAAAAGCGAGTTTTTTGCAAACTATATTGAAAACAAAGCATTTGGATTATTAAACCGTCTGAACAAATCCATGCCTTTTTGCAACGGGGCACTCGTAAAAATTCTTGAAAAGCTTTTACCTTCAACCACAAAAATTGATTATAGCTATAAGGTCTACGCGACTGTTCGGGAGGTAAGGTTTCAGGAAACAGAATGGTCTCTTCCCATAACAGCTCTTTTTGACGTTTTAAAAGAAATGAGAGCTGTAGTAGGTAAAGGGAACTTCAAAACTCTTTTTCCAGTTGAGTTTAGATTTGTAAAAAAAGACGATCTACACCTAAGTCCAAGCTATGGTGCAGAAGATAGAGTCTATATTGCCGCTCATACATATTATAAAGATAGTTTTTACCGCGAATACTTTAGGCAGTTGCAGCAAATTTTTTTGCGGTATGGTGGCAGGCCTCACTGGGGCAAAATGTTTTTTGCTACCGCGGCAGATTTCCAGGGTATGTACCCAATGCTGGACAAGGTTTGCTCTCTGCGGGAGCTGCATGACAGTCAAGGCTTACTGCCTACTACGACCCTCAAAGAATGCGTCTTTGGGAACTTTAAAAAAACCTAAAAAAATGTAAAAATAAATTTATTATGCACCTTTTTTTTTGAAGTCTTTGGGCGCCTTTCTGTTTTTAGTCTGGTTGTTGTTCGGTGCGTTAATGTTTAAAGGAGTAGAATAGATGACTTTACGTAGAGTTTCGTTTTTTATCATCTTGTTGGTTTCAACGCCCGCTTTGTCTGACTGGGTTGTGGGCCAAGCAAAGGTGGATGTGACGGGTCCTGTTTTTGGCTCAGCAACCTTAGGTTATGCAGTCCCAACTCCGATCGGTAGCGGCTTACAGCAAAAATTATATGCCCGAGCTTTTTTGTTTGAAGATGATGAGGCAAACCGTGTTTTTTTGATTCATGTGGATATTTGTTTTGTCACAATGGCTCTAAAAGAGCGCGTGGTTAAAAACTTGCAGTCTCTGCTTCCTGGTGTTGGAATTAATCATGCAAACGTTATGATCATGGCTTCGCATACGCACAGCGGATCAAGTGGTTTCTCTAACCACTTTTACTATAATGCACCTAGCAAAGGCATGGTTATTGAAAATTTTTCTGCATTGCAAAAAGGTATCACAGAATCGGCCTTAAAAGCATACTCAAACCGTGAACAGACAGATGTAACTTGGCAGCGGAGCAAGCTTTTTGGTGGAGCAAAAAACAGATCTATTTTACCTTTTTTGCAAAACCCTGAAAAAGAGCGCTTGGCTATCGGACAAGACACAGATCCAACCTTTGATCAGCTCCAATTTTATGGACCTGACGAAAAGATCAAAGGCGTGTTTAACTGGTTTGCAGTGCATGCAACTTCTATCAAGAAATCAAACTCCCTGATTAGCGGAGACAACAAAGGGTATGCGCAATATCGGCTAGAGCAAGAGCTAGGGTTAGATAACCCAGGTTTTATAGCAGCCTTTGCTAATGCAAACGGCGGTGATGCGTCTCCTAATATTGCAGGGGACCTTGACGGCAACGGTTCCTGGGAGTGCGCCGCAAATGAAAACAAAGCGTGTGCCGAAGAGCTGGGTTTCATGCAAGCGAAAAAAGCTAATGAGTTGACGCAAAGACGCGGAGAAAAGCTGGCAGGAAAAATTCATGTTCGCCATCAGTTTGTGAATATGTCTGGCGTGTTGGTTGATGGGGTTTCTACCTGTCCCGCTGCAGTCGGAGTCTCTATGCTGGCTGGTACGATCGAAGACGGTCAAGGAGTAGGTAAAGAAGGTGTGAACTGCTCGACCGGTACTGGTCCTGTAGTGCAACGTGGGTGTGAACCAAGGTTTGCTTGTCATGGTGAAAAGCCAGTAGTTATGGAAAGTGGGAATATAGGTTGGCATCCAAACATACTCCCTGTCCAGCTTGTAAAAATAGGGCAAATAGCCATAGTTGCCGTTCCAGCGGAGTTTACTACGGTTGCGGGATATCGCTTGCGTACACAGCTTGAAGCATCTTTAAGTCGCTACGGTGTAAAGGCTGTAATCTTTGCAGGTTATGCCAACGGCTATTCGAGCTATGTTGCAACAGAAGAAGAGTATGCACTACAGCACTACGAAGGGGCCTCTACTTTGTTTGGCCCCAAAACTTTAAAAGCTTACCAAAAGATTTTTGCAGATATTTCTCGAGACTTTACTCGGCCAAACCCAGAAGAAACACAGCGGCCAGAGCTGTCTTCGCCCAATAGAGTCGTTGGTGCAAACTTGATTTCGGCACCCAGAAGGATGCAGCGGAGGTTTGGCCTTATTGCTTCTGATGTTGGCGTTAGCCTAGCAAAAAGAGGCAGCGCGGTTCAGTTCAAAGCATATGCAAACAACCCGAACTTTTCTGTCTTGGCGCGCCGTAAAATTATGCTAGTCGAGTTTTTTACGTCATCCGGTTGGAAGACCTATTTGGACGGGGCCGATTGGAATACCAGTCTTTCTTACAAGCGGGGCCGGGCTACTATTAAGTGGGATATTCCCATGAACGCTCACTCGGGCGTATATAGGTTAGCTTACATCGGCTGCTTGCAATCAGGTTGCAGCAAAGAGTTCAAGACTTCTAGCTCTAGTTTTTCCATCCCCTAATTGCTTAAAGGCCTGTTTTTAGCTTTTCATGCATATATATTAATCTTTAAGGGCTTTGCTTTTGTAGGCGAAGCCTTTTATTTTAAGTGTCGATTGACCTGTCGCTGCCTAGTCTGCTACTTCTTAGCTTGGAATTTCTTTCAACGTTAAGGGGCACACCATGAACAGTTGTTCACGGTATTTATTGTTAGGTTTGTTTTTTCTGGGTTTTAGCTTTACAGGTGTCGCTCAACAAGGTTCATCTACACTTCCACCTGCTCCGACCGAAGTCAAAAAACCGTCTTTGATGAAGGCGCTTTTGGAGCTTTATAAGGATCCTGTGTTTTTAGATGTTGATAGGGCGATTGAGTTTTTAGAGCAAGAAGTCGGAAACGAAGAAAATCGTACTAAAAAAATAGAGAGTCAAATTGAGCTGTATACAAAAAACAGCAAAAACCTCGAAGCAAATATGGAGCGTTTATCTGAACGTTCTGGTATCCTTGGCTTAAAAATCACAGATCTTGTAAAAAAGACGAAGACCCTAGAGAAAAAAAGGGTGAAGCTAAAAGATTTTTTTTCCAACGGGAACGCTTCTTTCTTAGAGCCTGCTGCGCTAGAAAAGAAAAAAGCTGAGTATAAACTTGTGCAACAAAAAAAAGAGCAGAACCTAAAGCTGCTTGGAGTTAGCTATCTGGCTGACACAGATAAAATGATTTCTTTGTTAGAGGAAACCTACGAAGAGATAGAAGACCTGCCTTTCTGGCTAAAAAAGGCGAAGCAGCAGATAGAAATTGGAGAATCACTATATGCGTTAAGCAAAAGTGGAAAGAAAATTGGAAACACTGCTGAAAATAGAGCTTTGATTCGCGCCGCAATTCTTGCAAGCATCACTGTTTCGTTAGATGTAACCTTAAACGATGGCAGAAGGGTGGTGCTCTATGCAAGTAGAAAGAACACTTCGGCCGATAAGTTAGAAATAAAGATTGAGTGGGATAGCGATATAGTAAATGAGGATCCGAGCGAGTTAGAAACCAAAACGTACTTAGAGCTCATGGGGAAAAAGTCTGGCGGAGAAGTGTCGCAGTATGCAAGTTACATAATTAAGAATGCGAAAGATGCAGCAGACCGGCTTCTGGGGTCCATCGCTCGAAGACACAAAAAAGTTGAGCTAGGATACTCGGTTCGTTAAACCTTAGGTGTTCGGCACTCACTAGGTCGCTAGAGACAAGATCCCGGGATCTCTTTCGTAGAGGTTGGCGGGATCTTTTGATTCGTAGTCAAACTGGTCGAGGACGTAGCGTATAGCTTGGAGGCGAGCTCTTTTTTTATCGTCAGACTTGATCACAACCCAAGAGCATTGATTGGTGCTTGTTTTGGCAAACATGGCTTTTCTAGCCTCTGTGTAGTCGTCCCACTTACCTATAGACTTAAAGTCCATAGGGCTTAGCTTCCACTGTTTTAAGGGGTTTTTAGCCCTTTCCAGAATGCGCCTAAGCTGCTCTTTTCGGCTGACAGAAAACCAAAATTTGATGACTGGGATGTTGTTGTCAGCCCAGTGCTGTTCCAGCGAGGGTGTTTCTTGTAAAAACCTTTGGTACTCTTCATCAGAACAAAAACCCATGACTTTCTCGACGCCTGCGCGGTTGTACCAGCTACGGTCAAACAGTGTGATGTTCCCTGCAGTAGGTAGATGTTTTGTGTAGCGTTGCAGGTACCATTGGCCTTGCTCTATCTCTGAGGGTTTTGTTAGTGCAATAACTTTTGTGTACCTAGGGTTAAGGTGTTCGGTAAAGCGTTTTATCGTACCCCCTTTGCCGGCTGCGTCGCGGCCCTCAAAAACGATTGCTAGCTTCTGGCCGGACTTGCGCATCCAGTTTTGCATTTTTACTAGCTCAACCTGCATCTTTAGCTTGGCTGTTTCGTATTTTTTTCGTTTCATTTTTTCTTTATAGGGAAACTGGCTGTCCAGTATTGTGCCTTTTTTGGCATTCTCTACAGCTTTGACAACGGCGTCTGGCAGGCCGTGAGCGCTGGCTAAATGACTCAATTCAAACTTTGAGATAAAGGATTTGTCGATCATCGTTGCCTTTTCCTATCTAAATAGATCGTAGTATCAGGGGTATACAGTACTTTACTCCTTTCTTGTGGCACTTTCCATGTGCAGCTAATTCTGCTATAAAAAAAGGCAGCAAACGCTAACAAGCGTGTGAGGGCTTAAGGCTCGTTTATAAGTAATAGGTGATGCTTAGCCGGAGGGTTTTTGCATTGATTGCAGTGAGTAAAACGGTCAGGATAACCACAATAGGCTTATCAGAAAATTTATATGCAGAGGAGTGTCAGGCTAGTGCTTACCTTAACTAAAAAACATACTGTTTGCATGGCTTTCATGAGTCTTTGCATCTTTTTTTCTGCTGCTTGTACAAAAGCAAAAAACAATAAAATCAAGACGACTAGCCAGTCGATAGGTAAAAGTCAGCAACATGGCATAGAACAAAAGCAAAAAAAAACGATTGATGTTGTTGCTGCAAAGATCCAGAAGAAACAGATTTTTGATCCACGTGAGTTTGGTGGCCGCTTAAAATCCAAAAATGAAAGTCCGTTGATTGCTCTTCGGGCTGGCTTGATTAGCCACTCTTATAAACGCGCAGGTGAGCAAGTAAGAAAAGGCCAAGCAGTCCTAGCCGTGTCGCCTGTGGACGGAGTGGGTATGAAGCCTACAGTCATACGTGCACCTCTTTCCGGGGTTGTCTCACAGTTGAGCTACCTCAAGGGCTCCCTTGTAGAAAAGGGACAGCGAATAGGGGTTGTGTCTGAAAAGGACGCATTTGAAAGCACTGTTTATGTCACAGATGCTGACCTGGCATCTTTCGATGTAGGCGATCAAGTTGACTTAGAGGTTCAAGCAAGAGGCTTAGAGAGAAAAGCAGGTAAAAAACTAGTTAGAAAAAATGAGAAGAAAATCATCCTTGCAAAGGTTCTGTCTAAGGCGCTGAAGCCAGAACCCAACTCAACGGGCTATGCAGTTCGATTGGCGTTAGGTTGCGCGCAGGGTGTTTGCAAGGGTTTAAGGCTAGGCTCGTTTGTGAAGATGATTCTCAAAGAAAATTTTCGCGATGGTTTTCGTTTGCCGCTGAATGTATTGCAAAGTAATCAAACTAAGGTTTTGCTCGTAGACAGGGAGCAAAAAGCAAGATGGCGAGGAATTGAGCTTGGCTCAGCTTTTGGGGATGAAGTAGAGATAACCTCTGGCCTTGAGGAGCCTTACCAAAAGGGCTGGCTACTTGTTACAGGCCGCAGTAAAAAACCCAAAGAGGGTGACTCGTTAAATGTCACAACCAAAGAAAACTCTCTCAAAGAAGTACTGGAATCGCCCATATCAAAATCTGTAAATGACGTGAAGCCAAGTAAAGGATGATGCATGTTTGCTAAGTTTATCCGCAATCGTTCGGGTGTACTGTTAATCATTGCAGGTGTGCTGATAGGCGGTTTTTTACAGTTTTTTTCACTGCCAGTTGCTTTGTACCCGCGCGCTTCCAAACCTGAGCTTTCTGTTTATGTTTGGCCCAAAGGTCAAACCAGCGCTTCTTTTCGGAATCAGTATGGACTAGATATCGAAGCTGCACTGCAAGGCGTACGCAATGTCGAAAAGGTGCAGGCACGCTACCAGCCTTGGATGGTCGAGTTCACGGCAGAGTATGATTGGGGTACAGATTCCGATACGGCTAAATCGGATGCGCGTGCAGCTCTTTCAGGGATCGAGTCAAAGTTCCCAAGAGAATGGCAGACGGCTTATCGCTTTGATGGAACAGAAGGTTCCACGCTTTATTTGATGGTTTCTAGCGATAAACTAAGCGAGTTTGAAATTTCAAAGCTTGTAGCCGACCCAATAAGAACAACCCTTAGTAGCATAGAAGGAATGCAGGTGCCCTGGGTTTCTACCTTTGACCGAAAAGATGTCATCGTAGAACTTAAGCCAGAACGCTTGTCAGAGTTTGGTTTAGACCCCAGTCAGATCCGAGAAGCCCTGTTGCGCAGAGAGTTTGATCAAAGCCTTGGCTCTATAAAATACGATGAGTCCGGTGATAAGCAGGTGACAGTATCAAAAAAGTTTCGAAACCTCGCCGAAATAGCTAATACGTTGGTAAGAGGCGGCGGTAGCTCACGGGTATATCTGCGTGATGTCGCAGACATTAAGCGCGAAGTAAAAGAAGCTGAAAGGCTGTTTAAGTCTAACGGTAAAAAAGGTCTAATCGTTGGTGCTGCAACAAAGCCCGACGCTAACATTGTCAAAGCAACGCAAGAATTCCTAGTCAAAACCAGGTCGCTTATGGCATCGATTGACCCTGAGTTAAAGGTCACTGTCCTTCTGAACCCCGGCAGCTACATTCGCAACGCTGTACGTAATATCTTTTTGTCCGTATTTCTGGGGGTGCTCGTATCAACTCTGGTGTTGTTCTTGTTTTTTGGCGCAGTTCGCCACACGCTGGTAATTGGCATCAGTATCCCACTTTCTTTGATGGGTGGATTTATTTTGATGCAGGTTCTAGGCATTGAAATGAACCTGGTTTCATTGGGAGCTATGGCTTTAGCCGCAGGGATGGTTGTCGATGGTGGGGTAGTGGTTTTTGAAAACTGCATCCGTCTTTATGAAATCCATAAACCAGAGTCGTATGCAGACGCTATGAAGCTAGTAGTGCAAGGGATGAAAGAAGTTAGAACGCCCGTAGTCGCAAGCGTACTAACAACAAGCATTGTTTTTGCGCCTTTGCCTTTTACCTCCCCTATTGCTGCGGCGATTTTGGGTGATATGGCCAAAGTGATGGTGTGCGTGCTAGCAGTGAGCCTTTTGGTTGCACTCGTTATTTTGCCCGCGCTGATCCTATACCTGTCAGATGATCCAGCTCAGATGATCCCCAAGCCTGAAAACAGTGTGTTGACGGCATGGTTTACCCGTTTGGTCGAGGTTATCCAAAAATTGTATGAGGCCAGCCTAAAGGTCTTGTTTCAGTCCGCTCGTTGGCGTTGGGGCGTAGTGACCGGAGTGACTGCAGTATTCTTGGCAAGTTTGTTTGTTATGGGTTTTGCACTTGAGTCAGAAATCATGCCTCTGCCAGATTCTGACCAAATTTTTTTAAACGTACGCTACAAAGGTCAAAAGTTTGATTTAGATACCAGCGAAAAGATCATTGATGCACAAGAAGCTAGAGTCCAGAAACTTTTTGGAAAGTATATAGACAAAACACTTTCGCAGGTGAAAGAGCGTAGTGGCTGGGTTTTGTCTTTTCTCAAAAACTCAGGAGATTCTGAGGAGTTCAAAGAAAAACTCGAAAATGAGTTTAAGAATACGCCGATCATAAGATTTCACACCTTTCCCTGGGTGCCATCTTCTCTGAAGATACCCGATCCTCCAGCGGTACAAATCAATGTAAACTTAGCTTCTAAGGCAGCAAGGTTAGCTATGTTAGAACAGTTAGATGAGGCCGTAGGCGATGTTGGGAGCCGTGGCAATTTGGAAGTAGAGCCTCCGCCACGCTTTAGCAACACCTTTGACCTGAAGCTTAAGCGGAACAATCTGGGCCTGGTCTCTTCGGACTTCGCCCGGCATTTTGACGAAAATCGAATTGCTAGTACCGTGCGCATGGCGCTCAGTGAGTCTAATATCATGGATATAGAACTTGACGGCAAAAGCTCGTCGATGTTCTTGCGCTACCCCAAAAAGTACATCCAGAGTTCCCAGGATATAGAAAATATGCAGCTTGCGTTTAAAGGCAAGTTTTATGCTCTTAGGCATTTTGCAGACATAAAAACTAAAAGACTGCACAGAGAGATTGTCTCAGAAAATGGCTCAGAAATTGCCAGGCTCTCTGTTTGGCCCAAACAAACCTACAAGGGTTCGCGCAAGGATTTTCAGCAAGAGGTATACAAGAAAGTTGCTGAGCAGTTTGAAGGTGCAGCTGCTGTCACTTCGAAGGCACCTGTTATTCCAGGACTTACTTTTTCTGATGCCGATAAGGAAATCCGTGATAATACCTACTCTTTGGTGCGGGCCCTGGTGCTTGCTCTTTTGCTTGTCCTTGTTCTTGTGTGTTTTCAGTTTGGTAGTTTGCGTAAGACCTTTGTCGTGATGCTTGCTATCCCTTTTGGAACTATCGGAGTAGCTTTTTCTTTGTATGTTTTTGGGATACCTCTTTCGGTTAACTCCTTGTTAGGGTTGATTCTGTTAGCGGGGACAGCTGTAAACAATTCGATTGTTTTTGTAGATTTCTTTGATCACTTAAAATTGAGTGAGCCCGAAACCCCTATAGAGCAAGCTTTGCTTAAAACAGCACAGGTCAGGTTTCGCCCGATTGCCATTACGACTCTGACAACCATCTTTGGAATGTTGCCCATCGCGATTGGTTTGGGCGAGGGAGGTGAAATCATGCGTCCTTTGGGTGTCGCTGTTTGTGGCGGTCTGCTGATTTCAACTATTTTGACGATTTTACTAGTTCCTCTTGCCTTGCTTTTTGTAGAGCGAGTTTCTGGTGAAACAAGGCATACCGCTCCTGCAGTGTTTAAGGGGTCTGGAACTGGTACCCTAGTGAGTTCTCTAGCGGCTACTTTACCAGCCGTTGCAACTTTGGGGCTTTTGCTTTCTTCGGCTGGTGAAGCCAAGCCAGCAAGGGCAGGTTTTATGGTGCAAAGTTTGAATTTGACTACCGTAGACAGGCTAGTTCGCGAACGGCAAAGCACGTTTTTAAATGCCGAGTTGGATCATAAGATTGCGAAAGATGAAAAATATGCTGCTGTCGGTGATTTTTTGCCTCAGGTTAGTTTGGACTTAAGGCGAGACTTTGCAGAATTGAAAAGCAGTTCGGCTACGTACTCCTCTTCGCGTGGAGTGGTTGTCCGCCAAAGTCTTTCGGGTCCTTTTCAGCAGGCTTGGAAGGTGGCAGGGCTTGCAGCGCGTCAAAAAGTTGCTTCTTTGCAAAAGACTCAGCTACAGACAGATGCTCTTCTCGATGCAAGGTTAGGCCTGTTTACCTATATGCAGGCGCAAAAGTTGCTAGGCATCGAGAAGCAGCTTTTGGATACATCCAAAAACTATGCTTCCATCGCTAAAAAGAGGCACAACGCGGGCTTAATGGATCTGTCTGCAGAGCTTCGTAGTAAAAACCAATTGCTGCGTGCAAAAACTTCCTATGAAAATGCAAAACTTTTTGTAAGCGAGCAAAAGTCCAGGCTAGCTGAACTGCTGCAAACCCCACTTAACCCGGGTATGGTTGTCTCACAAAGCTGGCCTAAAGATCTAAAGGTAGAAAAATTTTCAAAAAAAGCTTTAGAAGACCTGTACCGTGAAACCTTGGAAGGAAAGCAAATTCCACTTGGGCTTGCCAGGCAAAGTAAAAAGATTCAAGCGGCCGCTCGTAACCGCGCGGTAAGGCGCCTTTTCCCTGAGATTATTGCAGAGTATCAGTTTCGCGAACGCTCTGGTGATGGTCAAAGCCTTACCCTTAAGCACGAGGTTCAGGTTGGTCTTGAGTGGAATGTTCTGCGTGGCGGTAAGAACTTTTTTGAAACTCGTGCAGCTGTGTTGCAGGCAAGAAAAGCAAACAACACTCTGGATCAGGTAGAAATTAGCTACCCTTTGATGGTTGATATCTTGAAGCTCCAGCTAAAACAGGCGTTAGCCCGCAAAAAAGTAAGTGTCGCACAGGCAGGTGGGCAACGAAGAATATTGGCTCAAAGCCAAAAGAAGTTTGACAGAGGCTTAATAGATGCTTTGGATCTTAGCCAAGACATCGATAGCTGGGTGCAAACTGAGAAAGCAGTAATCAACAGCACCATAGATGCTTTGCGTGCCATAGCCGACTTATGTAAGCTTGCAGGTAATGAAGATCTTTTCTACAAGCTTTCTTAGGTACCTCTTAGTGCTCACTCTTGCATGGCCGTTGGCTGTGTTGGCTGAAGAAACTAAACAGGCTGACGATGAGCTTGTAGCTGTTGGGCCAGTCGATCTAGAACGCTACCAAGGGCGTTGGTACGAAATCGCAAGGCTTCCAAATAGGTTTGAAAAAGACTGTGTTGGCGTGACGGCCGAGTATAGTTTTAAGCGCAAAACCGAAGAGTTCACGGAGCTTTCCGTGGTCAATCGCTGCTATAAAAAAGACTTTGATGGCAACCTGCAAGTAGCAAACGGCAAAGCCCGTGCCTATGCCGGTGAAACTACAGCGAAGCTAAAAGTAAGCTTTGTCCCATGGTTTTTTCTTTTTGCCGGTGACTACTGGGTGATTGAATTAGCTGATGACTATCGTTATGCAGTCGTTGGAGAGCCCGGTCGCAAGTTCTTGTGGATATTGGCTCGCGAAAAAACCATGGCTGAAAGAGATCTTCAGGGCGTGCTCGAACGTCTTGAGTCGCAGCACGGATACGATCCAGACGATCTTTATTTTACTCCTCAGCAGTAACCTTAAGTTAACCCACAGACTCATACGTTGGTATAGACATCAGGTTGCTGTCTGATAGGCTGTAAGTGTATTTTTTTGGGGAGCATAAGTTATGGATCGGCTTGAAAAACTTTTTTCTGCCATGTGGAACGACTACACCTCGTTTACCCCTGCGGCGGGAGTGATCCACGATCAATTTGTCGAAGCAAACAAGGGACCTATTTCCAATGATCACGTAGCGCTTAGAACCTACGATTTGATCGGCATTGATGTTTTGGCCAAAGCTTTTATAGAATTTGGCTATGAGGCAAAAGATGAGTACCACTTTGATGCTAAAAAGCTTTTTGCGCTTCACTTCGAAAAAGACGGAAAAGACTCTAAAGGCAGGCCGTGGCCAAAGGTATTTATCAGTGAGCTTCTCACCAAGGAGTTCTCTTCCGCTTTTCAAGACCAGGTCAAAGAGCTTTGCCAGGAGCTTTCAGAGGCCCAAAAAGGGCAGACTGATTTTTGTATCTCCGGCAGGCCGTGGAAGCTTCGAAAAGAGCAGTATGAAAAGCTAAAAACTGAGTCAGAGTACGGTAGCTGGGTAGCGGCCTACGGACATAGGGTGAACCACTTTACGGTATTGGTAAATGAGCTTAAATTTGCAAGTGAGCTTGAAAGCATCAACGAGTTTGTGGAGTCGAAGGGGCATAAGCTCAATGACTCTGGTGGGAAGATCAAAGGCAGCTCTGGCATTGGCCTAGAACAGTCATCTACTCTCGCTTACAATCATCTAGTAGAGTTTGATGATGGTAGCCTCGAGATTCCTTCTTGCTACTATGAGTTTGCTTTGCGGTACCCTTTGAATAGCTTGGGCGGAAAACTCTATCAGGGCTTTGTTTCGGAGAGTGCTGATAAGATCTTTGAGAGCACCGAGCGAGGGCAGTAAGTTTTTCTTTAAACAATATATATTCAAAAAAAATTCCCCGGCCGAAGCTGGGGATTTTTTTAATGGTTTTGCTAATGTGCTTAGCTTTTTATTTTGCTTCTGCGTCAGGACCCAAAACCCAGCTTGTAGAAAGAAGGACGTTTTGGTTGATCTGAGGACCGTCAACCAAAAGAGGCTCAGTCAAGCTTCTGAATTGGTAAACAAGAGATGCCCACTTAACAATTTTGAAGTCAACGCTTGCGCCGAATTCACGTGTTGTTAGAGAAAGGATGTTGCGGTCACCTTCCTCATCAGAGTCCGTAGAAACTGGAGAGAATGCTCTAACATAAGCAGTGTAGCCGATTTTGTCTTCTACAAGGTCACCTTTTGCGTCTAAGCCTGTTTCGATACCAAACATAGAAGTGCTACTTAGTCTGTCACGTCCGAATGCGCCATTTACTTCTTGTACAGTGTATTGGTCGTCAGCGAAAATTTGACGAGTACCAAAACCAACACGGCCTTCAATAGAGATTGGCTTGCTGCTGTAAACCTTGAACAATCCACCGACTGTTGCTTGAAGACGTATAACGCCGAACGAGTCAGTTAGCTCTAGTTCGCCACCAGGAACGCTTGGAGAGTAAAACTTGCCTTCGAATACGTTGGTCAACGCGTTAACGCTTGCATATGGAGATAGCCAAGGAAGACTATCGATGTTGAATAGGTACAAAGAGTCGCCGCGAAGCTCATCTGTTGTTAGTACAAATTCATCTAAAGCTGGAGACTGAGTTACAGACTCAAAAAGAGATAGACTGTTGCGAACTTCGTGGTTTCCAGCGCGGTAGTCAGCGTTGAAAATAACCCCTAATGAACCAGTTAGAGACTCACCGTCAGCTTTTCCTGGAACGTTTTTATTGTGGTTGAAGTTACCGCCAACATTTACGGTACCTTTTTTAGTCCAACCCTCTTTTGCGCCTTCAGTTTTGGCAACATTTTTCGGGGAAAGACTGTCAACTTGTGCAGATGCAACGCCTGTGATTGCAAGCGAGAGGCCAAGGCCCAAAATCAAATTCATCGTTCTTTTCATATGCTATCTACTCCTTAAACTTAGCTCATACTTGCGTTACGTAACGCTAGCTGTTTCAGCACATGGCCCTGACAATTCAAAGGCCTGAGGCCGCAGACTAGCATTCGCACTCGGTCAATTCCAGTAAGCTTTTCGAAATAATGCCAAAAATATGGGCGAATAGCTTGATTTGAATACAATTTAAAAAAGCAGCGAAAGAACGCTGCTTTTTAGTGCATCTTAATTGTGGCTACTATCGAGGTATGCAACCTACACGGTTTTCGCCTGTAAAAACTAGGACACCATTTTGCTGTCTACAAGTTAAATTAGGGTCATTTATGGTTAAATCATAGGACTGATTGAACTGAGTTTCTGCAACAGATGTCATTCCAATAATTCTTGGTGTTCCAGATGCTGCATTACTCATATCTACAACTGGAACGGCAATTTGTCCGTTGCTTAGCCTAGAGTTCGACAGGCTTTCAGGGATTTCTCCTTGAACCGGTGCAGTCGCAGTCGCTGGAAGAGCACCTTGAGGCACATTATTTGTTTGCGGTGTTGCCGGCGTACTTGATGCCTGGATAGCTACAGGGGTTGCGGCTATGTTGTTTGGGTTGGTCGCTTCGACTTCTACAATAAAACTTTTCATAGTATTCGGGTTGATATTGCCGTCGATAGGGGTGCCCACGTACAGTTCCATGCTTTCAAACTGTGCCAAAGAAGCTAGCGTGGCAGCGTCTTCAATAGCATGAATATTTATGCCATCGATTGTGCCTTTTGCAGCAAGAGGTATGGTTCCTTGACCGCTAAAGCATTGCTCTGCCGAAGTTTGTGGTTGGCACAAGCGAACAACCGTGTTTTCGGCGGATGCGACAATCATATTTTGCAATCTAGAGTTTGCGTCAATCGTTAAACCGACTTGAACATCGTTTTGATTGACGCCTAAAACGCCAGATGTCTGCGGCAAGCAAGCGACAGAAACAAAACAGGATGCGATAAACCAGCCTATAAAGTTTGAGCGAACCTTTGTTTGATGTCCTTTAATATTCATTTTATTAACTCTCTCCCAAGATTTTCTTTTCAGTTCTCTTTCCTTGATGGTTGCAATTGAGGTTCCAATTTGAATTCGAGCCTGGGACTATTTTTAGTTAATAATTACAATTATTTATGGATTTAGCTGAATTAGATAACTATTGCTCAAATGGTCGGTGTCAACTAGTTTGACAGTTCCGGAGGGCTGAAAGTGGTTTCGATCGAACATATAAATACCTGTGAATCAACCCAAGACGAGGTAGCAAAGAGAGTTAAAAGCCAGCAAGTACCTTTCTGGGTTTCGGCTTCTCTTCAGAGCAAGGGCCGGGGGTCGCGGGGTAAAAGCTGGGAAAGCACAGGTGGCGGCGTCTATGTATCTGGGGTTCTTCCAAGCCTAGGCGGGTATATTCCAGGTCACACTTCTTTGGTTGGGGCACTGCTGGCAAAGTTTTTGATGGATAAGCTTCAACAAAACCAAACAAAACAAAATAAACCAAAAATTTGGCTAAAATGGCCTAATGACATTTTGCTCGAACAGAACGGAGCGTTCTCGAAGGTTGCTGGCGTCTTGTGTGAGTCGTCTACTATAGATAAGAAAACATTTATTACGGTTGGTATTGGAGTGAATGCTGCGCAGCAAGGGTTTGCTCTTGAGCAAGAAGGCCTTTCTCTTAACCTGCCGGCGGCTTCATTGGGTGAAAACCCAGATAAATTTGACGTCCCTGCCTTTGCTAGCAGTTTAGCTACCTATCTACAGAGTTATTGGGTGGGTACCTTAGAGGCTGCGCTGCAAAAAAGCTGGCAGCAGGTCGATCCGGTGCCCTATTGGGTAAAAGGCACAGAGACTCTTCAGCACCAAAGTGTCCTTGCGGATGGCTTTCTTCAACTATCCGGTCTTTCAGATTCACAAATGCAAACAACCTGGACCGAAAGAAAACAAGGTTGGGTTCCTTCCATAATTCCGGGGTAAGCCTTAGCTTGAAAGTTGCTGCATATGCTGGGGCAGACTAAGATCAATAAAACAAACAGGTACAAAAAAACTATGAGTAAAAAAGGAATCATCGAAGTCGGTAACTCTACGCTGAAGTTTTATGACGGTGCGCGTAAAAGGCTGCATAAAGTAGAGTGGAAAAGCGTAGATCTGGGCGCATCCGTTTTACAAGCCATAAAATCTTATGATGAGTGGATGCTTTTTGGCACACACGCAAAAACCCTTGATAAAGTTCTTGCCGTTTTCACTGCGCACGGAAAGGCGCCTGTTAAGCCTCAAAAACGCCAAGAACTGTTGGACACCGAATATAAAATTGATGAGCTTGGCATCGACAGGTACCTTGGTATCCTTGGAGCATTGGATGTTGTCTCTTCTAAGGGTGACAGCAAAGACATAAATACCTGTGTCAATACCTGCGTCGTGGGCGCCGGTACCGCATGGACGCTGGATTTTGTAAATCACGGACAGCGCCACATAGGTGGAGGTATAGCTCTTAGCCCTGCGAAGACTCTTCAAGCTCTTTCAGAAAAAACAGGAGGTCTTCCGGACCTGTCTTTGGAGTTAAGAGATTGGGACTGGGCAAACACCCCGCAAAGTTGGACAAGCACGAAAGGTGCTATTGCGGGAGCCTTAAAAGCACAGTTCAAAGGTGTTTTTAGCGAGATGCTTTCTTCTGTTCAGCCAAAGGAAAACAAGCTGCACTCTACGGAATCTACCTTAATCCTTATTCATGGCGGCGGTGCACCCTTAGCCCAAAAGGCTTTGGAGCAACTTGGTTATAAAAGCGTAATAGTTCCAGAGCTAGCCTTCATCGCTGCAGAAAAACTATGGCATAATAAGAAGGTAGAATCGTTCTAGTTTTTGTTTAAAGTTCGGGTGAAAGGAATTGCTCGCGTGGAATCTTTTGTTGATATTTTACAGATGTTTTGGCTACACCTACAAAGTTGGGTGCCTTTTTTCTTTACGGTAGCTCTGGGAGTAGCGTGCTTTAAAGCTTTTCATTGGTTAGCGAAAAGCCCAAAGATGATTTTACTGCCAGATAATAAACTCATCAAGCAAATGATCAGCGCCTTCATAGCTATATCTTTTTTGATGTTTGCTGTCCTCACTTTACCCATCGAAAGTGAGGCTCGCGACTACGCCATGCAAATGTTTGCTTTGTTTATCACAGGCGCTATCGCGCTTGGGTCCACTTCTCTTTTGGGTAATACCATGGCAGGGTTTATGCTCAAGGCCCTGCAGTCGTTTCGTCCGGGTGATTTTATCCGGGTTGATGGCATGCTTGGAAGGGTTTCCGAGCAAGGGCTGTTGCACACAGAGATCCAAAACGAGCAGCGTAACCTAGTAACGTTGCCAAACCTTTTTCTTGTTACCAAACCTTTTGAGGTTCTTCCTAAAAGCGGGACGGTCGTATCTGCGACGGTTTCTCTTGGCTATGACGTGCATCAATCAAAAATCACAAAACTTCTTAAAAAAGCTGCTTTAGATGCAGACCTTACTGACCCTTTCGTACACGTCATGGAGCTAGGCGATTTTAGCGTCTCTTATAGAATTTCTGGTCTTTTAAAAGAAGTAAAGTTTTTGGTTTCTGCTCGCTCCGAGCTTCGAGCAAATGTCTTAGATTTCTTGCATGAAGGTGGGATTGAAATCATGTCACCAAACTTTATGAACCAAATCCCGATCACAGACGGGCGGGCGTTCATCCCCAAAAAACCAAGGAAGGTTGCAGACTCTGGTCCCAAAGAGAAAGCTCCGGAAAGTATTATTTTTGACAAGGCGAATCAGGCCGAAAGCCGCGACAACTTGATGGAAAAAACTAAAGAGCTTGAAGAGAAGATAGCAGTTCTCAAAACACAAAAATCTGAAACCAAAGAAGAAGCTATCCAAAAAGAGCTTGAGAGCAGAATCGAGATGCTGACGTCGCAGAAGGAAAGAATCCTAAAATACCTAGAAGCTAAGACGATTGAAGAAAACACGGGGTCGAAGATGTAGTTTTTAAGGGTAGTGCTGGCTTAAGCCAGGGTCTGTCCTCTCATTTTTTCAGAGCGCCCTGGTTTTTTACGTATTTCACCGTCGGGTTTACATATAAGCATCTTTTCAGCGCCGTTTCTTTCACGGGGTCTTCCGACTAGAATTCCACCCTCTAGTTTTTTTATCTCATCTTCACAGCCATGCTGGTTCCAAAAAACATAACCAGACACTCCCAGGCGGCTTCTGTTGTGCGTAGCTTTGGGAGCCCCTGGTAACAAAACAGCTGGGATTTTTTTAGAGCCCTCTACGGAAACCTCAGAATAGCAGCGGTCCTTTTGTTTGACCGACTCTCCTGTCCCCATTGGGCATGTAGCTTGGTGGGGGCACGGGTAAAGAACAGGAAGTTCTAAAAGTCTGGCCTGCTCTTTTACTTTATGCATATAAATTGCCTGCTCTTCCATAGCTGGCTCTAGCCAGATCAGCAATACAGGTCTTTTTTCTTTTAGGTTTGCAATGCAGTTTAAAAGGTTTGAGCGAAACCGTTCGCCTACGGTCCCACGCATTTCGTTTGCAGTGTAGCCGAGGCATATTAAAAGAGGTCTGGTGTCATTTGCCAAGTATCGCTCAAAATCAAGGTCATGCAAGGATACTTTAAGGCTTTTTTTCTGCTTGGCCCTCGAGCCAATTTCAGCTGCTTTAAGTGCAGGCTTAGAAAGGTCTACCCCAAGCCATCTTTCAGCAGGTCCAAGCACGTCTTCGGCAGCGCTTGACAGTGCCCCCGTCCCGCATCCTAAATCAATGCAGTCGTAACCTTCTTTGAATCTTTCAAAAACCGCTGGATGCCGCGTTTGAGCTCTGCTTAAGACTTGCTGGGCTCTCAACCATTGAAACGGGTGGAAACCAATCAAATACGCCGACACAGAGCGTGCGTTGGCAACAGTTCGAGTGCTTAGGTTTGCGCGCCCCGTATTGTAAGTGAGCCAAAGTGCCTCGACTTCGTTTCTGCACCTAGACTGCAGTCTTTTGCACCAAGAAATCGCTTGTTTGGGCGTGCAGCTGTCAGGGTCTATGCCCCATTTGGGAGGAACAATTGCTGAGACTTGTTTTATAAATGTATTTAAATCGATCATGAGGACCCTGTCGTAACATGAACCATTGGCAATACCCAGCAAATATTACTAGGGGCCTAAAACGGCCGTATCCCAGATCTGCCTCGCTCTATTCGAAGGCCTTGCTAATCATACCCCTGGCATCTCAGATGTTTAGCTACAAAGCCCGAAGCTGGCTGCAGGTCAGCTTGCAATTAAGAGTGGTTTTACATACGTCCGGCAGAAGCCGAAAATGTGATTTGAATTCCCTACCCACCTTGCTGTCATCTTAATTTATTCTAGGAGTATACGATCTTTTAAAACTTTTTTTCGGTATGCTTCAATTAGTTCATTTTCTAGTACAAAATCAATTTTATAAGGAAAGTTTGATTGTTCGAAAAACTCTCTTGCCTCTGCAAGTAAAAGTGCAGTTTTTTTTGATGAGCCTTCGATGAGAAGATCTAAATCAGAGTACGTGTTGTGGCTGCCACGAGCTCTTGAACCAAACACGTAGACCTTTGTTCCGATATTAGATAACGGGTTTACCAAGTTTTTTTTCAAAAAATCAATTTGCTCTTGCGTAAGTCCAAACATCACTCTTCCGCCAATTTGGCATGTAAAGATTCAAAGTTTGGAAAAAATGCCTGAGCGAATGAATACACTCTTTCTGCAATTTGCTCGTTGTAGGTATGTGAAGACAGGTTTCTCTCGTCGATTGCCTGCAGCCAGAGGATTGCGTCAACGATCAATCCGTTTTGAGCCATTTCCCGCACGACCTGTTTTGGCCCCGAAGTGCTTGTTCCTAGATATTTTTTGGAGGACTTCCAAGATAGCTCAACACAAAACTCAAACCTTTGTATCGATGCATCTCTTGCAATTGAATCCTTCCGTGCGTCCAGTGCTTCTCGCAATGCCCCTATAGCTTTTGCAAAAGTTGAAAAATCATTGCTCATACCTGCAGGTACCCCTTTAAATGCGACCTACACTAAGATCTACAGTATAGATTAGTTTCTTGGTGGAAATAGTCAAGAATGCTTCTACTTAGTTATCAAAATTTGTGGGTTTTACGTACCATAAGCTCGGAGAGTTTTGTCGTCTTCCTAAATACCAGATAAACCCATCATCATTTTTTGAGCCCTTCTTAGGTTTTTGGGGCTAGGGCTGTTGTCTTCTCGCACATGTGAGCTTTACATGTAGGCTTTGCTAAAACACTTGATGCGCAAAATTTCTATGAAGAAGATAGTTTTGAAAAAAGCCTGATGTATTTAAACCGACCAGGATCACCTTGCCGAAACATCAACCATTGGCAATACCCAGCAAATTGCTAGAATAGAGTCTTATGAAACTAATTGCCGACATTAAAACAGGGTTTTGGGCTTTTCCACGCGGGGTAGCCTGGCTTCTGAAAAAACCGCAGTATTTGGGCCTTCTTATGCTACCTGTGCTTCTGGCTCTAGGCTTCTGGGCTTACGGGCTTTTTTGGCTAGATGACCTAGACCGCTGGCTGATGCAGTCCTTATACTGGGGGAAGCCTGAGGCCTGGTACCTTAAATGGCTCTGGTGGTTGGGAAAAGGCCTGATGATTGCCCTGATCCGCATACTCTCTCTTTTGGTGTGCGTCATTTTGGTCAACATATTGTTTGTCCCCGTCTACGAATGGGTGTCTTGTGCGGTCGAAAGCTCTAAAACGGGTGAAGAGGTTCCAGACATAGGTATCTGGAGGTCTATTTTGCTGATCACCGAAGAGATCAAGAAAGCAGCTTTTATGCTTTCCGTCTCTTTGCTTTCTATTTTCTTTTTACAAGCACTTGGCTTTGTTGTGGCTGCTTGTTTGGTCGGCTGGGATTTAATCGACTATCCTCTAGCGCGGCGAGGGATGAGTTTTACGGATCGCCTAAAGTTTTTATGCAGTAATATAGGCGTAGCCTTTGGCCTCGGTGTTTGGATGATGATCCCGTTTGCCGCTATTATACTTTATCCATTAGCTATTGCAGGCGGAAGCCTTGCGAGTATAGAGCGGATGGAACCCTTAAAAAAGAACCAACCGGAATAAAAGGGGGTGATCCCCTATAATAAGGGAGCTTCATTTTATTTCAACACCCAGGTGAATATTCAATCCCAAAGAAAAACTGTTCATCGCTTTTTGCCACTAGAAAAACAGCGGTTACTGTCTCGAAGATTGATAGAGGGTGTTGGTGGGAGGCTGGAAAATTTTTCTAAGTAACTAGAATTTTTGCAAAAATAGATAGTTGTTCTTTTGTGTCTACATTTGTTGACATACCGATGTGGGTTTGGTCTATAGATGCTACAGAAAAACAGCGGAGCGACTTATGGTTGGTGGGCCTACAAATTTTCGCGAGGTCATTGCAAATTCTTTCGAGAGAAGAGTAATGCGAAACCCTAGGTACTCATTGCGAGCCTTTGCAAAGTATCTGGACATAGATGTTGCTTCTCTTTCCAAAATACTAAACGGTAAGCGTACTATTGGCCTACGGCTCTCAAAAAGGCTTGGAGCTAAGTTAGGGTTGGAGCCTAGTGAAGTTGATTTTTATTATAAAAAATCCAGATGTGGGTATAAGCCACAAAAAAGCGATCAAAAAGAGTATGAACAAGTAGCAGAAGATCACTTTAAAATTATTAGTGATTGGCACCATTTTGCGATCCTTGAACTTATTAGTACAAAAGATTTTAAACCTCAAATCAATTGGATTTCAAAAAGACTTCAGATCAGTCCAACTGCGGTTAGTATGGCTATTAAAAGGCTCCAGTCTCTAGGGATGGTAAAGGTAGAAGGCTTAAATTTAGTAGATGACACTAGCGGCTTTCAAAGCTGTCTTCCGAAAAGCAGGTCAACTCTGGCTTATAAAAATCATCAATTACAGCTTTTGGACAAAGCAAAGAGCGCCCTTGAGCTAGTCCCTCTTGCTCAAAGAGATCAGACAGGGGTAATGATGGCTGTCAATTCTGAACAACTTGGTTTAGCACGTAAAGAGATTCAAAAATTCCGCCGCCGTATAGATAAAATTTTATCCTTGAAACAAAAAAGTAAAGATGAGGTCTACCAACTATGTATAAGTTTTTTCCCCTTAACTACAAGGTATTAGGCTTTTTTTCTAAATTTCAGCTTCTGGCGTTACTGTTCGCTTTAACGTTGATTTTTGAAGGGACACATTGCGCTGCTCGAGAAACCGGTCGTGAGACTGGAGGTGGGGGAGCATATGTATGTAAAGATAATAAGGGCGAATACGAAACAACTTTTCTGGACTTGTGGGAAGCCGAGAATCGGTGGTCGATTACCCCAAAAGAAACAAATATCAGTTTTCATAACAGTCCGTCTTTTTCTGTCGAGTTTGGTAATCTTGTTTTCTTTGGAGAGTACAGGGAAGAATTTTATGACACATTAATTTCGCTTTATTTGCAGAGAACAAGATCTTACGGTTCCCCGCATTGGTTTCCTCAGGTTGCTTTTGATTTTTGGTTGTCTGTAAAAAGTAAAGGGATAGTGGCTGTTGACGATAGCTTGGATGCACCAAAGGATGCTGCAACAACTCCTCCTGACAATTGTAAGTTTGTTGGGGTATTTAGTTGGGAAGACAATAAAGGTAAAAAAATTCAACTTAAGGTAAATTCGACAAATTTTTTCAAGCTGAGAAGTGAAACCCAAAGGATTGCAGGGTTTCTCCATGAGGTTGTCTACAAAACAATTAGGGCTTATTTAAAAAACGAAGCTACAATTAAAGACTCTAAGGTTGTACGAGACCTTGTGGGTTGTGTCGTTTATGATTCAAAAACCTGCAATCATTTCGATGAAAGTATTTTCAAGGAAATAAATTCCCCAGCTCCTGTTGACATCCATAGGTAAATGCCAACAGTTCCGGTGTTGGTTGTATTGTTGTGTCATGCTTGTTGTGTGAAAATTAGGGTGGTTTAACAAACAGCTATTGAAAGGAACGCAATAATGAAAAAAATATTTTTTGCTGTCTTACTAGTACCAGGTATTTGCTTTGCTTCAGACCCGTGTGAGGATAGCAATCATGATGCTCGCGACAATTGGGTCCTAACCCTAAATCGTAATGATGATGGGCTGAAAAAAGGCTTAGTTACTAGTTTGAAGCTACTGGGAAACAAGGGATTTAGTGTCGTAGGTATAGGTTCTGATCACGGCGAGTTAGAGTTGCGTGTAGAGTTTCAGTTCGATATTAGTGCTTATTCAGATTCAGCTTTAGGGTTGCTTCAGGGTATGCGTATCAGGGATATGGTTATAAATCGGCTTCAGGCTATAAATGCAAACTTACTAGAATGTAGGGATTAAAAGGGGCTGATCCGCAAAGAACAATTTATGTTCATTGGGAGATGTGTGAATCTATCGGCGCGACGGGGTTTTAGATAAAATTTCAGGCGAGGAGCCAGCAAGGACGTTTTTGTTGAAGATGAGTGTTTCGGCTGAGACTCTAACCAAGATTCAGGCTGCGAAGAAAGAAGCGATCAATCTTGAAAACAGTGGGGTGAAGCATAGAGGTGCCTTTGTGCCTCCATCTAGTTAGTTTAGCTGACTGTAAGGTTTCAATAATTAAGCAAAATAGCTCAAAGAGCGAGCAGTGCTGTGGATGAATCCAGTTGGCTTATGAGTGGTTAAGAGCCAGTAAAAGTATATTGAAAATAGGCTATTAGGTCTTTTCAAGAGGTCTGTTGCTGCCCCGCAGGTGTATTCCCTATAACTTTGGAACACCTGTATGGCGAGAGGCCTTCTAGCAGGTTACAAATATGTCTGCAGGATTTGCGCTTAGCGCAGACCTCAAGGACGGATTTTAAACTTACTTTCAGGACGGAACGACTATGAATGAAAATCAAGTAAAAGTAATTGAAAACGCAGTAGCTGCCATCGAAAAGCAGTTTGGCAAAGGCTCTATCATGCGATTGGGCGAGGGTGGACATAAAGAAAAGGTAGAAACCATCTCTACAGGTGCTCCTTCTTTGGATATTGCTTTAGGGGTTGGCGGGATTCCTCGTGGTCGTGTAATTGAAATCTATGGTCCTGAGTCCAGCGGTAAAACAACGCTTACTCTTCACCTTGCAGCTGAAGCTCAAAAAGCTGGCGGCGTCGTTGCTTTTGTCGATGCCGAGCATGCATTAGACACGAGTTATGCAGAATCGATCGGCGTTGATTTAAAAGAGCTTTTGGTGTCGCAGCCAGATACAGGTGAGCAAGCCCTAGAAATTGTTGATATGTTGACCCGTAGTGGTGCGGTTGATTTGATCGTCATTGACTCAGTGGCGGCGTTGACGCCTCGTGCAGAGATCGAAGGCGATATGGGCGATCATCACGTTGGTTTGCAAGCAAGGCTTATGTCACAAGCATTGCGTAAACTTACCGGAAACATCGCACGGCAAGGTACCACCGTTATTTTCATCAACCAGATTCGTATGAAAATCGGCGTGATGTTTGGAAGCCCTGAAACTACTACAGGTGGAAACGCACTTAAGTTCTATTCTAGTGTACGTATGGATATCCGCCGTATTGCTTCGATTAAAAGAGATGGCCAGGTTCAAGGTAACCGAGTCCGCGTGAAAGTTGTTAAAAACAAAGTAGCGGCACCTTTTAGAGAAGCTGAGTTTGACATCACTTTTGGTAAAGGTTTTTCTCGCGAGGGAGATGTTCTTGATTTGGCGGTAGAAAAAGAAATCGTCAACAAAGCAGGTACGTGGTTCTCCTACGGAGAAACTCGTCTTGGTCAAGGCCGCGAATCGGTCAAAGAGTACTTCATCGAAAACCCTAAGCTTCTTCAAAAAATTGAAGGTGAGGTTCGTAAAGCTTATGGGCTTGAAGCTGCTCCAACCAAGATCAACGCAGCTGGTAAAGCTCCCAAAGAGGCGATTGTAAAGACGCCAAAAGCTAAGAAATCAAGAGGGGCAAGCCGTAAATAAACAGGTTCTAAACCACTAATATTCAATGGAAAACCAGGGCGAGACAAGCTCTGGTTTTTTTTGTCGATCCTATTTATAGGGCTAAAAAACAGATAAAAGTGACACTTACCTGAGAAGAAAGGTTTGATTCATAATTAGCGTAAAAGGACCTTGTAAGTATGTATCAATTAAGAAAAACAACAGGCCACATTGACGTCTTGCTTGTAGATAAAGATTCGAGGTTTCAAGACCGTTTTGAACGGGTTGCTTTAGCTCTGGGGATGGTTGTAAAGACTGTTACAGGGCCAGAACAGTTTTTTGATGCACTAAGAAGTTGCGAGGTTGGCGTTATAGCGCTTTCAGAAGAAATGAAAGGTTTTAGCGGCCTGTCTCTCGAAGAGTTTTTTACGGATCGACCTATGGTTTATATTGGGTCTCAAAGGTTCGGTGATTACCTGGCTCCTGAGCTCGCAAAGAAGATCACGCGTTATATTTCACGGAGTTTTGGGCCACATAGCGTGTTACTGGCAACCCGAGAGGTTATGCAAAGCATGGAGCAAGGAGGCGAAAAAAAGAGTAGCCACCCACAGCCTGTATCTCCAAAGAAGCAGGTGGCTTAAGTTTAAATAAATTCGGTTAGCTCAATCGTCTGCTGTGATTCATTGCCTTTTTATCCCAAACACAGCTCTAAGCGAATCATTCAAAGGCATTTCATCACACGGAGTGTGAAACAAACAGTTTCAATACCCTTGGTCTTATCAGAGCTAAAAAAGGCAAAAGCAGCAGCAGGGTAGGGATCTTAGAGCCGTCACTGCCATGGTTTGACCCTATAACACCACAACCACCCTCGCCCTCAGCTGCTGAAAGCGAGCTTTCATATAACCCATCGAGATGAGCAAATAGCGCAGGTTTCCGGTCTTTGCTTTCTTCAGTGATATCGGCAATCGGTAGACCACAAGGAGTGGAGTCATGTTGCGGCAAAAACCTGGCAAAGCCAAACTCTATGGCAGGCCCATATATCTCACAGCTAAATGCCGAAAAGTCTTCTTCGAGCACTTCTGACTCTGTGTCTTGACGAAAAATCAAGGCGCCGTTTTGAGTGCGGTCTGCTTGCTCAAGTGCCCAGAAAAAATCTTGGAGAGGTGTATTTCTTCCTGTCATGGTAACCGCCTGCCAAACAAGCTGGTCCATGTTTTCTATGTAACGCCGCATCTCCCAAAGCGTCGAGCTAAGAAACTGGCTGAGCTCGTGAATGCCCCAATCTATATGGCGATCGTCAATGGCGTTTCCACCCGAGAGAAGCATGGAACGCAAAGGCCTGCCATCTTTGCGGATAGACGGTGCAAACTCTGGGTCGTCATTTAGGTTTGCAGTAAAAAAGTCTGCAAGCGCCTCGTGTAGTAAAAGCGATTCAAGGTGGCTGTTTCCAAGGTGTGGGTCTAGTATATGATGGGTAAATTCATGCTGAGCTATGTCGTTATCTAGCGAGTATGCGTGGTCATCTCCGCCGCCGGGTCCAATGTGGATTTCTGCTGGCAGTGTGTTTGTTTTCGGTAGGTACAAGGCGTTATTTGTATGCCCGCCATAGGCCGAATCGATCATCACATCAATTTGTCCTTGGCTAGTAACTCCCATCGATTGCCAATAGTCATTTATTTTTTGAATTGCATAAAAGACCTGTGCTTGTTTATGCCCTGAGCTACGCTCTGAGTCTTCAAACTCGCCGCCTTGGGCAAACGTTCGGGCACCGATGTCTGGTAGCACCCTAAACCTGGCGTGGTCTAGCTTGGTGTTGATGTTGTCGATCTGTCTCCATACGCGGTTAGGTTCTGTGTGATTGTGTTCAAAGACAAGAGCGTCTGATCCGATCGCATTTGGGATGGTTCTTATAGGTGTGCCTAAAATAGCAGAAACAAACTGGATAAAAGGCACGCGCGTTGCTCCGCGGATAGATGTTCTTTTAAAGACCGGGACAAGCTCGCCTTCTTGCATCAGAAACCCAGCTTCTAGCTGTTCTTTATCTACATGGGCTAGTTGAAGAGGTGGGCTTTTTAGGTATTCCCCCAAAATATGAATGTTGTAAACATCTCGAATGCTTGGAAGGGTAGCGTTTGCTGAGAGCATGTAGCCTTTTAGATCTTTTCGGACAATGATCTCGCTTCCCCAAATTTTATAATCTCTACATGTAAGCGAGTATCTTTCTGTCGTCGATTTTGCTGCCATATAAACTGCATCTTCAACCAGGTCACACTCGTCGGATACACCAAGCTGTGCGCGGATGCTATGGCCATAGGATGTGTTTGTTAGGCCGAGGGCTTTGCTGGGGAACGGGCCATCCATAGGCGTCCAGCGTAGGTTGGTTCCACCTATAGCTACGGGCGTCATCAATAAATTGGCAACTAAGATGCATAAGATAGCGCGCATCGGTCCTCTTCCTCTAACACTCTATCGTTATCGGTGGTTTTTTCTGGTTTCTGACGGAGGTGGTGTAAGTGTTTGAAATGCAGATGTTTTTTTAGTTTCTTAGACCCACCCAATTTAAAGCTACTAGCTAAAAGCGCTTATTTTAAGCTTTTTCCAAGAAAAGTTAAAAATCTAAACTAACGGAGCCGTGGTTTTTTAGCCTAAAATTTAAAAATCAAAAAACAAGAAGGGATGTGTGTATGAACTTTCGCGTTGGAAAAATTTACCTAGTTGTTTGTGTGGCTGCAATTGGCTACATGAACACGTCTCAATCAAACCCTGGTTTTTTTGTAGAATCTTTGCCTAAAGGTGCGCGAATAACCATTCCGCAGCCTGCGACCACTATTGTCCCCGTTGGCATGCAGGTGTTTGTAGGTGCCACTGACCGTGGGCAAGCTATCAAGCTTACACCAATGTACAAAACCAAGAACAAGCAGCTAATTAAAATTGACCTCAAACAATCTATTTCTGGAACCAAACAGCTAAGTTATGACCTGCGCAGAACAAGGCCGCTCGTATACTCCTTCGATGGACTAGAAACCGTACGCGTAGCAAGTGAGTATACAGGGGCAGGCGATCACCTGGATGGCAAAACGCTACTTAAAATTGAGTCGAATAGACCTATTCAAATATCTCACTAAATCAAACTTTTAGAAGAGTCTTTTTTTATTCAGGTTTAGGTTTATTTGGTTTTGATTGAGTTTGGCTAGCTTTTTTTTCCACTCTTTTTTTAACTTGGGTGTTTGTAGGCGCCTTAATATTTTTCTATCGAGCATTGGCAAACCACTAGACTTTTGAATAGATGCTTTCCATTCATCGTTCTTGCGTTCTAGCTTAACTTCAGTTTGCTCAGCGATTAGGTGTACAAAACGTCCGGGGACGCTCGACACAATGCCTTTCATTTCTAAAGCTAACTCATTTGCCAGCGCGCCGTTTGGATCCTCTACCAAGCCGAGGCTCAACGTACTTTCCGGGTCGTTTACTGTTTGGGATATGGTTTGGGGCAATACTTGGAGTGAGGAGCTATTTTGAATAGCCTGAGGCGTAGGTTGATTACTTAATAGAGCGGCGGCGGATGTTTTTTCTATTCCAATTTCCATGGTTGGTTTTGCAAACTGAATCAGCACGGGAGAGGCGGCTTTGCTTCGTTCGATGGACACCAGCGGCTGCTGTAAACCCATGTTCGATAGGACTAGCAGGCCCACGACCATGTGAATGGCGAAAGAGTAGAATAAAGGAGAGCCGTAACGCATATTTCTTGTACCTGTCCTCTTGCAGTCTTTTGTAGTGCTTATGTTTAGCACAGAACGAGCCACAAAGGTACTCTAGGCTACCTTTGCCAGTTTATCTGTACACGAACATGGCGAGGTATAGCCTGGTAACCCCAGGTAATTTGACGGCTTTCATCTAGCAGGTTCCCTAGCGTAAAGCCTGCTGTCAGCCGCGGTGATACTGGCTGTTCATACTGCAAGTCGAGCCTGGAAACAGGTTTCATCTCGAGCCTATTTCCAGAAGCATCTATGTCAACACGTTTGCCCAAAAGTTTGTAGCTTATTTTCACTGCGTTACTTTTCTTTAGTTGATTGCTCCTGAATTGATAGCCAAGCTTTGCTACACCCTGAAAATAGGGCCTACGCACCAGCTTTTGTTTTGCGCTATCACCGCTTTGAGCGCGAAGCCAGGTTAGGTGCATGCTGCCAAACACTCTGGAAGGTTCTTTTTGAGGTTTTATAGCTAAAAATTGCAGGGCATTTATGTTTGCAGATGTCTTGTTTACAAACGCAAAGCGATTTTTTTCCGATAAAAAATCAAAGTCTATTAGGTTTCTTAGGTTTTTTTGAGTGTAAGCTATCTCTGCTGTAAAGTTTTTTTGTTTTCGTTTAACAGCAATTTTTATATTATTTGATTTTTCAGGTTTTAACGATTGGTTTCCAAAGTTCGAGTGCAGTTGATACAAGCTTGGGCTATGAATCGCTCTATTTAAAACGGCGTAGAGCCACATTTTATGTCTAGCCCCAGATGATACGTCCACTCCTATCTTCGAGTTCGCCGTAAAAGCATGGCCGGAGATAGACTCCCACTTTGTCCACTTGGTTTCTAGTTCCATCGATAATCTAGATAACTTGGTTTTTGCGCCAGCTGCCCCCGAAAAAGACGCGCGGCGCTTTTTGACTGATTCGTTTGTAGCGAAAGCCCCAAATTCTCTTCGGTCCCGGGTGTCGATAGCATCAGAGCGGACCTGAGCGCGGGTCCAAAGGTTTAGCGTCTTACTCCAAAATTGGATTTTCTTTTTGGTAAGCTGCACGGCCGCATCTTGGTAGTTATAATGAAAAGTACTTTCTTGGGATTGAGACATATTGGATGGATCCCTCAGGTTTTCTGACTTGCGCTCGCCCCACCTGCTTGTAGCAGAAATACTAAGGTGAAACTCTTTTCCCATGTTTTGCGAGTGTGCCACCAGGGCGCCAATGCTCTGTCCGGTAGCTTCGGCGTTCTGGTCATCTGCGCCGGGGCCCGCATCGAACTGCGTTTTTTGTTTTTGCAATAAGACGAGTGCTTTTGTTGTGCTATTTTCCGAGAGGCGTTCGTAAACAGAGCTGTGGCTAAGCTCAGAGGTGCGGTCAAGGTCAAAGCCAGGAGATCTACGCCCTAGCGCTGCATCCGATGGTGATTGCGCAGCGCTCCACCCTGCATCGCGCAGCCATGTCAGGCTCGATTGCCACCTGTGCCCATCACGCGGAACCTGCCACGGCGACCACAAGATTGCTCCAGAAAGTCTTTTGTATCCAGCTCCTAGGGTGAGCCTAAGTCTTTCGTTGGAGCTTTCAGGGAGAGTAAGCATCAACCCACCTGAGCTTCCGCTGCCTTGTAGAATGCGGCTTTCCCCCAGACCAATAGGGGAGGTATGGGTTTCGCCTAGAGCGGAAAGTAGTGACCAGTTAGCTCCTCCGCTCGGGAGAGAAGGATCTCTTAGCTCTAGACCTTCAAAGACCAAAGCCGAGTGCTGCGAGGGTGAGCCCGTTACGAACACGGTAGCAGGTTGCCCGGGGCCACCTGTGGGGGCCATATAAAACTCAGCAAACTCACCAATGTCACTAAAATCGCTTGTTTTGGCTTTTTGCTGAGGAGGGTTCCAGGGCTTTTCGTTATCTTCGACGTAGATAAGAAGGGGGATTTCTAAGGTGTTGACCTCTTCTGCGGTAGTGCTTACTGCATGGGGAGATAGCGCTAGGAAACATAAAATGAAAAATATAAAATACCGGATCACGTGCAGAAAAACCCTAAAGACGTTTCCTGCGTGGTTTAACGTTATTCTACCTTTTTTTCAACGTGCATATTAGGGTTTTCTACCGCTCATGGTTTCCTTTGGAATTCCTATAAGCTTGAATCCTTCGATAAATACGATAGGTTTCCCGTCTTGAAACATGCTCACGTTCATCTCCATAAAAAGAGAGTTTGTTGTCATGCCACTTGTGACCTCGATCTGACCGGTAAAAATAGAGTTTTCAGCAGATGGTTGCCGTACTCTTTTCATGATTATTTTTTTGATAGCTACTGGGATATGGAGGACAGTATCCTCAAGGTTTCTTTGCTTGCGAATGATAGCGCCTGCCTGAAACAGTGAATCTAGTAGTCCGGGAAAGTTTGCATAACGGCTAAAATCAATACCTTTAGCGTTTAGCCATACGTTTGCTTTAGGTTCGTTTGGGTGTACATGCACCTTTTCAAGGCGTTGGTGTTCGCCTCCAACCTCTAAGCCCAAAGACCTAATGTATTGGTAGGCTTCTGCTTTGTTTACTACTGATTGGTTTTCTCCCAGAGGTTTAAAGGCAAGCCTGGCCATTTCATCGGGCATAGAACTGTAAGTCCCAACAAGTGTAGCTTTTGAAAGTGCCACCATTTCATCGCCTATAAGTGTGCTCACAGTGGACATCTCGTCTGGGTTTGCAGCAATCTTGGTTTCAAGAACTTTGCAATCTCCGCTTTTGCAGAGCTCTAGCTTATCTTCAATGCGTACCCTGCTGTATTCAATAACGGGCCTATCATGTACGAGCATGGCTCCAAGCGCAAAGTTATCAAGGGTAGCCGCGCCGGCAAGGATTGGCGTACCGTCGATGGCATGATCTTCTAGATGCTTCGGTGAGTTGTAGGAGATTTTATTTTTAAAGGTCCACGTACCATCTTTATACCCGAGTAGAAGACCACATTTTTTTAACGGGTTAGTTGAAGCTAGCAGATCTCCGGACAAAGCAAACGTGCCGCACAAAAAAATAAAAACGGAAGTACGAAAAATATTTCTTAAAAAAATCAAAGACACTGCAGCCACCTAAACACAAGATTATATAGAAAACTCTGTGTACTAGGATAACCCAAGCCAGCTCGTGTTGCCATATACCTTGGTCGAAGTCTTTTGCAGTTTAATCGTTTGTCCCAAACATAGTAGTCTCATCTTGATCTCCACCACCGTTATTGGAGTTAGGCTGATACCAGGCTGCAAAGGCCGTATCGGATTTAAAAATGTAACCTGCTAGATCGTACACGTTGGTATAGCCCTTGTACGGGGCCAGCGGGTGGTTTCCTGTCTTGGTCAAGGTCACGGTGCTTGCAACAGAGCCATTTGCTGGGTTGATAAATTCAATGACAGCCGGTTTGTCCGAGGCAAAGGCTACGTAGTCTGCATTTACATTTAGAGCGTATCTTTTACGCATAAATACACGGGGTGAGAATGGAGCACTGGCCCAACCGTCAGCATCGGCATTGCGTCGGGCCACCATAGTTTCAGCACTAAGGATTCTTAGCGCATCGCTGCGGTATAGGGATGTTAAAGTACCGGTCGCTTGCACTGTTAAAGTAGAAAACTGATTTAAAGTTCCAGTGGTTGCAGTATTTGAGTTCGACCCAATCAAAGAATAGCTATTACCATCAGCCAGAGAGCTTATATTCCCATTTCTAGAAGGATAACCTATGAGATCTGTAGAAGCCGGAAGAAGCGGCATGGCATCTACTCTTAACCCGTTTTCGCTGGAGTAAAGGTAGCCGGTAATAAGACCCGTACTCTCTATTCTGTAGCTGCCGTTCGGTACAGAGAATGTGTGGTTTGTATTGGCGGTCATGGTCTGTGTCTGGAGGGGGGCGCCCGAAGAGCTGCTGAAGATCTCTACTTTTGTCTCTTCAAAAGCTCTAATGTTTACAACATGGTTAGGGCTTCTTGTTCCACTAAAACTAAAAATTTTTCCAGACCAAGCAGGTATATTCCAGACAACATTGGCTATATAGTTTGAAGTTGTGCCAGAGCCTTGAGCTTTGCCGGCAACAAAAACAGGTTTATTGCTTTGCATTTCATCGTTTAATGCACTGGCAAAGCGGTGTGTTTCTCCAGCGTCAAGCTCTACAAGTAAGGTGCCGTTGATCTTTATTTCTGTTTGGTCTTCGTACGCTACAACCGTACTGTCGTCCGCGCCACCTAGGTTAAAAACATTATAGGTTGTTGGGTTAAAAAACGGCACATTAGATCCAGTAAAGTCTGTTAGGATGTTTGATGGGTTAGAGTACCTTCCATTCAAAGCTTTAATTCGAATGTCGTAAGATGTGCTGGGCTTTAACCCGCTGACAATCGCAGAGGTACTTGCTCCAACAGTATCTGTAAATGCAATCCACGTTGATGAGCTGGTTTCTTTATACTCTACGGCGTAGTCAGTTATTTCATAGCCGTGGTCTTCAGGTGTGGTCCAGCCTAGCTCTAGAGATGAAGAAGTTCTTTCAATATACTCTAGATTGGAGGTGGCCTCTGGCTTGATGACCCACGCCGCTGAGCTTGTTGCAGGCGAAGTGTTTCCTGCGGCATCGATGGCCCTTACAGAGCTATGGTGCGGGTCTGGTCCTAGGTATGCGCCTGTAGCCTGATAGGCGAGGTTCTGGCCTACGTCTGTCCACGGTAGTTTATTCGATAAGCCTGTGTCTGTATCAATATCGGTACCAATAGCAAACTCGTAGCTACTAAGTTGACAGTTGTCTTTGCTAGCAGCCCACCTAAGCGTGTCGCTCTCACTAGAGGTTGCATCTAGGCCGAGCTGGAAACTGTTTGCTTCTGGAGCTAACGGTGCCGTAACATCCGGCACAAAAGCAGTGGTAGAGGAAAGAGGATCGGAAACATTACCTAGTGCATCCACAGTGCGGATAGAAGCATGGTAAGTCGTACACTCCTCTAAACCCGGCGCCGTAAGGTTGCTGGAAAGAGCTGCGCCTTTTGATGTCATTATCCCCAGCTGATGATCCAACGGCTAACTCATAGCGCACTAGATCAGAGCTATCTGAGCTAGACCAGCTTAGCATCGGAGTCGAGCTTGTGCTTGTCACCCATGCAGCATTGTCAAAACGCTCTGGAAGACTAGGCGCTACGTTATCAAGATTTACAGATAAAGTTTTTACAGAATTAAACCCTTGCGAGTCGGTAGCGCTCAAACTAATTATAGAGATATGTTCAGTTCCTGGGCGAACCTCAAGATCTACAGAGTAGTTTCCTGACGAAGTACAGGTGTGCGAATGCGAAACTACATTCGGACCAGAAAGATTTAGGGTTGTGCCCGAAGCAATACAGCTAACCGTGACCGGGACACTCAAGGAGTGTAGGCTTTTGGCAGCTGGTTCCATAAACTCTGGAGTTGGATGGCTTGCCCCCCTGAGGTCGATGAGGACCTCCGACGGATCGCTGCGATTTCCATTTGTGTCAATACTGTAGAGTCTAAGTGGGCTTTGCGGAACGTTTGTCGGGTCCCAAATATCGACCGAAAGCGTAACATCTCCAGCTCCTGTACAAATATGGCTACTTCTTCCGTTAGGCAAGATAAATGCGTTTTCAACCACAACAGTTTGGTTTGCAGCTACGCATCTAAAACTTGTGACAATTGGATCTGTAACTTGTTCGCCATTTGCCGGTGACAAGATGTTTGGAGCCGTTTCAGCAATGGTATCAATGGCGACATTAACAGTGCTTACTGCAGATTCGTTACCTAGGGCGTCTGTTGCTACCAGAGTAACGGGGGTGGAAGGGACGCTTGTAGGTTGGTTTGTAAATAAGCTTACGGTTTGTGTCTCAGTACCGACGCAGGTTGCCTTGCGAGGGTGTGTGTAAGCGCTAGATAGCGAAACCACAGCACCTGCTTCTGGACACCGAAAACTAACGGCAATCGTGCTTCCATGGCTAGAGCCAGCGGCCGGAGATGTGATAGTAGGCCTGGCAGGAACAACCGAGTCCATATTTATGCTGACCGTAGCCAGGTCACTGGTTTGCCCCAAAGGACCCTGCAAGCTTACTTCAAGAGTTTCTTCACTGCTTTCCACTCCAGAGCTTAGCTGTAAAAAAACATCTTCAAACCCAGATGATGAACAAGCGAAAGACTGTAAAGTAGGATTTAGCCTACTGTTTTCTACAAGAATAGTGTTGGCCGCATCCAGACACTCGATCTTTGCTGCAATCGTAGGTCCATGCGTAGACCCTTCAATCGGAAACGCAATGGATGGTGTATTAGGAGTGAGTGAGTGAGTCTAGCCCTGTTACAAAACTTATTTGCGAACTTAGGTTCCTGGCTTCGTCTGCAACTTGTACGCTGATCGTTTCGTTTGTTTCAAAAACATCTGCAGCAATCGCTACCAAAAAGTCTTCTTTACCTCGCCTGCTACAAGTAAACTCCTGTACGGCAGGGTCAAGTCTTGCGCTAGATAAAATGAGTATTTCACCGTCGCCCTCACAATTAAAGCTAAAGGTAAATGGGCTACGGTTTAGGTCATTGATCGATGGGTGTAGAATTTGCCCGGCAACCAGCGTTGGTGCAGCCGTGTCTAAGTCTAGGGTTAACTCTGTTTTTGGGCCTTGTCCGGTTCCGTTTACTGCATAAAGGAAAAAAGTGGTTCCGTTCACCCGTAGGTTATTTTCTAGTGGTATAGATATAGCCTCGACGCCGTCTCCAGAACAACTATGTACATGGTTTTCTGCAAGATAAGCTCTGTTTTCTACGATTACTTCCATTCCAGCTTCACACGTGACATCAAGAACTAGGGGAGTGCCAGTAAGAGACTCACTCAATGGCGCGACGATAGTAGGTGCGCCTGGGATATTTAAAAAATCAAAAAAACTTGTGCTTGCACTCGTAGCTGAGTCTAGCAGTATGCCCGAGTTTGAAATTTGCAGGTTTCCCGAAGATCCCGGGGCTACATTTACTTCTACTTCAAAACCACCAGAGCTAGGGCAGTTGAGGGTTTCTGGCGAAATGCCTGCGGCAGAAATATAAACCTCTTCACCTGCATAACAGGTACCGCTTACTGTAGCTGAGCAAATGAGCGTTGGGCCTGATCTTCAAAAAAGTCAGAGTTACAACCAACGTTGGCTATAACCAAAAGACAGAACTATAATTTTGTGATTAGACGCACTTACCCTACCCAAAAATTGCTTCCACTAGTATTCATCGGGGTATCAGTTATTTTCTTTACAAACTAAGAATATTTTTTTGCCCAGAGACTTTAAGCAAAATTACGGGCTGTTAGAGTTTTTGGTTATGCAGTTTGAGCTTGGATTTATACCGAACACAAGTAGTTATTGGGTATGGTTTTTGCGAAGTCACCTGTTTTAAGGGGGTTTATAGGCCTAGAAGAGTCAAAAAATATTACTTACAAACTTTTCAGGCAGAACCCTAAAGTATTGATATTAAAATGTAAAAAGAAATATCCTTATCAATCCCAGAGACTTTACCTTCTGTTGCCGATTGACGATGAGATTTCTAAATAAATACGATTAGAGGTTATCATGCGAATTTGTATTTTCGGAGCTCTTGTAGCTTTTCTGACCTGTCTTCCAGGTTTGAATGCTCAAACAGGTATAAGGTCTGCTCCTACAGATATCTTAGACAATGCGTCGCGTAGAAACATAGAAAAAGATTGGCTGGATTTAGATTCCAGCGGCAACGCTCCATCTCTGACGGTATCAGTACCAACAGGTTTTGCTGGAGATGGACTTTCAGCATACATCGGGATTTCTTTTGTCGACCGGGTTCGCTACAGCGATGTTTCCGACGGCGCTCTCACGCTAGGACTAAGCGGTGGAGACCCAGACAAGTACGTGGGTTTCAGTCTCGCTGCAACAGCTTATGATACCTATGGAAGTACATTTGGAAAATCCATTGGTTTCCATGCCGGAATTTCACGGATGTTGACAGGCTCAATTTCTTTATCGCTAGGTGCCAACAACATTGTTCTTTCGTCTGAAGCTGAAGCGTTTCAAATTCTCTCAGCCTACTTAGTTGCGACAAAGGTTTTAAAGCTTCGCGATAAAAGATGGTTTAGCTGGGCGAGCCTTACCCTTGGGGTAGGCAATGGTTCGTATAATAGTGAAAATACTACCAACCAAATTGTTCTTAACGAATTAAGTACACCGGGTGCAGATGAGAAAAATTGGGAAAACTATCGTGTTTTTGGTGGATTGTCGTTGGCGGTCCTTCCACGGCTTAACTTCATTGCAAACTGGACTGGTCAGGACTTAGATGCAGGCTTAAGTATAATTCCGTTTTCCAAGCTAGGAATCGTCGTTACAGGCGCTGCTTTAGATGTAACTGAAAATGCAGGAGATGGCATTCGGTGGGGTGGAAACATTGGCTACACCTATCAGATTAAATAAATACTGTTAAATGTACAGAAGGAAAGAATTTTTATGAAATCGAAAAAGCAAATAAAACATCTACTTCTCTGGATGTCGGTATCAGTGTTTGGTTTTGCTTGCACTACATCAAACGAGGTTTCTCCTCCACCTTTTCAGGAGCTATCTGAATCCTACTTTAACAGTGGCCTGCTTTCAGCAGTAAGTAGCGAGCAAATTACAGGTCCAAGTGAGCCGCAAACAATAAGGCTTGCTAAAAAAAGTGTAGTTGAAAAAAGCGCTGTTTCAAGCACTAAGCTAAGTGCTCTTGGTGTAGAGCATGCAAATTCAGGCTGCAACTGCGATACCGTAAAGGTTTGTCAGGGGCAAGACCTTCCAGCTGCATACGAAGGAGCGATTGCTGCGACTAGTGATATTGTGCCTCCCCGTGTTGGGTCAGACGGTGAAAATCGGTTTTATCACCTTCGTTCATGCGATGTATCACCTCAAGAGCTAGCTTTTTTTATCTGGGGCGATCGTTCTCGAGGACAAGAACTTGTTGAAAACGTTGGAGGAGCCTCCAAGTGGACTCCAGGTAGACTAATTCAGTATAAATCCCCGAGAAACACAAACCCAGGGTTACAAAGTTTTTATAGTGATCATCCAGGTACCACAAAGACTTACCGTGTTCAGCCCGGAGATAACCTAGCCTCCATAGCCGTCAAGGTCTATGGCGATCAGCGTAGCTGGAAAGAACTTGCTGTAGAAAACAATATCCGTCACCCAGACCATTTAAAAGTCGGTCAACTTCTCCAACTGAATTACAAGGAGTAAAGAATGAAGCTAAAGATAACAGATATTCTAAAAATGGTTGTTTTAGGCCTCTCGTTGCTGACGCCAGCAGCTGCATATTCATCTGAGTGTAATATCGGCGTTCATGCCGGTGGAGCTACGCCTGGGACGTTTAGGTTTCATTTAAACCAAAAGCAAGAAGCGAGTACGGCGGACAGCGTCACATACTTTCTTCCGGTGGTAGAATCACTTACTCATTCTGAGCGGACTTGCCCTTACGGGACATGTGCTTGTGGACATAAGCAAGAAGTTTCTGTTTCTGTTCGTTGGGTTCCAGTTGATCAGTACTATTCGGCTGCTGAAAATTCCAGTGGAACCAGCGTTAGCCCACCTCCTATAGCACCAGATATGCTGCGTAAAAAAATGGGTTATTCGTTTGGCGCGGAAAAAGATCTTAATAACCTTAAGGTTCAACTTTCAAACGTGTTCAAACTTGGGGTTTCTAGGCCTGGAAGTGTACGAGTAGAAGCAACTAAAATATACGAAGGGCTTAAAAATTCTTTTAACAGCCCAGTGGTTGAAGTCCTATATCGCGGCCTTATTAGTGCAACGATAGGGTCGTCTAACAAAATGGATCAAGTGAAAATCGCCTTTTCCAGATACACAGAAGTTATAGAAAACATGCCTACTAGCACGCTAGAGAGCAAACCTGCTGCTCTAGATGCGTTTAGGCAATACTTTTCCGCAGAGTTGAATAGATAATTTTTTGGAAAAAAAATGTAATTCATCACACCATATTAAGTGCCGCGCTGTGGACTGCTTTTTAGGTTAAAATAATGTGGTTGGGTAGCTCTGGTTCGGGCCCCAATCCATTTGTTTTAGCTCGTAGAAGCCAACGCGAAGTTTGCGCTGGTTGCTTCCGTCTCTGTTCATGACATAAAGCTGATAGCTACCCTTTACATTTGCTGATCCAATACGGTTCGAGTGAAACCCTATAAGCTGGCCGTTCGGAGACCATGCCGGGTCTTCGTTGTCCCCTGCTCTTAGCGTTAGCCTTTCTAAGTCCTTGCCATCTGGGTTCATCATAAAGATATCATAACGGTCGATATCTTTGTCGTAGCCAGCAAAGGCAATCTTATCAGAGGCAGGTGTCCAGCTTGGTCCGGTGTTGTACCAGCCAGCAAAAGTCAGTCTTTTTTCATTTTTGATCAGAGGGAGCCCTGTAGTCCAGTCAAGCTCAGCCCTAAATATGTGTGGGTTATGAAACCTTCCAGAAACATAGGCTAGGTACCGACCGTCCGGTGAAAATGCAGGGTCTACATCGTCGCCCTTACCTACAAGTAACTTGTGTGCTTTTCCGCCTCTGGTTCGAACCGTAAAAAGATCACTGCTGCCTTTGGCTGCGGCTGTGAATGCAACAATTTTTCCATTTGGAGAAAAGTTTCCTCCGCTATTAGTTTTAAACTGGGAGCTGACCTGCTTGGTTCTGCGAGTCGTTAAATCATAAGAGTAAAGTGTAGGGCGCCCGCGGTCAAAACGCGTATAAATAACCTTGCTTCCATCTTTGCTGAAGCTCGGAGAAATATGAATGTTTTTGCCAGAGGATATTTGTTGTGCGTTGCTTCCGTCATAGTCTGCGATGTAAATATGCTTGTTGCTAGCTTTGGTTCGCTTGGCAGAAAAAACTATTTTAGAGTTAAACAAACCCTTTTTCCCCGTTACATCCGTTAGGATTTTATCTGCAAAATGTCTTACAGCTAGCTTAAGGCTTCCAACCTTTGACTCTTTGTAGGTTTTACTCAAAAGGCTTCTGCTACGCATAAGATCTATGGCTTGTATGTGCAGGGTTTGTCTGCCGCTGCTTCCACTTAAAGATCCAATCACTACAAATTCGGCGTTGAATTGCCGCCATCCGTTAAAGTTAAATTTAGAAATATTGCTGCTTTTAGAAAATTCGTAGAAGGCCGTACTTACGAGCCCACCAAACAAACTCGGTGGCATGATACGAAACAACCCAGAAAATCCCAGATGCCGGCGCAATTCTTTGCCAAGATAGTTTTTAGTGTCGCCTTGAATGTCTGGTATAGCCGTTACAATAGATCTGAATTTAGCGCTGTCGATATTGACCGTAAGGATCGGTTCGCTGGACGCCCTGAGATAGGCTGGCTGCAATATAAAAAAGCCAATCAAGGCTATGAATTGGATGATTTGCCACGGGTGTTTTAGTTTCATATACACACTCCTTATAGAACCACTGCAAGTGGTCTATTATAGCAAAGTTCTGTTAAGGGTTACCTTAGATGGTGAGCATGAAGAGCTTGGGGTAAAGGGGGCTGTGTGAATCCTAATCACTTAGTTGCTACTAGAAAAGCGAATACGGATTTGGGTTCCTATAAACGGCCTGCAAGGCTCCGGAAGAGGCGCGCTTGCAACGAGCGCACTTTCGACGATTTGGTCAAAATAATCGTCTTCAGAGGTCTTCTCCATGGCTATTTTTTCAATAGATAAGTCTTGAGCTGGTGTGATCAGGTAGTCCACTGTTATTCGGTCGCCAAACTTATATTTCACAGGAAGCTGCTCGTCGATCATAGGCTTCACAAACTGTTTGATGAACTTAGTGCAAGGATCTTTTGCCTCTTCTCGTTGCACGGCTAGCTGCTCTTGTTTGAGTTTTAACGCTTCTTCATCAATTTTATTTTGTTTGTCACTTTGAACCTTTAACTCTTTGGATTTTTTAACATCAGTAGACTTACGCAGCTTCTCTAGAGCAAGCCTTTTTTTTAGTTCAGCTTTTTCAAGGGCGTTAGCCTCGAGGTCTTCTTTGGCGATAGGTTTTACGTCTTTTTTCTTTGCTTTTTTCTTTTCTTCCTTTTTTTCTGCATTCTTTTTGCTGTCTTTAGCTTTTTCTTTGGATTTTTCTTTCATCTTAATTTTCTTGGCAAGCTGCGGGAGCATGTTGCTCGGTATCGTAGCCTCTTTTGCAGTTTTTTGCTTTTTTATGGCGATCACTTTTTTAGGCTTTTCTTTGTCTGGTAGCGGATCGATCAAAAAATCACCCAAGTCTACATCTACTGCCTCAAAGCGTTTGACATCTATTTTGTGTATCTCTGGCTTACCATAAAAGACAAGTATATGAGCCAGGGTACTAACAACCAAAAAGCCAATCAGAAGTCTGTTTTCTTTGCGCCTACCCAGAGATGTATTCCGGACGCGTTCGGATCTTTTTTCAGCAAACCCGGCAGGTTTTTTATGTGCGTCTTTAGACGCTGTTACTTTGGGTGATTTTGTCATTTTCTAGACGTAGCCCGTTCTTCTGAAAGCATGCTGATGCGCTCTGCACCCGCAAGCTTTGCAGCAGACATCGCATGCATAACCTTTCCGTAGCTAACGCTGCGGTCTGCCCTGATATATAAAGTCTTGTCCGTATTTAGACTCAAAATCCCTTTAAGCTTTGCTTCTAGCTGTTCTGAGGTCACGCCAACTTTTTCGATGAAGTAGCTGCCGGTGTCGTCCAAGCTAAGTACTATGCGTTTTTTAGAAACCTTCATTTGATGTTTAGCCGTTTTAGGAAGATCTACGGAAACTCCGCTCATAGAAAGCGGGGCGGTTACCATAAAAATGATAAGTAGAACCAGCATGATGTCTACCAGAGGTACAATATTAATCTCTGCAAGGAAAGTATCTTCATCTCCTGACGTTCCCATTCCAAATGACATAATGGATCCTTTGATTAAAAATTAAAAGCTTCATACACAGGGTTTGACCCTGTTGGTTTATTCTAGCTCGGTCGTATCACTAACCAGGTAGCCTTCTACAATGTTCAAAAAATCCGCGCTAAAGTTATCAAGATTAGTCATCAACTGGCGAATCATCGTTGAAAAAATATTGAAGCCAATTGCTGCTGGGATAGCAGCAGCAAGGCCGAAGGCAGTTGCGATTAGTGCTTCTGAAATCCCAGGAGCAACGGCTGCAAGGCTTGCACTGCCAGATTCGGCAATTCCCTGAAAAGCAGTCATAATCCCCCAAACAGTGCCAAAAAGGCCAATAAAAGGAGCTGCGGAGGCGCAAATTGCAAGTATAGAAAGGTGGCGCTCCATAGCTCTACGCTCTGCCATTCTTGCCTTGCGAAGGGTTCTGCCCATGTTTCCCATGACAGCCTTGGTAGCGAGCTCTTCGTTGTTTGAGGTTTGGCGAAGCCTAGAGCCTCTTACCAGTTCACTGTAGCCACTGCGAAAAATTTCCTTGGCTGGGCTTTCGGCAAATTCTTTTAGCCCTGTGTTCAAATCGTTGAGTGAGTGGGAGTCCCAAAACTTGTCTATGAACTGATCGGACTCTAGGGTGAGTTTTCGCAAAAAGATGTACTTCGCAAAAAGAATCGCCCAACAGACAAGAGAGGCAAGCACTAGAACGATTAAAACCATGGAGACAACAAAACCGCTCTCTGAAATCCTATCCCACAAACCAACTGAAGAGCTTGCAGCTAAAGCCGTTGCTGAAAATGGCCCAGAAAAAAAGGCAAAAATAAATAGTAAAGGAGCTGGTTTAAAAGCTTTCAAGGTGTCTCCAATCGCATCGTTTCAGGCGTATCACACGCTCCACTATACCCTTTTTTACAACAATGTGTTTTGAATTTTAAAATATTGATGCCGTCAGAAAGCTGTACTTAAACGATTAAAGTGCTAAAATTCTCGTAAGTACCAAGTTAGTGAAAACCCGTTTGCGGAGCCATCCTATGAAGTTAGCTTTAACCTTGAGTTTGTTGCTTGTCGCCGTAGCTTGCCGGCCACGCGCATCCGGCCTTAGTGAAGGAGGGGCAAACATAGAGAGTCTGTCAGGTGCGGAAGTTCGCTTTGTTTGTGATTTAGGTTTGCCGATTGCTTTTGGCGAGTTGAGAACAGACTACCGAGAAAAGAGTAGGCATATATTCTCTGTTCTCCCTATTAAAAAAAATGCTGCTAAAGAGCAGGAGCTTTTTGGCGTTAGCCCCAACAGTAAGGACTGTGGTTTTGGTATTCCAGAAAAACCCGTAAGTGCAGGTACTACTACGGCTGGTGTGACTGATTTTAGTTATGGGATTACAATTGGTGGGCGGATAAAACCAAAAGAAAAACCTGGTACACAAAAATCTAGTTCAAATATTATTCGAGCCTTTGAGCCCGCAAACCTTCCGCTTAAAACCGCCTATAAGCCGCTATCAGGTCTTGGGTTGCCGGCGAACTTGCCGTCCGGCCTGGGTTACAAAGTGGCAGGGCATACAAGCTTTCAAAGAGAGAGTATTGCGCTTTGGAATCAGTACGAAATAATTTGGAATCAAAAAAGGTTTAGCTCTCATGCTCCTATCGTGGAGGTTGAAGTCGTAGGTGGTTCTCTGCTTTTTTCGACAGGATCTCCTCCGACTCTTTACAGCATGAGGTATAACACTCATAAGGAGTTAAAGGGCAGTGGGCCGTTTGATTTAATCGCTAACGCCAAAAAGATCACAGGTGAAGTAAGGCGAAACAACGTTCGCATGCATGATTATAAAAACTTTACCTATGATTACTCAGACGAGGTTGTTTACTTATCAAATCGAAACCTGCTTCTATATGACAAACTTACACACATAAATGGGAACCAAGACCCAAACCAAAAGTTTCCTCAAGGTGGTTATTTACGTAGCTTTGAAGTGGAGCAGTATGCGCAGGATAAATCCCTGTTTTTTACAATTAACACTCAAGATAAAATAGAAAAATCTAAGGGCAAGGTTTTTTGCACACCCATGCTTAATGATGGAGATATTATTTCATCCATGGACGTGATGAGGTTTAAGCATGGAAAGATGTGCTTGAATGTTTTAGGTGTAGGCTATAGGCCAGAGGGGAGTAGCACTACTTTGTTTCGGCTGTTGTGGCAAAATCCCTATAAATATTATGGCACCGAACCTTGTGTCATATTGCCTTACCCCAAAAAAAATCCTCTGTATTGCTTAGAAGAGTTTAGAGGGAAGGGGTCAGAAAATGCATTTGTCGATCTTAGGGGGGTTTCTAAGGTTAGGTTTGCCCCGACGCAGCGCCATCAAAATTACAAAACACTGAGGATGCAGTTTGCTACTGTTGGTGAAGCTCCTAGCCGCATGGCAGCTGGTATCGAAAGCATGGATCTTCGTATTAATGTTCACCGAAAAATTTTTTCGGACGTAAGCCAGCATATGAACACTCTCCTTTGGAGGGGGCCGTTTGTGGACAAAACAATTCATGTTGATTCTTTGATTATCCGTAATGTAGGGCTAGATCAGCTAAAAGAGGTTGATATCTGGTGGTCTTCACCCAACATCCTTAATGTAAAGCTTCCTGATAACTCCATTTACAGTTGGGATGACAGGAATGTTTTGGAAGCGATTAGAGCCAAAAGTATAAATTCGAGTAAAGGGGACGCCAATTGCTCGAGCTGTGGTTTTCCACAAGGGGAGTTACAAGAAATGCTTCAACAAGAGGTGCCTAAATGAGGTTGACAGTGATAAGAAATCTGCCGCTACTAGTGATAGCAGCTGTGCTTTTGGCTACGGCGTGTAAACAAAGAAGCCGCTTGAGCTCAGATCAACTTGAAAATGAAGCCCGGTATGACGCGCCGTATAGCGAAGAGCTCTTTACTGTCTATCCATTTGCATATAATGAACACTTTTTGATGAACATCGCAGATACTAGTACTTGGCTGCACTATGTTTTAGGCGACAGGCAAGATTTAGCTCAAAGAGAAGATTTTCAGGAAGTTTTTGGTGCTTTGGGAGAAAGCAGGGGGCTGTGGGACAACGGAAGAGAACAGTTTCGGTTTTTGATGCGTAGTGGAGCAAATGCCCTGCAAGAAGTTGTAGCTTACGACTTCTATATAAAGTTTAAGTACAGCGGGCCGGACGAACGCTCTAAATTTTTGTTTCAATACCCGCTGCATTACAGGCTTCTCCCGCAATACGCCCCGAATGCTTCGCGTTTTTTTCAGGTTTTGATTTCCGCAGGTTATTACAACCAAACGAGAGATAAGTTAAGTGCGCAGAAGTGTATTCGAAAGACTGCAAACCAGTTTGCGCTTGGCGAAATGAACTTTAGCCCAACTGCTCGACCTCCTGAACTAGACTGCTACAAAACAGACCCGCAATGTTGCCTTGTGCCAGAAGTTAACGAAAAAGGTATACCTCAGCCGCTCCCGCTAAACATGAACAAACTCCCCCTAAAAAGCTGGGGTTTAGACCATGCAACAGAAGAGGTCCCTTTCCACCTTTTTCGAGCTACCCTTTCGACCTCTACCAGAGAGCTAGACTGGCGTACCCCCTTTCAAATGCAGTGCAGGTTTCAAGATCGGTTCGACGTACCACTTAAAGAAGTTTCTGTAGGCGCACCATCTTCTTTTCGCCAGCTGGAAAGCAACCTGACAGCAAAAGAGAAAAAGCGTGAACGTCAAAAAGAAATCATTCAAGAACAAATTAATGGCATCAAAAAACAGATGGTAGACGTAGAAAAAAGCAGAAAAAAGCCAAACGAAGAGGGTGCAGAAGTTCATAATGCAAATATAGAAAAATTTATAAAGGAGTCTCGGGTTAGGTTGCTCCGGCTTGAAAGGTTTCTTGAAGCAGATTCAGCAGAAGAGCTTCTGGCAATACAAAGAGAAGAGGCATTTGAAGAAGGTAAAGGGGTAAAACCGGTCCACTCTGCTGATTCTCCAAACCCTGGTTCCATCTGTTCAAAAAACCAAGGTTCAAACGTTTGGCCAGAGAAAATATGTGGTGGGTCTCCCGCACTTGTTGGTTTTGGTGGGCTTCAGAAGGAAACCCGTGTTGTCACTATGCCAACACACGACTACGTCACTCCGGACCTATCAAGGCTAAAAAATGAAAGGTATTTTCTTAAGGCATTGGATTTGATGCTACCAACCGACATGTCCATGTCAGCCGGGAGTATTCCGGCAAAGCATTTTAGTCAGATTCGCGTTTTATTCGAAGGTGAACATAACAGCGGGGCCCAAAATCAGGGTGGGGGTACTGGACAAGAAGGTGGCCAGTCAGTCGGTGCGGCCCCTGCAGAGTCGGATGTTTTGAACAAGGACGGGCGTTACCGTATGTCTGGAAGCGAGCATATCTCCTTTCTTGGCGCGGAAAGAGTGGAAGAAATAAAAGGTTTTGTAGACCAAAAGCTTCAGTTAGAGGCAAAAGCAAAACAACAAAGCCAGCAAGCGGCAAAGTCTAAAGCACCGGCTAAAAAAACAAGCTTTATGATAGAAGAACTAAAAAAACAGGCACAAGAGCGTGTGCGTGACCAAGAACGAATGCGGCTTGCTGTTCGGCCCGACGGGTTTGTCATCAACCCCTACGAAAACGAAGCTGAGTATTTTTGCAATTTCTCCCAGTACCCTCCAGCTCCTTTTGCACGGTTTCAAGGTTTGGTCGGAGCTTCGAATAATATCAGCAAGGGCCACATCCTAGAAGCTTTAGCCAAAGCACTAGCTGCGACAAGTCTAGATCCAGCAAGTAGCAATATTTTAAGCATTGAAAAAATTGACTGGCTTCGTAGGCCTCCTTGCACAAACGGAGTATGCACTGGTGAAGTTCTATATAGTTTGATGCCAACATTTAACCCAGAAAGAAAATAAATGAGCTACTTAAAACTAAGAGTTAAGCGTTGGGTAATTGCGGTTTTTGTCGTTTCTTGCATAACGCAGTCCTGCAAGCCTAGGTATAGTTATTTGCAAGGCGAGGATTCACGTTTGAGTGGATTCGTGAAACGACAAGCAGATATATCGCTTATATATAAAGCGTTTCGCACGGCTCCTCATATTTTTGTACCCCCACCTTCGATTGCTCAGCAAAGAGATAAAAACAACAAGTTCCTAAAAGTCTATCAGTCGTTTTTAGAGGCAAACCCCGAGGCGCAAGGGGACTACGAAGCTGAAAACCAGCTCCGTAGGCAGATTGAAGAGAAGTTCGGGACAGCGAGGACGCCGGTTGAAGAAATTTTTGATTACTCTTTTGACGAAGGTTATCCGGAGCTACGCTCTTATGCAGCTGCAACTGCTTTTGAGCTTTTGATTCGCAGTGATCCTACGGCTACGCATATAGGTTTTCAAAACAAAGACTACACACCGAGTCAGTTCTTAAATGTTTTACTTGGTCAGGTAATCAAGCCTTGGAATCCTAGGATCAAAGAAGTCCGTCAGGACGGAGATCAAAAAGGTAAAAAGCCAGGCGGAGACCTTATATGTGGCTACCCTTGGGAGTGCCTAAAAAAAGTAGAACATTTGGTAAGTCTCTCGCATGTTCTTAATGCAAGGCATCACAAGCTTAGTGAAAGCATAAAGCTAATTTTTGATGAGCTAGCTAGAATTGCTCTGCTTCCTTCAGAATCTGGCTCTGAGTTTGACAGGGCCGATCAAGTCAGCGTTATGAATGCGCTTGTTTTTTACCAAGCAAAACTGGGAAAAGCTTATGCAGAGTTTGCGACGCAGACGGGTTATTTTTTGGGTACCCCTATCAATTTTTCCTCTCTTTACTTCAGTCAAATTAAAAAAGGTAGGCAAAACTTTGCGATTAAAGAAAAAAGGAAGGTACTGGAAATAGTTCGTAATATGGAGAAAAGATTCTTTACTACGTTCTCCTACCGCGGCACAAAGTACATTACCCCTTATGAGGTTGATATCAATAGGTTTCGAAGAGAGATGCTTATGGAAATGGCTCATTCGGACCCTAGATTTGCTGATTTAGCCGACGACTCCTACTTTTTGAACCTTGCGTCTGTCGATGGAAAAACAAAGGTTGTTTCTGATATTGACGTGATCGAAAAACAGCGTAAAGACGAATCTCAATTTCTTGACGAAGCTATGATGATGCTCAACTCGAACCTGAAGATGGTTGGCAGTGTTATACGGAACACGGGTAAAAGTTCGCGGCGAATTCTGATGCTTTTGGACCGCATGCAGCAAAAGTCTCCTAGAAGGCATATTGCTTGTAGTGTTGAGCTGAGTCGTGACTATTACCGGCAGGTATCAGAAAGATACATCATTCCAGGGGTGCAAGGAAAGTCCGCCCCCAAAATTCTAGCCCCTTTGGAAATTGGCTTTTCTAAGACCGTGACACACGGCAATGGTAGCTATACCTGTCTCAATAGGCCACTTCTGCCAGCCCAAGGCATCAAAAGTTTAATGCCTAATGAAGATGCGGTTCGTCGAGAGGCGTATGGGCCGTTCCGCTTAAAATATAAAACTGCTTTGCAAACCCTTGTTGGGTTAGATGCGAACCTGATACGCATAGCCCCAGACAACAAAGGCAAGAGCCGGAATTTTTCGCCTTATGCAGGGCTAGTGAAGGTTTTTGATGTCCTTGCCTCTAGCGCCTTCGATACGAATCGAAGTTTAGCTGTGGATTTGGGTTTAGATCCAGCCGTTCTCGGGCAACAGTACGAACAGCGTCTTTATGAGAGTATGCGTGGTTTTACTGGCTGGAGTGACACCTTGCTCAAAATGGCAAATGAGATGCAGCATCGAGACAGAAACACCAAGCTTTGGATGAGTTTACTCGAGCAAGATGTCGAGTTCTTAAAAGAAGATGGCGCGATGCCCAAGGACGAAAAACTGGCACAAATGTTTGATTCTGAGTGGGAATACGCAGTGTTTAAAGGCCAGGCTAAAGGAGAGTATGAAAGGTGGGTTCAGGAAAAAGGAGGCGCGGTATCTGGTGGTGCGGTTTGGTCTTCTTATACCAAGCTTTATAGGGCGATGGTCGGAACCACCAACGAAGAAGACAAGAAGGTCTTTAAAAGTATTGAAGATAAAAGGCGAAATATCGCTGAAGGGCACCGTTTTCCCAAAGAAGCCGATACTCCTAAGGAGAGAGAAGATATTAGAGCTTCTCTTCTGCAGGAAACCTGGGCTTTAACTGGTGGAACTGCCAAGAAAATTTGGACTTATATGTTTAACGGTCATGGCACAAAAAACGCTTGGCAACACAACCTAGATAGGGAAACAGCTCTATCCTTAAAGCCCAAGCTGCAAATGGCGTGCTTAGAATATCGCGCGCTTGCAGGCACGCCACAACAAAAACAATACTTCTATTCACAATCGGAACAGCAAAAGTGGAATCAGGAATCTAGTTTTTCGAAAAACTTTTTGGGGTGTCAGTCGTACGCTCTAAACTGGAGTATTCCCTCCATGTACAATGATATCCAAAAGTTTGACTACGGCAAGAAGTTGCTTACTAATTTGGCTAGCGATGATTTAAGCCCATTTTCACATGAGGGCTATGAACGAGCCAAAGATGGAAAGTTTGATCTTAGGGTGATGTGTGGAGAAACAACCAAAGCATATGATGAGGTAATGTCCTTGGACCTGCACCTAGATCAGATGCTCATCGCCCACAATAAAGATTCGCGCTGCAGAGGGTCCACTAACCAGATAGTCACGACTGTAATTTCTCTGTCAGTTATGGGGCCTCTTTTTAAGGTTGCTGGTTCAGTCTCAGGTTTTTTAACGCCTAACTTAGGTCGGATACCATTGATGGGTCCTTTGATGACGCCTATGATCAATACCGTAACCAAGAGATACCGAACAATGGTCAGTCACCTGGTTCGGGGAAAAAAACTTAGTATCAAAGGAGCAGAGGGCTGGTATAACCTCAATCCGTTTTCTAGCCGTAATCTTCGCGGGGTGTTGGACGACACTGCAACAGCTGTTTTTAATGTGACAACTAGGGGCAAAACCCGTGGCCAGTTTGCTGCTGCGTGGAAAAGGTTAGGTACGATGCCTTTTTGGGCTGTTTTGCATGTTTGCGCCACCCGCGGCTCCTATGCTGCAATCAACGGGGCGATTACGGGTACGGTTTTTTTCTTAGTAAATAAAGTCGTGATGGCACCCTTGGTCGGGGGCTTGATCCAGCAGTTGCCAGGAGAAACCGTCATGGGTGCTATTTGGCGGACCAAGTGGAGTCTTGCGATAGAGTATGGTCAAGGTGTGAGTTATGCCATGCTCGGTCCGATTGGTGATGGTCCGGCTATTTGGACGAATAAAATGGGCCTTGGAATGGCTTATCGCGGTATTCAGTGGGGGCGTGGGTTTGTCAGAAGACGTGCCCCGGGTTTACCTAAATACATACCGTTTAAGGATTTCAGATCTAGGTTTTATAACTATTCAAAAGGACTTGCAGGAACAAGTCAGATTGCGCTGGAAGAAGCTTGGTTTTTTATTCCCGATATTGCCATTATGGAGACTTTTTACTTTTTACAGTGGTGGGATACCGGAGAGCCGGCGGTCCGAGAAACCTTTGGCGCCTTCGTGACGCAAAATGCCTTTGCTCTTTATATGATTCGCGGAAAGCAAGCGCGAGCTCTTGGGGCGCAAGCTATATGGGAAACAAAGATAGAAGTGTCGGCTATCAAGTCATTTAGAGAGCTGCGCAAATTTGCCAACACAAGGAGAACCATTAGGGTTGCAGGTAGCGAGCTCAACTTTGGGCAAGGGAACGTACGTGACTTGCTTGCAGATGTCGGAATTTTACATTCGGGCGATATTAGCTTTGATGAGTTTTACCGGCTAGTTCGACGCGGCGTGGACAGAACAGAGCGCTATATGGATCAGCGGACGTTAGATGAGTTTTACCAGCAGATTGAGCAAATGAGTGATGGTATTGAAGCAGAGCGAGCCGTGACAGAGTGGACTCACATGACTCACCTGCGAAACGTGGCACTACAAATAGATGCCATCACAAGAGACAAGGAAACCTTTCGCCGCAATATCTGGCCGGAATACATCCAAGCTAGAAGGACCCAAGGGGTCCGGGCTGTAAATAACTATGCTCAGGCCTTTGCTGCAGCAGACGGTAAGCTTGTCTCGGCCGAGGTAGACCTTAGTGCGGATCCGTTGAAGGCTATATTTGGCAAGGGGCGCGAGGTGTTCTTTACCTCTTCTATGAATAACCCGCAGATTAAAGAGCAGCTTGAAAAAATGCGAGATGAACTCGAACACCGGAAACAAAAAGCTCAAAGTACAGGTAACAGTAATCTTGAAAAGCATATAGATGATGCATTGGCGTTATATATGGATCCTTTTCATAGCCGAAACCAGATTCAACTAGCTAGAGGCTTACAGCCTTTTGGGGTCCGGCGAATGCATGAGCAGCGCACAGCGCAGGTTCGGTCATGGCAGCCATTTGATGAGTTTTAGGTTCCTGTTTGGGCGCTCAGTATGGTAAAATCTAAGCACGTTACTCATTTACAAAATAAGGAGGCTTTGCCGTGCGAGCAAATATACTTTTAGCTGGATTGATGTTGGTGCTGATGGCCTCATATGGGTGTAGATCTGTAGGTGATAATAGCTCCCTTTTAGGTAAAGGCGGCATTGGCAACTTGCATGGTTGTGAAATAGTGAACCAGACCTGCGTAGGGAAATGTCCGTACGACCTTCAAAGGACTGCTGCTGATCTTCCAAAACTTCACCCGCCTTTACTGGCCGTACTAGGTACCCGTCTTGTATCAGGTAGTAAATCAGACAATGCTGTAAAAACTTTTTTAGAAAAAGCTGGAATTTCTGAGTGGTCAGATGTTTATAGCAAGAAGTATATAGATGCCTTTAGTGGAAAATCTCCAAACGGAGATGGTGCAGAGGGCTTTAGATTAGCTCTAGCTGAGGATACAAAAAAGGTATTGGCAGGTATTCCAGCCGACCAACGTGCCGATTTTGTAATGCGAACTGCCACCACTATTGCTGCTTTGATTACAGACGGTCAAACGCACGATGTAAAAGGGTTGCTTGCACAAGGGCTTATGGAAGCAGACATAAAAAACTTAGTTTCTGGAATCAATACACCTGAAATGAAAATAGCTTTAAAAACACTTGAAGCAGCAAAAGAATCCACGAAGCTAGCATTGTCTGGTAATTTTGATGCAATGGATCAAATGCAGCGGATTTTAAAAAGTCTTGGAGATGAAGCAAAGCGCACTACCTTTGCAGGAGCCAATGGCGATGCTTTCAAAACGACTGCCTATGAAACTGCATCAGTCTTAGCAGCTGATCTAGAGGCTATTGAGCGTGTTCGGTTGGGTCAGCCAAACCAAATTATGCCTCCTGAAATAGCAAGCTTGGTCGGTGAAAATGGTCATGCTGAAGGCGTTGTACATGCTTCAGCTCTTAAGTTGTGGTTCAACGGTAAAGCTCCAGGTGCAAACCAACGGGGTGGTGAAATTACACGTGGAGCATCTAATGTAATGGTTGCAACCGGTAAAAATATGGATGCCGACGCAAGTTATGCACAGGCTGCAGAGAGACTACCTAGGGGTTTTGGCGCTGCTTTGGTAGATTCCGCAGATGCGACAACTAGGGTAAGAGCTTTAAGTCAAAGAGCAAAATCAAGGGACATTCTGCAATCGGCCGCTAGAAAAAAATCTGCAGCTGGCACTGCGGCTAGAAATTTTTCTGCGAAGACTGCTCTTTAAGGTATGAATCATAAAAATGTGAAGAGTCTGTTTTTTTTATTCTTCGCCTTTGTATTGGTAGGCTGCAAATCTCCAAATAGCAATATTTTGGGTGGTTCGCAGCCTTCTGATTTTACGGTAAACCCTTTTAAGCTGCGGCAAGCGGACACAAACTCACTTCACAGTTTTTCTATCCCAAAAAAGATCTTGGCCATTGGAACTCGGTTGAGTGATCTTAGTTTTTACCGTCTCGGTCGGGATGACCAGTCCCTTTCTATGTCTATTTTTGATAGCCAGCCAACTTTAGCTCCACCGCCCACAAACCCTGATTTTGGGAAGCTTTTGAGGAAGGCTCAAAAGCCAGGAGCTCGCGTAGATGCGCTCATAACTTCCTTGGACTTTAGTCATGACGGAAACGTGTTGGCTGTTGGTACAGAGTCTGGCGTACATTTGTACGAGTTTTTATATGATCAAAACGGCGAAATTCTAGATATTTGCGAAGAGAGTGTCGATAACTTTCTGCCTGGTCAACCGATAGAATCGGTCCGTTTTACTGGTCACGACCTAAAAGCAAAAAAGTTGCTTTATAGGCTGGTTTCACAAACGAAACCAGGCATTTTGCATATCTCGGTAATTTTACCTAGGGTAGCGCGAAACGAAGATGGCAGTACTATCCCCGCTAAAGTGTGTTCAGCTCGTGCGGGCAGTGGAAACCTAGCAGACGATGCTACCTATATTCATACAGTGCCAATGCTAAAATTGCTGCCTGCAATCGGCCAAACTGAATTACATGCAAAAAACTGGATTGGACTACAGTTTAACTCAGTTGGTAAATATATAAATGAAGCTTTTAATTATCCGTCTAAAATGCTTCGAGTAGAAGGGCCTTTTATAGAGACTAAAAAATCTATTCTGAGCCCCTATATAGCAGGCTACTCAATGCAATATGTTTATTTGATTAGATTCGCAGATGGCACAACACGGTATCTCTATGAAGCTCCAAACCACAAAGCTCTGCAAGGTTGGAACCTGGTCTACGACAAGTCCAAGCCACATATTAAAGAGGTATATTCATTTAGCTCGAATAAAACTCGAATGATGCTCAGTTACTTGGGTAATAGGGTATTTGTAAGTGAATTTAGTTCTTATGGTGAAGAGTACTTTTATGATGCGACCAAGGTTAATATTGGCGAAGAAAAAGCAAACGAGCTTTACAATACTATTTACACGAGCAAGCAAAAGGCCTTGATGCGCCGGGTTAAAAAATTAGGTGTACGTTTTTTTACACCCAGTAATTCCAAGTTTTGGGTGACTTCGTCTTATCCAGACAGAACCAAAAACCTTTTTTGGTTGTTTTCGCCAAAACACAATATAATCACGGTTTATTTGACTCCATGGCACCTGCACCCAATTCAAGAGGGCTCAAAGAATAACCGGGTTTTGTTTTCAAAAGACCCAGCTCTTAGAGGTTGGATTCCAGATACAGAGCAGGTTTGGCCAATAGACCACGAACGGCTTCTTTCACGTCACCCTGATGGAACGCTTTACTGCCTTGACTTTAAGAAGGCTAGCTGTGGACCGCTTTAGGTTTGGCAGACCATCCTGGTTTTTTGTTTTCTGATTTTGCACCTTGCCACAATTTTCGCTAAAGTTTGTTTAGTCAAACCGCCCAGAAAATTGAGGTTTTATGCAATTTTTTTCCGTTCTATGTCTTACTGTTCTTTTTGTTTTGCCTAGCGCATTTTTAAGCTCAGCTTCTGCCGAGCCCCTCTACCGCATCAAAGGAAAAACCGTTACAGGAGTGACGCTTAACCCTGTAAAGCAGTCAGTCTTTAATCAGCTAAAGGTTAATTACTACGAGGCTAAACTTAGGTTTGCCAAAGATCAGGTTCTAGAAGCTTACTACGACAAACTTGCTGCCAAAGAAGGTAAAACAAGGCTAGAGGTTGAAAAAGAGCTTTTGCATGTAAAAAAACTTAACCAAGAAGAACTCAAAGAGTTTTATAACAATAATAAAGAAAATATCCCTTACCCTTACTTTTTAGTCAAAGATAAGCTGGCGGATTACTACAAAGGGTTTGCCAAAGAAGATCTTCGAGAAAAGGTTTTTAAAAAAGCCAGAAAAAGCCTAAACGCTAAGATTTTGTTACCTAAGCCCGTTGCCGGGACAATAGCTATCGACACTTCTTTGTACGCAAAAAAAAGCTCTGACAAGGCCAGGCACACATTGATTAAGGTGGGTGACTATCAATGTCCATACTGTAAATCGGCACATAAACTGCTGCCAGGCATTTTAGAAAAGCTCGGTAAAAAGGTTGAGTTTGTCTATGTGGACTTCTTCAACCCATCCTCAAGAGGCGGTAAGGCCGTAGCAGAGGTCGCCTACTGTATTCGAAAACATAAAAGTGACTCCGCATATTGGGCTTACCATGACCACGCCTATAAAAATCAAATGATGATGTTTTCTACCTCTGCCGGCAGGCGTTTTGCTGAAGAGACTAAAAACTGGGATACAAAAGTTGAAAAGTGCTACACAAGCAAGGAGGGCACAAAGTTTGTAAATGCATCGCATGAATTTGCAAAAGATTTGGGAGTGACAGAAACCCCCACCTTTTTTCTCGATGGGAAAAAGATGAAGCTACCAGCGACTGAAAAGCTTGCGGTCAAAAAAATCCGCAAGCTTATGTGACTATATCGCTACGAGTCGAGGTTTAGGTTCCAAGTTTTTTTCAGCTGTAGTTAGAAATATTTAGGGCAAGGTCGTGCGCGAATGGGGCGGACTGAAATAAACTTTAAAGCTACTGATTGGTAGATAGCTATTTCAGTGGTCTGCTGCCAAGATAGGTTGTGTGGGGCTATATTTCTTCATCTTCGACAACGTTGTCAAACAAGTCGTTGTCTGCAACGTCACCAGCTTCACCGTCTGGGTCTGTGTAGGCCGAGTACTGTTCTTCAAAATCATTTGGGACGTCTTCGCTATCTGCTTCATCTAGGGAGTCTTCCCACTCAGCGTGTTCGTCATCGTCCATTTCAGCGACTGTGTACTCTTCCATCTGTAGGTCAGGGTTTTGGTCTAGCCAATCCATTCCTGCTTCTTCGGAATCAAATCCAAGTTTGACCGTTGTACCTTCTACACTGTGCATCACTTTCCAAGCCATCGCTTCTTCGCTTCCAATTCTATGTATATTTTCTGAAACTGATTTATAAGAGCTTCACCCAGAGCGACTAGAATAGCTTTAGATGGGCCCTCAGACCGAAGATGCCTAAAATAGGTGAGCTTTTCAAGCCCCTGAGTCCCTTGCCTTTTAAGCTATAAAAGTGTATAATAAAAAGGCACTACTTGGCAACCGGTAGATAGCCGGTCAACAAGTGCGAGCCAAACTAAAGCCGCTTGGTTTCTAAGGCGGCCCCCCCAAAAAAAAACTACCAATTCACTAACAAAAAAAAGCTTTCTAATCTAACTCACTAAAAATAAAGAGGTCTTCTAAGTGTGAATGCTCCGAATGTTAAAACAGCCCCAAAAACCAGCCTTGTATGGCTCTACGTACTTGCTTGGGTATTTTCCTCTTCTCTATATAGCCAAGCCGGTGGCCACCAAATCCCGGTAAATAAATCAAAAATCCCGGCCCTCAAAGATGTTCCTTACGAGCTAGGTTGGCCAGTCCGTTCTGTCAAAAAACCTAGGCACACTAGAAAAAACAAAACGATGGACCACACGGCCAAGCCTAGAGCAAAGGGTGCATTCCAGACCAGTAATCCACACCAAAAACTTGGTTTCTCTGTTGGTTTTGCAGGGGCTGGAAGTGCTGCAGATTCAGATACTAGCTCGACCCATCACGCCTCAGGTTTTGCCCCATCGAATTTAAGCCGAAGTGTGCTAACCACGCGAGGGCCTGTTAGCCCAGGTGAATTCACCTCTTCGCAGCTAGACTCTGCGCAGCCTTCTGATAGCTTGATCTTACAAGCCAAAGATAAATCAAAACTTCATGCAGAAGCTCACTATAGTTTTAGAGCTACAAAGCTGGGAAACTCTAGATTAATCGACGGAGTTTGGATCCAAACCGGTCTTGGCTGGCAGCAAAATCGCGAAGACTTTTCACAGTCCATCGAGGAAACGAATACCCTAAACTTTCGCAGCCAGGGCCCACGTGCATCACTAGCTGTGTTTGTTCCTTTTACAATGGGAAGTTTCAGTCTGAACCCAGGCATGGGGGTTTCTTTGTCGAGGCTTCAACATAGCGCAGCACTATTTGTTTCCGAAGGCGACGCTAGCTTTAGCTCTGAGGCAGATGCCAAAGCTAGCTGGAGCCAAGAGTATCGCCCGGAGCTCACAGCGGCTTACCAAATTGGCCGCGTGCAAATAGAAGCTTCCGTCGGTTATTCCATCTCTTCTGAGAGCCAAAAGTCGGTATCCTTTGATTCAGCCTCGCAGACTGCCGGAGCTGGAACCCCTCTGGTTAGCGTCGAAAACCAAGGTTTAGATTGGACTATTGAAAAGCAGAAAAACCGCTCTTTGCAGTGGGGAGTTGGTTTAAAGATAGGTCTTTAAGTAAAAGATTCTAGAGTTAGGTGATTTTCCTAACTTTTTTCCATAGATCAGATTTTTTTTGGCTTCCCGACTTTTTTGACCAGAGCAAAGTGCTCTTTTTCAACTGGTTGAATGCTAAGCCTTTGGCCGCGCTTACACACGAGCATATTGGATAGCTCAGGGTGTTCTTTAAGCTCAGCAAGACTGATGAAGCTGCCAAGTTCGTGCGTAGCCTGCACGTCGACCATAAACCAACGAGGATTTTCTTTGCTGGATTTTGGGTCGTAGTATTTATTGCGTTTATCCCAAGAAAAATGGTCTGGGTAACCTTCTTTGACAATGGTCCCAACGCCTGCAATCCCAGCCGGGTTTGCGTTGGAATGATAGATGAGCACCCCGTCACCGACTTTGAAGTCGTCGCGCATAAAGTTTCTGGCCTGGTAGTTACGAACACCTTCCCAGTGCGTGGTCTGTCCTTTTGCTTTCGCAAAGTCTTGGATAGACCACGTGCTGGGTTCGGTTTTCATAAGCCAATAACGTTTTGCCATAGCAGTTTTATCTTTACTTTATAGTTATCTTTGCTCGATAGGTATGTACGGAGTTTCTGTTGGTCCCGTATATACCTGGCGTGGACGACCGATCTTAGACTGTGGATCTTGGTGCATTTCTACCCAATGTGCGATCCATCCCGGAAGCCTTCCTAGTGCAAACATAACCGTAAACATATCGGTCGGGATCTGCAGAGCTTTGTAAATCACACCGCTATAGAAGTCGACGTTTGGATAAAGTTTTCTGTCTTGAAAGTAAGGGTCTTTGAGTGCCTCTTCTTCGAGTCTTTTAGCAATATCTAAAAGTGGATCGTCGATGCCTTTTTTGGCAAGAAGCTTGTCACAAGAGCTTTTGATTACTTTGGCTCTTGGGTCGTAGTTTTTGTAAACGCGGTGCCCAAAACCCATCAACCTAAACGCAGAGTCTTTGTCCTTGGCTAGTTGAATTGCTTTTTTTACGTCGCCACCGTTGTTGTGGATCTCGCGAAGCATCTCGATCACAGCCTGGTTGGCGCCGCCGTGTCTTGGGCCCCAAAGCGCACAGATGCCCCCTGCGATAGAAGCGAACATGTTGGCATGGCTAGAGCCAATAAGCCTTACAGTTGAGGTAGAGCAGTTTTGCTCGTGGTCTGCATGAAGAATCAAAAGCTGATTCACCGTCTTGACTACATCTTCATCAATTTCATAGGGCTCACTAGGTACAGCAAACATCATATGCAGAAAGTTCGCACAGTAGCTAAGATCATTTCGAGGGTAAATAACTGGCTGACCGATGCTTTTCTTGTAGGAATAGGCAGCAATGGTGCGAATTTTACTGAGTACCCTGGGGATCAGCTCGTTCACCTGATTCATATCGGTAGGTTCTAAAAAGTCCGGGTAATAGCTCGAAAGAGAGGTGACCATCGAAGATAAAATACCCATAGGGTGGGCCGTAGACGGGTAACCGTCGAAAAAACGCAGCATATCCATATGGATCAAAGAGTGCCGCGTCAGCATGTCACTAAAGTTTTCTAGCTCGGTTTTTGTCGGCAAATGGCCGTAGATCAAAAGATAGGAAGTTTCGACAAACGTAGACTTATTTGCAATTTCTTCAATCGGGATACCTCGGTAGCGAAGGATACCTTTTTCACCATCAATAAAGGTGATGGCACTTTTGCAAGAGCCAGTATTTCCAAACCCATAATCTAGGGCAATGGTATCGCTTGTAGCCCGTAGCTTTGCAATATCGACCGCCGTCTCTCCTTCGGAGCCCACGTGTACGGGGAGGTCAATTCTTTTACCGTCGATTTCAATATGCGCTTTGCGTCCATCTGCAAGTGTCATGGATTGTTATCCTTTGTACTCTCAAGTTGAAGCCTCTTCATTGAGGTCGCGAAATTATCCTATTTCTTGGCGTGGAGTTCAAGTTCCGGTAGTCTTTCAGCCTCTGGGTTAGGCCGATCTGTGCGCAGCAGATCTAGTGTTTTCTTGGATGGCTTAATTAATAGGCAGAAACCGACAAGCAAAGCTTCGGGTAAGGGAGTTTAAATAAAATGGCGAGTGCAGCAAAGCGAATATTTATTGTCGACGTGATGGCGATGGCTTTCCGAAACTTTCATGGTTTTGGTGCAAGACCTTTGGCGACCAGCACCGGGCAGCCAACCTCTGCAATTTACGGCAGCCTTAGTTTTATGCTGCACCTTATCGAGAGAGAAAAGCCTGATTATTTAATTTTTGCAAGCGACCGCAAAGAGCCTACGTTTAGGCACCATATGTACCCTGACTACAAAGCAAACCGCAGTGCAATGCCAGAGGACTTAGCTGCACAAATCGAACTTCTTTACGACATGCTCGAAAAACTAGGCGGCAAACTTGTACACCAAGCTGGCTTTGAAGCAGATGACATTATTGGAAGTGTGGCAAGGCAGTTTGTTGATGACGGCCATCACTGCTACATCGTTTCGGGCGACAAAGACTTTATGCAGCTGATTTCAGATAAGGTCTTTATGCTTGCCCCCAAAAAAGCAGCAGCCCCTAAAAAAATAGATGAAATAGAAGTATTTGAAAAGTTTTCTTGCCGCCCTGATCAGGTCATAGACGTGTTGGCGTTGATGGGAGATAGCTCTGACAACGTTCCGGGTGTGCCGGGTATTGGCGAAAAAGGTGCAGCAAAGCTTATTGGTGCCTATGGTGACCTCGACGGTGTTTACGACAACCTTGCAGAGATCAAAAACAAACGCCAAAACAATTCTTTAAGTGAAAACCGCGATAAAGCTTATTTGTCCAAAGAGCTTGTGACGATCAAAACAGATATGGACCTTGGTTTTGGCAGGGAAGAATGTAGCTACTCTTTAGATAAGCTGACTAATCCGGACCTGCTCATGTTTGCCCATGAGATGGAGTTTAAATCCATGGCCACACGGATAGAGGGTCTGCAGGAAAAGTACGGCTCAACTGGCGATGCTGCGGCGAATGAAAAAACAGATGTGAAAAACATAAAAAGCGCAAAAAAAGCCGCGGATAATGCAGGTGATGCAGTCGATACAGATAAAGCCCCGGCCGACTTATCGTTGGGACTATTTCCTGCTGAAGAACGCGCGCGCGGCGACTACACAACTATAAAAACCCTCAAAGAGCTCGACACTCTTTTAAAGATTTTAGATAAATCTCCTTTGTATGCCTTAGACACAGAGACGGACGGCCTGCATTGCTTAGATGCAAAACCGATTGGGATCAGCTTTGGGGTTGCCGAGGATTCTTCCGAGAACGAAGAAGATTGCAAAAGCCATAAGGGCTGGTATGTACCTCTACACCCTGCTCACTCTGGCCGGCTAAATATAGAAAAAGCAAAAGAAGCTATTAAAAAACATTTTACGGACAACTTATCGCGCAAGGTCATGCACAACGCTAAGTTTGATCAGCAAATGCTTTGGAATATCGGAATGCCTGACCTGCAAAATTTCGAGTGTTCCATGCTGGCAGCTTATGTCATCGACCCGACGGCCAGAAGCTTTAAGCTAGATACACTGGTCAAAGAGCGGCTTGGCTACGAAATGATGCCACTCGAAGCTTTGATGGGTCCCAAAAAGAAGACTCCGCTAATCGAATGCCCGATAGAGGAGGTAGCTGCCTACGCTGCCGAAGATGCCGACTATACGCTAAGACTGTTTGAACAGCTTAAGCCAGAGCTAAAAGAAAAAGATGTGGATGTTTTATACGAGCAAATCGAAAAGCCGATGGCCATGGTTTTAGCGCGTATGGAGCAGACGGGCATGTATGTTGAAAAAGCTTCACTGGCCAAGTTTTCAGAAGAGCTGGCAGCTACAGCCGAGAAGCTCGAGCAAAAAATTTACAAAGAAGCAGGGCGTGAGTTTAATATCCAAAGCCCCAAGCAACTACAAGTAGTCCTCTTTGAGGATTTAAAGGTCCACGAGCAGCTTGGGATAAGGCGCCTTAAAAAAACAAAAACCGGTTTTAGTACAAACGCTAGCGTCCTAGAAAAGTTGAGTGCGCATCCTTTGCCGGCATCTATTTTAGAATACCGGGGCGTCCAAAAGCTGCGAAACACCTATGTAGATGCTTTGCCAAATCTTGTGCATGAGGGATCTGGCCGGGTGCATACTAGTTTTTTACAGACGGGTACATCAACAGGGCGCCTTAGCTCGCAGAATCCAAACCTACAAAACATTCCCATTAGGACGGCTCTTGGGCGCCGCGTCCGCGAAGCCTTTACAAGTCAAACCAAGGGCAGCGTGCTTCTTTCTGCCGATTATTCGCAGATGGAGCTTCGGCTATTGGCCCATATGTCGGGCGACCCGGTGTTGATCCAAGCATTTAAAGATGGCGAAGATATCCACGCAAGTACTGCAGCCAAGGTGTTTGGTGTAGAGGTCTCAGAGGTGTCTAGCGAGCAGCGAAGTCAGGCCAAGGCCATCAACTTTGGGATTATGTACGGGATGGGTCCAGTTCGGTTGGCGCAACAGACTGGGGTTACTATGGTTGAGGCAAAAGACTTTATTGCGCGCTACTTTGAAACCTTTCCAAAGGTTAGAGGCTACCTTGATTCAACTATTGAGAGCGCCAAAACCTGTGGTTATGCAAAAACGCTTTTGGGCCGTATCCGCCCTGTTCCAAACCTCCACAGCGATTCACCGATGCTAGTCTCGGCTGCCGAAAACGTAGCGGTGAACACTCCTGTTCAAGGTAGTGCAGCCGATCTTATAAAAATAGCAATGATTCGTTTGGATCAAAAACTGAGACGCGGCGAGTTTAAATCAAAGCTGGTTCTTCAGGTGCACGATGAGCTTGTCTTGGAAGTAGACGAAAAAGAGCTGGAAGATGTTAGGCAGCTGACCGTAGATTCGATGCAGACCGTCTTTGAGTTAGATGTGCCTTTGTCCGTAGATGCTGGTACAGGTAAAAACTGGCTGGAAGCACATTGAAAGGGTAGAGTAAAAGTATGGATCATGAAGAACACGAACACGATCAGTACGGCGAGCAAGAGCACCCAGAAAACGAAAAGTGGATGTCTTTAGCAGGCCACCTAGGTGAGCTACGGCAAAGACTTCTGCGATCGTTTATATTTGTCTTTGTTCTTCTTTGTATAGCTATACCGTTTGCACCGCAGCTGCTTGAACTGGCACAAATACCTCTTGTAAACAGTTTGGGCGATAGCCCCGTAAACTTGCACTTTACCGGCCCGTTCGATGTTTTTATGGTGTCGATCAAGGTTTGTGTTCTTGTTTCATTTTTTTTGGCAGCTCCATATTGGATTTGGCAGATATGGGCATTTGTAAAACCTGCTTTGTACGAAAAAGAGCGCAAGCTTGTAGTTCCTTTTGCTATTGCTTCCATCGTTCTTTTTTGGCTAGGGACTTCTTTTTGTTTCTTTTATGTTTTGCCCATGGGGATGGCGTATTTGATTCAGTACGGTGCAGAAGTAGCCACGCCCATCATCACAATCAAAGACTACCTTTCTATTCTAATCCCAACGGTTTTAGGCTTTGGCTTAGTGTTTGAAACTCCGGTTCTGATCATATTGCTTGGTATGCTTGGTTTGTTTCGAGCCGAAACACTTGCGCGCTACCGTTCGGCCACGGTCGTATTTATATTTGTGGTGGCGGCATTGTTGACCCCGCCAGAGCCTTTGACTCAAATTGCCATGGCCGTTCCTTTGTACCTTATGTTTGAGATTTCCATTTGGATTCTTTACATGATTCAAAAAAAGAAGTCGGACGATGCTTAGGTGCCTGTGCTTGTCGGTGGTCTTATGTGTCTGGTTTTCTTCGGTTGCTAGCGCATCCTTTCACTTTGGCCTGTATAGCGGAATAGAAACGGCAGATTTAGATGCAGCGTTTCCTGGCGAAAGTATTGAAGCACCTGTGAATGGTGGTTTTGGTGGGTTAAGTACCGGATACAAGTTCCAGCTTTCGCAGGCTTTGTTTTTAAATACAGCTTTTACCTATAGTATTTGCCCGTGTGAACAGGTCTGGGAGACAGGCTCTTCTGGTGCGAGTTTTGAAGTAGAAAACAGGGGGATAGGCGGTGAGGTCGGGCTTTTGTGGTCTTTACCAAACAAGTCACTTTATTTGGACCTGGGCGTACGCTATGCTTTGGCAGAATGGGTTACGGAGACACAGTTAGAGTCACCGGCAATCATAAGCTTGAACTTGTCTGACCCTAAGAATTTATCTGCTAGTGTGCGTTCTTTTGAACCGTACGTAGGGGTTGGATACCTTTTTCCTTTAACTGACTTAAAACAAAAAGGTGGCAAAGCTTCTAGTAGAGTTACCTGGCTATCGAGTGTTCGGTTTTTTCTTCGCTATCAAATCCAAGCTTGGACCAAAACCAAGGTAGAGATAGAACAGTGGGGCGGAGGTCAAATTTCCGAAGAGCTAAGCAATACCAAAAAACAACAGTTCATGGGTGGCGTTGCAGTTGAGATCAAGCCTTAGAACCTGCTACCATCGCCTGAAAGTTGCATAGAGGTTACAAACTCTTGAGGGATAGACTCTGTGAGTAAATCGCCAGCGTTTAGCCCCGGATACAGCTCTGCATAGGTTCTGGTTTCGTGTTCTGAAATTCTTTTGCGGATATGGTGCGGACGCAGATCGTCTGGGTCTTGAATTCCCATTGCGCCGAGCATCTCTACGACGCTATGCATGGTTTCTTTGTGATAGTTTGCAACTCTTGCAGCTTTGTCACTTGCTACAAGCCCTCCGTAGAGTTTTGGGTCTTGCGAAGCTACGCCCGTGGGGCAGTGGTTTGAGTTGCACTTCAAGGCTTGGATGCAACCTAAAGCAAGCATCATGCCACGGGCAGAATAAACAAGGTCTGCTCCAAGGGCTAAGGCCTTGATAACGTCAAAGCCTGTTAGTATGCGAGAGCTTGCGATGATCTTTATATCTTTTCGTAGATTAAACCCTTTTAGTGCATTATCAACAAAACAAAGGCCCTCGACCAACGGAGAACCAATCCGGTTAGAAAACTCAAGGGGAGCTGCGCCAGTCCCACCTTCGCCGCCATCTACAGTTATAAAGTCAGGGTAAATTCCTGAGCTGCGCATCTGTTTGCAAATAGACAAGAACTGACTGCGTTGACCTATGCATATTTTGAAACCAGTAGGAACTCCGCCAGCAGCTTCGCGGACGCTTGCAATAAAGTTCAAAAGTCCAGCCGGGTCTTTAAAAGCCTTATGGTAAGGTGGCGAAAGCACATCTTTGCCCATGGGAACTCCGCGGATATCTGCGATTTCTGCAGTTACTTTGCCTGCCGGTAGGATCCCACCATGACCAGGCTTCGCACCTTGACTCAGCTTTATTTCAATCATTTTTGTTTGTGTGCCATCGACTGTTTTTTCAAACTTTTTGAGGTCAAAACCACCATCTTCTGCGCGTGCACCAAAGTAGCCAGTCCCTAGCTGGTAGATTAGGTCACCACCCTTCTTATGATAAGGGCTGATACCGCCTTCTCCAGTGTTGTGAGCAAAACCAGCTATTTTCGCCCCAATATTTAGAGCTTCGATGGCAGGTTTGCTGAGCGAGCCAAAAGACATAGCGCCAATATTTAGCAGACTTGCCTGGTAAGGTTTAGACGATTGTTTCCCGCCAATCTCAACGCGAAAATGCGTGTCAGGCTCTAGGTGGACCGGGGCGATGGAGTGGTTTAACCACTCGTACCCAGCTCGATATACCGGCAGCTGTGTTCCAAACGGTAGGGTGTCGAGTGTTTTTTTTGCACGCTGATAAACGACGCTTCGTTGTTCTCTAGAAAAAGGAACCCCGTCGTGATTGCTTTCGACAAAGTACTGGTGGATTTCAGGTCTGATGAGTTCAAATAAATACCTTGCGTGCCCTAGGACTGGAAAGTTCTTAAGGATTGCGTGCTTATTCTGTAGAGCGTCGCGTACACCTAAAGCAAAGATTGGAGCTAAAAACGCTAGGAACCCTAGAGCCCACCATAACTGTGTAGAAGCGCTCAAACCAACACATAGTAGATAGACCACAAAGCAAAACCAAAACAATCCTCGCATACGAACCTCCTCAGTGCCCTGATATTCTTGCATTAGAGCCGTTTGTCTGCAAGTGGTTCAAGTCATGATAAGCTATGATTCTTAGCTCACATTCAAAGAGGAATATTCCATTGCGCGTTCATTTACTTGAAGTATTGCAAAAGACACTAGGTACCAACGGATTGACAGCTATTGCAGAGTTTCTGGGGGATTCGCCCGCCAAAACCGAAGAGAGTTTTTTCGTAAGTGTTGCGGTGGTTCTCAGGGACCTCGTGGGTAGGCCTAAGCCAGGTGATATATGGATTAAGTTGGCCGACAATGAGGTGGTGGATCCGAGTATGGTATTGGACTTAGCTCCACAGGTGATTCGCAGTAAAATGCCTATGTTGTGCGAAAAAGGCACTGGTCTGTTTGCAGAGGTTTTTGGCACCGCCTGTGCCTCGATGGTAGCAAATGTTTCTTCTAAGCTGGCCTGCACTCCAGAAAAGGCTACGTCTAACCTTGGCCTTGCCACAATCTATACTTTATCAGCCCTGCGTAAGTGGGGAGACGCTTCTGCGCAGCCTAAGCAAGCGGTTCGCAATCTGCTGGAACAGCAAAAATCCCTGCTAGGGACGGCGGCGGCAGCCCCAAAGAAGAGCTCTTTGCTGGTGCCTTTTTTAGCGGTAGCTGGTTTGGTAGTCGTAGGCTATTTAGCTTGGCCTAGGGTTTGTTCTTTAATAAAGCCAGGCTACAAAAAGGGTAGCAATGCTCCGCTGACTCTTAAAAGTGTAGAGGCTCAAAAAAACAAAATCTCCGGCCATAGCAAGCCAGAGCCGGACAAGATGGCTTCTGAAAAAGTCGATAGCAAAGGTGCTCCTGCTGCGACCGCCCCTGCTGTTGTTTCCACGCTAAGGAACCCGCCTGTAGCAGTTCAAGCTGCTTCAGCCGCCGAAGTTTTTAGCAAAATGATATCAAGTCCAGACAAAGCCGTTTTGAGTACGGCCTTGAGTATAACTCCAGAAGATGTATTAAGCATGGATAAAGACCAGGCTTTTTTTAAGAGCATTGCAGAGCTTATGCTGCAAAAAAAAGAAGGAAGTTTCCAGGTCCGAAGCCACGTTTATACCGAACCAGACCTGCCTGCTAATCAAGTCAAATCACGCGCTTTAGCAAGCCACATCAAAAAGCTTCTTATAGAAAACGGTGTGGCACCCGGTCAGCTTAGCTCAGTAGGGTTTGGTTCTGCCATTCCGGCAAAAGATAAAACACTGCAATCTAAAACAGAATTTCGTTATCTCGCGCCCAGTGAGTCGAAATAGCCGGTATATGCCGCCGAATGTTGATGAATGGTGTTTCTTCGGCTAGGATTTTCAGCTCTAAGCTTTTTGTTTAGAAAATGGGAGAAAGTTTTTATGCCAACCAAGCTGTTTCATAACCCTCGGTGTTCCAAAAGCCGTCAGGCTCTAAAGATTTTAGAAGAATCAGGTGTTCCGTTTGAGGTGTACGCTTATCTAAAAGAAGGGCTGAGTATACGCTCGATTGAACAGCTATGTAAGCAGCTGGGCGAAGATACACCCTGGGGTTTTATGCGAAAAAAGGAAGCTATTTGTAAAGAGCTGGGACTAAGTTCCGATACATCAAAAAAAGCTCTTGTGCAGGCTGTACACAAGCACCCAATATTGCTGGAGCGGCCTATTTTGCAGCATAATGGAAAAGCCATAGTAGGCAGGCCTCCAGAAGACATACTGGAAATTCTGTAGAATCGCTTAGGGCCATTGCCTCACTTTGCGTTGCCTCGTGATAGAATGCCTTAGAGAAAAAAAGGTGTTTATTTTGAAACTTATTATTTTGCTGTGTGTCTCAATCAGCAGCATAGCTTTTTCTATAGGTAGACCAGAGATCAAACCACTGCTTAAAGAAGGTTGCATTTCTTTGGCAAAGAAGGTCGGTGTTGACCATATAGGTATCTTCTACGAGCCAACTGCTGAAGCGCGTGATGCTTTGGATCTAAAACTGCGCACCGTCGCAAAAGAAATTACCGGCGGAAATAAAAAGAATGAAGATTATTTCTATAAAGTCATGTACGGCCTAGGTTTTAGGCTGATTCATAAGGTTGGAGCCAACAACGGAGTCCAGCAGCAAGACCTCTTGGATATAGTGCAAGAAGCTGTTGTAGCTATGCATGAAAAAATCAACGCTCGCAAGATTGACCTTGATGGACACGGGCGCCTGGTAAATTATTTTCGAAAGATTCTAGAGGCAAAAAGCGCACAGTACTGGAGAGACAAAAAAAGGAATTCGAATATTAGGGTGAACGAGGATCCAATTCACTTACTGTCTGTGCATGGAACCAGTAAATCCAGGCGGTGGAAACTGGTTAAATCTATTGCTGAAAGAAGAGACCCTACCCCTCTGCAGTCTTCTATTAAAAAAAACGACATAGAGCATTTAGGTATTGTCTTGGATACAGCGTTTGAAAAGCTAGAGCCTAGGACTAAAAGAATCATCGATATGCACTTGATAGAAGGCCTTTCTTTTGGTGAAATCGGTAAGCTGCTAGGTGTTTCGCGTCAGAGTCCGGGTAAAAGCTATCAAAGAGGCATGGAGCAGTTGCGCTTATCTATTCGATCTCACCCTCTATACGACCGCAGTTGGATGGTTGAATTTGAGCCTGATCTAGGGTTTGTTTTGGATTGGGCTCCAAGGGTTGATCAAAACTGAAGATTTGGGCTATCTTGAAGACGCTTGAGCTCAGGTTCAAAAATAGTGTCTAGTCTTTTGGGGGCCACAGGTCATTTTTTTACAAAAATTAAAATACTTTCTGCAAGACTGCTTTCGCCAGAAGCCGACGTTTGAAAATCGTTGGAAGTTTGGGGGTAAGGCTTATTGCATCACGGTATTGTCTTTGCCTCAATCTGTAGAGGCTGCCAAGCGGTGCGTAGACTCGGCTAAAAAGTTTGGAGTCGACGTAAAAATATTTGAAGCTACAACCAAAGTGGAGGCCGGCAAGAGGCTTTCCGAGTTTGGGTTGCAGTGGACTTGGAAGAAAAAAATCAAAAGTGATATCGATGCCGTTTGGGGGTGTTTTTTGTCTCACTACCGGCTTTGGAAAAAATCTATAGAGCTAGGCGAAGCCATCTTGGTTTTGGAGCATGATGCTATACTTAGCGCAGCCATACCCGATGTGCTTTTTGATAGTGTGATGAACGTAGGTAAGCCTAGTTGGGGCAAAGACAGAGTCGATAGAGGTCTAAGTGGGATATATCCGCTGTCGACAAAAAAGTTGCTCGGAACCCATGGATATCTTGTTAGTCCGGATGGAGCCAAAAAGCTGATCGATTTTGCTCATGATAATGGTATTGCTCCCGCAGATGAGTATATGAATCGAAAGAGTTTTCCTTTTATACAAGAGTGGATTCCTCACCCGGTTTTTGCCAAAGATGATTTCTCCTCTATCCAGAACACAGATTTGGGTAGAAACTATGAAACTTCTGAGGAAGTCTGGCAAAAAGAAGGTTCGGGAGTATCTCCTCGTGACTAAGCACAATAGTCTTTACTTTATCGATCCAACTTGCCCGCGAGCGTTTGATTTTTCCGATCTCAAGAAGGAGGCAATTGCTGGCACTGAGGCATCGACTCTTAGGGTGGCGAAAGCTTTGAGTGAAAAAGGTATAGAAGTTACCTTGTTTCAAAAAAACAGAACCGTCGAGCATACAGACCCGTTCAACCTTACCTATAAACCTCTTTCAGCGTTGAAGAGCGCTCAAAGTCCAACCTACGCGGTGCTTATTCGCAAGCGTAGGTGGCTTTCTAAAATTAATAGCCTGTTTCCTAAAGCAAAAAAGTTTTATTGGCTGCATGAATTCGTGCATTCAAGTTTGCTGCTTTCACGTTATACGCTCCGAAATTGGACTGTGCTTGGCGTTAGTAAAACTCATGCAAAACAAATTACAGCTACAGGATCAAGTGCACTGTTAGATACTTTTTTCGGTAAACTAAAAGTAGAGTCCATACACAATTCGATCTGTGTAGATGAATATGATGGTTTAAGTGAACCAGTACCTATAAAAGAAGAGTTGAAGCTTGTTTTTTTTAGCTCGCCTCACAAAGGTTTAGACCAGGTTTTAGAAGTTTTTCAGGCAGTGAAAGAGAAGATTGCAAACGCAAATTTATATATTGCAAATCCTGGCTATATTGACTCTGAGCATGGCTTGCCGGCCGGGGTTGTTTCGTTGGGGGCGTTGAGTAAAAAAGATCTATATAGCCACGTGGCGTCTGCTTTTTGTGTTTTTTACCCGCAAACTAAATTTGCCGAAACTTTTGGCTTGGTTTATGCAGAAGCGAACACCCTTGGGACACCCGTGTTGTGTGCAGATCTTGGAGCAGCCAGAGAGATTCTCTCGAACCCTGAGGGCCAGATAGTTAGCCCCGCTACGACAGATGGTTTTGTATGTCGTTTGGAAGGTTGGATCAAACAAGGCAGGCCAAAGATAAGCCCGCAAACCTTTGCTATAGAAGATATAGTCATGGAATGGCTTGCTTTGTTGCGGTTGTAGGGCAGAGTAGCTGTAGCCTGTAAAGTAAATAAAGGAAAGCTTAGATGAATATTTTAGTTGCTGGTGGAGCTGGCTATGTTGGCTCTCATATGGTTCGCTACTTACAAAAACAGAACAAAGAATCTGGCTCAAAAAATAAAATCATTGTTTTGGATAGCCTCGTAACAGGAAATGCTGAAGCTATTCCAGGTGTGGAGCTGGTTGTCTGTGATATTGCTGACGATCAAAAAGTGGAACAAGTGATGCGAGATCACAAGGTTGACCTAGTTATGCACTTTGCAGCAAGTTCTTTAGTTAGAGAGTCTGTCAAAAGTCCGGAAAAATATTATCAAAATAATGTTTATGGAAGTCTTTGTCTATTTAAGGCGATGCTGCGTGCTGGGGTTAAAAAAATTGTTTTCTCTAGTACTTGTGCTGTCTATGGTATTCCACAAAAAGATCGTATCGAAGAAAGTACGCCTATTGCACCGATTAACCCTTATGGTTTTAGCAAGTATGTAGTCGAATCAATGCTCGAAGACTTTTGTAAAGCTCATAACTTTGGTGCTATTTGCCTGCGCTATTTTAATGCCGCAGGAGCTAGCCCTGACGGAGGTATTGGAGAGGATCATGATCCAGAAACACACCTGATACCATTGGTTTTACAGGTTGCTCTGCAGCAGAGAGAGAAGATTCAGGTTTTTGGAGATGATTGGCCTACAGTAGATGGTACGTGCATCCGAGATTTTGTTCATGTCGATGATTTAGCTGACGCGCATTTTAGAGCTATGAAGCTGATTGTTCCTGGCGTGAAAAAAGCTGTAAACCTTGGTTCTGGCTTTGGCTTTAGTGTGAATCAAGTTGTTGAAGCTTGCCGTAAAGTCACAGGTCACCCAATACCCTCGGCCGCTTGTGCTAGGCGAGAAGGTGACCCAGCTATTTTAGTTGCTGACAACAGTTTTGCAAAAGAATTTTTAGGCTGGGAACCGAGATATATTGACATTGAAAGCATTATTGCGACCGCCTGGAATTGGCATAGGTCGCATCCTGATGGGTTTTCAGGCTAGATGAAGTGCCTAAAAGTGTGTAAGTTTACTAAAATTTTGAACAAGCGAGCAATTAACTGATCGTATATACGTAGTGTATACTGTAAGAGGCCGTGTGTGCTTCTGTAGTCTATTGCAAAATACATGTCTTTGGCAAACTTCGTACTCGTAGAAACAGGTTGGTTCGCTAAATTCTTAACGTACTCTGGTGTAGCTAGAGGGTTTTCTGCGGCGTGCGAATGGATAATATCAAGGTAGACCCTTGTCGGGTTTAAGCCGGGGGTTTCTGTTGTAGCTTGATAGAATTGTGCTTTCTTTTCTTTTTGCTCGAAAAAAATTACGCGGTGTTTGCGAAGAAAAGGAACTACCTCAAAAAAGTGCATACGTAGCATATCGATTTTTTGTAGGGTCATAATCTGTCCATATACACACGAGCCTTGTTTGCTGCGAACCGTAGCAAAGGCAGACCCCTCGTATGGACCAGCTTGCGTGAACTCCAAGACATGATTGTCCAAAGCAAACGCTTCAGAACGGATCGGGTTCATTCTTCTTTTGTGAAGAATTTCTGAAGATAGGTTTGCTCCAAACGCAAAATAGTGCTCTTCTTTTTTTAAACAAGCTGGGGAAGGCATACCTTTGGATATCCATAGCTTTACAAGGTCCAACATCTGACCATAGACCCACCATGCTAAAAGCCTTAACAATTTTGCCCCCTTAAAAGACCTGTTTTCTTCTCGGTTTCTTTGGCCAGCTGGGTTAGGATGGCATGCTACTGATATAACACTGGAAATGGAGAAACATGCCAAGCTCAAAGACTCAAAACCCACCTGAAAAATGGTACAAAGATGGATTGAAATTCGAGTGTTCAGCCTGTGGTGATTGCTGCACGGGTGGAGAAGGCTATGTTTGGGTAAATAAAGAAGAGATTGAGCAGATGACTTCTGTATCAGGTGCGACCTCCGTGGCTGCTTTTGAAAAAAAGTATGTGCGGCAAGTTGGAATTCGCAAAAGTCTTAAAGAATATAAAAAAGATGGAGCTTGTGTCCTCTTTGATTCAAAAACAAGAAAATGCCAAGTTTACGAAGCACGCCCTCGGCAGTGCAGGACTTGGCCGTTTTGGGATTCAAACCTTCGAACTCCGCGGGACTGGAAAGAAACCTGCCAGGTTTGTCCGGGGGCAGGAAAAGGTAAAAAGTATGGCGTAGATCACATAGAAAAAGAGCGAAAGACCTTTCATGTATAGACCACAGAATATTTTAGCACTCCCTGAGTTATCAGTTGACCGCTATCCCCTCGTGGAAAAACTAAGGGCATTCCTAGAAGAAGGATTCTCTAAGCGCATAGCAGGCCTTTACGAGGCCGGAGAGTTTCCGGGGGAGTTTGCAAAGGGTTTAGGCGGGCTGGGTGTTTTAGAGCAAGTCTTAACTGGTGATGATCCGGTGCTAGAAGGTCAAATTTTTCGCGAGCTAGAACGTGTTGATTCTGGTCTTCGCAGCTTTGTTTCGGTGCAGTGTGCATTGGCCGGTAACGCTATTTCGTCGTACGGCTCTTCTGAACAAAAAAAAAGGTGGCTGCCTGGCCTTATCTCCGGCGAATCTATTGGTTCTTTTGCTCTTACCGAGCCACAGGGTGGTTCTGATCCAGCAAATATGCTGACCATAGTCACAGAAAAGTCTGGAAAGCTTCTACTTGGCGGTCATAAGTTTTGGGTTACAAATGGAACGTTAGCTGATGTCATGGTCGTATGGGCCAAGTTTAAAGGAAAGATTCAGGGGTTACTTGTCTCTGCTCGTGCACCCGGCGTGGTTGTAAAACCTATTGAAAATAAGCTTTCCCTGCGGGTATCTAAGTCTGCTGAGGTTGTTTTTCAGGATGTAGAAGTGGCTGAGTCAGATTTTTTACCTGGAGCCTCAAGCCTTGGCAAAGCTTTAGCATGTCTTAACCGTGCTAGGCTTGGAATATCTTGGGGGGTTTTGGGTGCTATGGAAGACTGCATCGAGGCTGCAGTTGAGTTTTCTAAGTCTCGTATTTTGTTTGAAAAGCCGCTGGCTTCGTTTCAGCTGACCCAAGATAAAATATATCAGATGGTCCGTGGCCTCAGCAGCGCGCAGCTTTTAGCCGTGCAGCTCACAAAACTAAAGACTGCAGGAGAGCTGCAACCTTATCAGGTAAGTCTGGGAAAGCAAAACAACGTTGAAGCTGCGCTGCAAGCTGCAAGGTCTGCAAGAGAAATAATGGGTGGCATTGGGGTATTGGCCGAGTCGAAGGTCATGCGTCACGCTTGCAACCTGGAAACCGTAAAAACCTACGAAGGCACAAGCGAGATTCACAAACTAGTGGTAGGTATGAAAATTACCGGTTCTAACGCATTTAAGTAGAGCTAGTCATTTTGCAGGCAGTCAGTTAGAACCTGCATTATAAATCTGCCCGCCTGAGTTTTTATACTGGGCTAACACTTCACAAGCTTTTTTTGACATAACATGTTCTACGACCTCGACCTCTGGAAGGCCACAATCTTTGTGCCGGTTAGCTAGCTTGTTTTGCCATTGATCTGGAAGCGGCCCTTCTTCGAAACCGGTAAGCTCTATAACCTCGTCTGCATTGGCTCCGTAAATAAGCTTGGATATTCCGGACCACCAAATGCTCCCAAAGCATTGAATGCAAGGCTGAGCAGAGGTTGCTAAAGTCATTTTTTTTAGCCCGCGAGAGGCTAAATCAAATGTTTCTAGGTTTTTTTGTGCAAGCATAATTGCCATGGTTTCGGCGTGTGCAAGCGAACAATTTCCGGGGACGACAATGTTGACGCCAACAGATATAAGCTCACCACTTTCGGAAAAAACGGCAGCCCCAAAAGGTCCGCCAGTCTTGTGTTCTATATTCTTGCGCGAAAGATCTATGGCCAATTCCATCATCTCTTCTGTTGAATTATAGGATTTAGGTAATTGGTTTAGTTGGGTTTTTACCCATGCAGGAAGTGATAGCTCAACGGTGGACGTATTCACTTTGAACTCCTTCGTACTTAAAAAAGCTTTTGTCTATGACATTGCAAGTTCGTAAAGAGTACAAATAAAAAAGGTCTTTGACAACCGCCGAAGACCTTTTTTGAATTAAATATTAGTAATATTATTTGTTCTTTAAGATGCAAGATAGGATTTTTACTGACCTATACGTAGTGTTTGAAGTTGCCTGTGCGCCAGTGGTTGAACTTATATTTCCTGATACCGCATTTCCTGAATGTTGAAAGTAGAGTATAATTGATTTCTCTGGCTGATCTACAGCGGCAAGGGTTGACATCATTGCCAGGCATTGTTTGTTCGGTGCAATGTTATAGTCGAGGCCTTCTAGTGTCGTTGCGGTATTAGCTTTAGATAGCTTAACCAAAGCACCTGCCTGGTGATAACGAATCATGTCAACTAGCTCGGCTTCGATTACCTGTGTTGCAAACGCCGAGATAGATGAGCGTGCAAGTGCATAGGTTGAGAATGTCATTGTAGCTAGAATGATAAATAGTTTTTTTGTATTAAGCATGTTGTTTCCCCCAACGGTAAAGTGCTTTTTGATAACTGATGTCTCACGCAATCGGAGGACTTAGGGGGGGTAAAAGAGGTTTTCTTCTTTTTTTTAATCAACTCGGCAGCTTAGCTGCTTTTTTAATGGGGCGAGAGTGATCCAAAAAGGCCATTTTTAACGAAAACCGTCAAAAAATGGCCTTTTGATCTTTTATGACTAACGTAGACGCTAAAAGCTAGTAAAGCTGCTCACGAGCGGCTATCACATCAGGGCGCTCTATGAACTCCTCATAGGTTACTTCGCGGTCTATGTAGCCTTTGTTTGACACTTCCACCACACGAGTTGCCAAAGAACGGATGATTTCACGGTCTTGGCTTATAAAAAGTACGGTGCCGGGGTAGGCTAGAAGGCCTTTGTTGAGAGCCGTGATGCTTTCTAGGTCCAAGTGGTTTGTGGGCTCATCTAGCAGTAGGACGTTTGCTTGCTTCATCATGATTTTAGCTAGCATGCATCGAACTTTTTCGCCTCCAGAAAGAACACTCGTCTTTTTTAGGACTTCTTGGCCGCTGAAAAGCATTTTCCCTAAAAAACCACGGATATACTCTTCTTCAAACTCTTCTTTTTTAGTGGCGTACTGTCTTAGCCAGTCAATTAGGTTTAGGTCTTTGGTGAAGTACTCTTCGTGCTCTTTTGGGAAGTACCCGACCGAAGCGGTTACGCCCCATTGAACGGTGCCCTCGTCCGGCTCTTTCTCACCTGCCAATACTTCAAACAAAAGTGAGGAGGCCAAAGATGTTTTGCCAATAAAAGCAACTCTGTCACCTTTTTTAACTTCTAGGTGCATGCCGGAAAAGGCCGCAAGCTCAGATTCTTTTGCGCTTATCGCAGATGCTTTGAGAACATCTTTGCCGATTTCCCGCTCTTGCTGAAAAGCCATGTGCGGGTATTTTCTTGTGGAAGGTTTGATTTGCTCTACATTTAGTTTGTCTAGCATCTTTTTTCTCGACGTAGCCTGTTTTGATTTAGAGGCGTTAGCGGAGAACCTTGCGATAAATGCTTTTAGTTCACTAGCCTTGTCTTCTGCTTTTTTGTTCCGGTCATGGCGCATTTTAAGGTTAAGCTGGCTAGCTTCATACCAAAAACTGTAGTTTCCAGAGTAGACCTGGATTCCTTCAAAGTCGATATCTGCCGTGTGTGTCGTGACTTTATCTAAAAAATGCCTATCATGGGATACAACAATTACTGTGTTGTGGAAGTTACAAAGAAATTCTTCAAGCCAGTGAATCGCTTCAAAGTCAAGGTTGTTTGTTGGTTCATCTAGTAAAAGGATATCCGGGTCACCAAACAATGCCTGCGCTAGGAGGACTCGAACCTTTTTCCCAGATTCGAGCTCGCTCATTTTTTTGTTGTGTAGGTCCGACACAATCCCGAGTTTCTCTAGCATCTGTGCCGCCTGGCTTTCGGCGTCCCAACCGTTCATGTCTGCGAAGGTGGCTTCTAACTCTGAGGCTTTGATTCCATCTTTTTCATCAAAATCAGGTTTGGCATAAATCGCGTCTTTTTCTTCCATGATTTTATAGAGCGGCTCGTTTCCCATCAAAACAGTTTTGAGAACCTCATGCTCATCAAACCCAAATTGATTCTGTTTTAGGACAGCTATGCGAAGCCCTTCAGGAACTGAAATATCACCACTGTCGGCCTCAATCTCGCCAGAAAGAAGTTTTAGAAATGTGGACTTTCCGGCGCCGTTGGCACCAATAAGACCGTAGCAGTTTCCAGGAAGGAACTTCACGTTCACATTTTTAAATAGGGTTCTTGTACCAAATGAAAGGGAAACCCCTGAGGTGCTAATCATAATCTATCTCTCTTAAACTGTATCTAGCCGTGAAAGGGCCTTTAAACGCATCTATACTAGCCTGCAGGTTATAAAATTATTGAAGCGCTGGATAGAGGGTTTCTAAGATTGCCTGTTTAAGGTCCTTTGGTGTCTATTATTTGCTGTAATAACAGTGGTTTAGGTGGGGTTAATTTTTGGCTTTTTTCTTTCGAACCTACGGTTTTTATTTCCAGAGGTAGGTTTTCTTTCGCTTTTCTATGGTGTAGCTCTATGGATGCGCTTCTTAGATGGGAAATCGATGAAACACCTAAAACATATTTGTGCATTTATGCCCCCAGCAATTTTTGTTTTGCTTTGGCTAAAAGGGGCGGGTAGCTATGGGCTCACGCTGTGTTTTTGTGCTTGGCTGGTCCTTTGGTGGATCACTGAATATGTCCCCATGGGTGTTACGGCTTTGTTGCCTCTGGTTGTGCTGCCATTGTCCGGCGTAGGTGGAATCAAAGAAGTAGCGCTAGCTTACAGTAAACCTATTTTATTTTTGTTCCTAGGAGGTTTTGTCCTGGGCCGAGCTTTAGAAAAAACAGGGCTCAACAAACGAATTGCCCTTCTTATTCTTGTAAAAGTCGGCTCTTCAGCCACAGGTATCTTGTCTGGCTTTTGCATCGTTACAGCATTTTTAAGCATGTTTGTCAGCAATACGGCCACGACCGTACTGATGCTTCCAATTGTGGGCTCTGTTCTTGGCTTTTTACATGCACAAAAGGGTGCAAGGCCAGCTGAGGTAGCAAAGTTTGCGACTCCTTTATATTTGGCGATTGCTTACAGTGCAAATATTGGTGGAACCCTAACTCCCATAGGTACGCCGCCAACGGTAGTTTTTTTGGGTTACCTCCAAGAGATGTACGGCATCGAGGTGGGGTTTGGCCAGTGGATAGCCATCACAGGTCCGGCAGGCGTGTTGTTTTTGATTTCGATGATCTTGGTTTTAAGGTGGATGTTTCCATTTGTCCTGCAAATCCCTAAAGAGTTCAAAGCGTACCTTCAGAGCAAATACCGCGGTCTAGGCAAGATCGATAGTCTTCAGGCATATACTCTCTTTGTTTTTGTTGCAGCTGCAATGCTGTGGGTGTTCAAAGGGCTCATTCTGCGTCTTTTCCCTGAGCTTGGGCTTCGCGACGAGATAGTTGCTTTGGCTGCAGCAGTTGTATTGTTTTTTCCTTTTTTTAAAAGCCGGGCTAATCAAGAAAAACAAAGCGTCTACACCGGAGTCCTCGATAAAAGCGACATCAACCATTTGCCATGGAACATCTTCCTGCTTTTCGGTGGGGGGATGGCTCTGGCTGGCCAAATGTCCAAGGCTGGCATCATCGAGCAGATTGCTACTTACGCCAAGTCTATGCAAGGAATAACTCCATTTTGGCTTATGGTGTTTTGTGCTGTGGTTGTTCTTTTGTTGACTGAGGTGATGAGTAACGTTGCTCTTGTAGTCGTCGCATTACCAATTCTTCTTAAAATGGGTGAAGGTATGGGCTTTTCTCCCGCGCTGATGGCTTTGCCTGCAACCGTTTGTGCGAGTTTGGCCTTTTGTTTGCCAATCTCAACCCCACCCAATGCGATTGTCTTTGCTTCGGGAGCTATCAAACCTGGCCAGATGCTACGGGCTGGCTTTATCTTAAATGCCGTAGGTATTTTACTGACGGTAACGCTCAGTTATTGGCTGGCTTCATGGGTGGTTTTGTAGCCAAGGTCAATATGCGTTGCTTCTGATCGTGCTAAAATACTGTAGACGTTTACCCAAAGTGTTTGGATTGGTATTATGCAAAAGCTCAGATCGACCTATAGGCCGACGGTTACCGAGTATCTTTTCTCTCCTTTAAGCCACCGAGACAAATCCATTTTGTATCGCAAAATGTTTACGGCTCTTGATGCTGGTTTGAACTATAAAAAGCTCATGGGTCTCATGCAGCCCAAAAACCCTGGGCAAAATAATTTTTTTAAGCATATCAGGCATGGCCTTAAAAATAATTTGAGTCTTCCTAATGTCTTTTTGGCGTATCCAGTTATTCCACGCTGGCAAGCTGAATGGATCTACTTGGCTGAAAGAACAGGGAGCTACGACAAGGTTTTCTCTGATCTATCGACAGAAGAAAGCCTTTTAGGTCGTCAAATGGAACAGTTAAAGTCGAAGCTGACAAGGCCTGTTCTGACGCTGCTGCTTGCTTGTTTTTTGACTTCAATAGATCGCTTGATTCTCGGTGAGATTAGCGTGAAAACCTACCTGATAATATCCATGAAAGCACCGTTTTTGCTCGTTCTAGCTTATTTTATGCTTAAGTATTTATACAGATCCGGGTTTTTTACTCACTCATTTAAACTATCATTAGAAAAGTTTGGATCGAAAATTCCAAAGCTCCGAACCTACCTTGCTGAATCCTATGCCTACAGGTTTTCGTCCTCGCTACTGTATGCAGTCGAAGCGGGGATGCCCATAAATCGAGGAATAGAGATGGCAACCAGATGCACTGGCTCTCACATGGCTGAGTTGTCTTGGGGACACATGCGCATGTCTATGCGAAGTGCCTATGAGCTGCCGACTCTTTTGTCTATGCACTGGTTTCTGTCTTTTTCTGCTATCAATTTTATTACGATTGGAGTGAAATCTGGAAAGCTTGACACAGCTCTTGCTCAAATTAGAAAAGAATCGCAAGAAAGAAGCCAGGAGGCTTTAACGCAACTTTGCCGCTTAGTTTCTCTAGCATTCGAACTGTTTGTTATGTACAGCGTCGCCACAACTTTTATGGGCGGCGTTGTTTAGGTTTGCAGCACTGCTACGGACCCTTCGTAAGTACCAGGTATTGAACGGCGATGGTAAAAGCTTCTCTTTCAAATAGGCTGTCCATAGGGTGTATTCGTTCTCTTTGCCAGGTTGGGTAATGTCTGTTTCTTATTAGGGTGCTTTTCTTCTTCGCTATATTGTCAATCTCTGTATAAGATACTTTTATACCTGCTTTTAAATCAGAAGCTGCGGCTAGTTCACTAAGTGCTTCTCTACTTTTTTTCCAAGCTTTAGATGAGGACAGCCGTTGTTGGGAGTACGATTTCAACTGATCGACAAGTGGGGAGTCCAAGTACCCCGTCATTGATTTGTATGTACTATCAATGCTCTTCTTTGGGTCTAAAGCAAACATAGATTCCTCCTCGATCGTTTCGGTAATTGGCTTTTGCATCTTAGGAATAACTACATGAGGCTCCACTCCATATTTTTGGCACGAAGATCCCTTCGGGCAGAAAAATTCAAACACAGTTGTTTTAAGACCAAACTCTCTATTTGCGCTTTTTCCAAAAAGCTTGTGAAGCTCACCGCCAACGTTGACTCCGCGTAGTGTTTGGCCAGTGCCTTTTCCGTATGTTTTTTTGGATCCGATTAACAAACCACGCATCGCAGACTTCATAGTCATAGAGAAAAGCTCAGAAGCGCTACCACTCTCGCTATCTGTAAGTATAACAAGGTTTTCTTTATAGACAGGCCTTTTGTTCTTTAAGTTTAGGCCAATAGCTTTCGCATATTTTTCTTTGCATTTAATGCTTTGTGTTTTTGGAGTGTCACTGGTTTTGTGTAAATCAAGGTTTTTAGTATTGGATAGTATTATGCCGAGGTTCCTGGCGCCAAGAAAAACTCTATTCAAACACGCTGCTTCCATGAGTGAGCCACCAGAGTTGTTTCGTAAATCAACGATTAGTAAGTTTGGTTCTTTCTTAAAGCCTTTGATAGCCTTTAGAACGTCTTGTGTGACGCTTCCTCCCTGTAGGCTTTTTGGATTCTTACCATAAAAAATTGGTATAGAGATGTATCCAACTTCAACCTTTTTACCCAGTTCCTTTATGTTTAGAGCAACCGGGTATGATTTGACAGAGTCAAATGACTGCGCTGGATCTTTGGTATTTCTTCCAAAAACTTCAGTACGCAACCTAAGATAAACATCATTCGACATCCAAGAAGAGTGTGGATCATAGGCCTGCATCAAGGCATTGATGAATATCAGCATTCTTTTTTCCGCTGTGTATTTTTGCACTCTGCTTTTTATCTGCCTAACCCTAGCATGAAATTTTTTTTTGCCTTCCAAAAGGAGCTGGGGGATGTTTTTTGGCTCAGGTGATGGGGTGTAATATAAGTGATTCAACGCATGCCATTTTGTTTGTTTTCGCCAAATTTCAGAAAAATCTTTTTCTGGGTGGAACTGCCGACCTAACGATAAAAAGTCTTCTTCATCTAGGTCTATCATGTGTCCAGGTTTTATATATCCGCCAACTATGGAATTTATCTGATCTAGGCGATGCGAATGAATTTCAAAGTAGCGGTCGAAAAATTTGGGTTGTCCAGATGCAATTTCCTCTGCGATAGTTTTTTGGAGGAGGGCTAGCTCCCCTACATCATGTTTTGTGAAAATAGTTTTCTGCGAATCAAGTATTTTAAGTAGGTTCAAGTGAACCCTTTTTGCAACCTCAGCCGGGTCTTGGCTAAAGCTAAGCTTGCTTGGGTTGACCTCCTCAAGGATTTTAATTAAGTCTTGAAGGCTGTTCAATTCAATGCGTTCGAGGGGTGTTTGTGAAAATGCGATAGACGGAAAAAGAAAAAGAACTCCAATGAATCTCCTGGGATATTTTAACAGCTCATCTATAGCTCTAAGTATGGTTTTGACAGGAATAGCTTTCATGAATGACACCCTTACCCAGTTTCGTTATTGGGCAGCCAGCTTAACGCTGGCTTTTGATGTAACGCAAGCGGCTTTAGAGCTTTAAGCGCTGCGTTCTTCAAAGCTTAGTATTATTCAAGGGTTGATCTGTGTTCAGAAGCCTAATCGATAGTCGAACTGCCTCTGAGATTCTTCTCTACTAGTATAAGTGTCGCGACTGGTTCATTTGAATGCATAATAGCCTGAGTTTAGAAACGCGTAACACCGCTGGTTTTTTGTGGGTATTCTCTCTTAAATTTTTCTGTAGACATCCGTAATGTACATTTGGGTTTTTTCACAGTCTAAGGCACCCTGAAACTGGTCGGCACACATTTCAAATCCGCTTGTTTTTGGCCGCCATGGCATACGAAGGTAGCTTCGAACAATGGTCAAAGAGTCCTTTGCTAAGCCGCTGCTGGCCCTGTGGAGAAAGTTTTTTTCAGTCTGTCCACTAAAGTAGGAGGGGACATCCGATAGGGATAAAAAATCTATTTTGGCTGTTTGTCTTTCAGCTACTTCAACAATATTTCCCTGCACATATTCGATGTCCGTTTGTTGAAGGTTTTTTTGCACGTCAGCAAATAATTTTTCATCGCATTCGACGGGATTGCCTTCTGGGTGCTTGATCCTCCCAAAAAACATCACTTGGAGGAAAAAATTTTCTCTTGCTAATGTATGCCTAAAAAGGTGGTCAAAAGCCTGTTTGTAATAGTTTACGTGGGAGTAGGGGATGTTTTTTTTCGGGAAGTGGCCTTTGTACAATAGTGCGTTGAATATCCCAGCGTTTCCAAGGGCGAGAAGAACCAGCTTCCACTTTTTTTGTGGGAAGTTTTCTTTCATATAAGTTTGCTGCTCTTCTAGAGTGGTGCATTCAAAGACTTCAGCGCCAGATTTACCGGTTATTTTGCTGTTTATCTTTGCGAGTTTAGCAAATGATTTTTCCCATTTACCCTCGTAAATCAACCCGTTCCAGTCGATGGATCCATACGCTTTCTCTAAAAAATTCTTTGCTTCGGTAGAAAGGTCGAGGTTCTTAAAAACTTTCTTTCGGTTTGTACGCGACATTTCATTTCCAGCTTTAGTCGTATAACCTAAGAGACCTAAAAAGTCTTCGTGCTCTAAAATTTTTGCAGCTGCAAACCTCATTTCCGTCAGGTATAGCTGCTCGGCAGAAAGGTCAACGCAAGTTATCTTTTGAGCGCCGTTTGCTGCAATAGGCAATACCCTCCCACCACTTCCTGCAACTGATAATAGGTGATTCATGTTCCGTGGAGCGATGGCTACTTCGAATCCGGTGTCTTCATTTGCTAGGCTGTAGTTAAGTTTGTTGAAATACTGGAAACTCATCGCGGGTGTTCCTTTTTTTATCTATGGACTTTAGGTTTGTGGGATTAATTGTTTTACATGTTTGCGGCAGTTTTCTACGTCACTTTCGGTAATCACCCCAAGCGGCCCCTGAATGGCCGAAAGCGAAGCCCCATGTTTTATGCCAAGTTTGTATATCTCTTTTACTTGCTCGATTTGAAGGTCGCGCCCCAACGAGAAATTCTCAAAACGACTTTCGAGCGTTAGCAGAGCAGTTTCTGCAAGGCAAGCATAGACTGATTTTCCTGGAAGTCCAATATCGCAGCTAAAGTTTAAAAGTCCAGGTAAATCAATCTCGCCACTTTCGATGACCATCACATCTGGCCTCCGCCGTGCATCTTCAGGTCCAACATCCAAAGGTCTTGAGCAGTCACATACCACAGCTCCCGGCTTTAGCAGGTCCATATCAAGTACCTTTTCATTTTGTGCGGAGGTAGCTGTAACCACAAGATCTACATCTCGCAGCTCGTCGATGACTTTGGTTTTAATCTGTACTTTAGTTCCTGGGTATTTTTCTAGAATCTCCTGTTTCAACTCTAATAGCCTATCTGGCCTGGTGGCTACTAGTAATAGCTCGTCATAGACCGTTGCCAGAAGCATAGTCGATACTTTTCCAATGCTTCCGGTAGCGCCAATGACGGCAGCTTTGCCTCGAATCCTTCGGTCGTTGATCTTGCGGCTGACAAACCCAAGTCTGTCAACCATCGCTCTTGCTGCCCAAAGGGTTGCTGAAGCTGAATAGGAGTTTCCATTTGTCACGGGGATTGGAGACCTATTAGCTACTGTGATGCCGCTATCTCCGACAACTTTAGTATATGCCCCCAGACCCATCATAGAGCAGCCAGAAAGATGTGCTGTTTTTGCCACGTCTACCAGCCGTTTGTATATAAACTCTTCTTTCATGGCCAGCATGCGTTTGGGCGTGGCTGGAATGGCATAAAGTTCGCAAAGGATTTCTTGTCCTGTCGCTTTGCTTTTAATTCCAGAAATCGTGCCGTGGGAGATGGCGGGGAGATAAGCTACGCAGGACTCTGCAAGGTTTTGCACCTTTTGTGGGGTGCTTTCTATCCATTTTAGCTTTGGGTTACGAAAAATATCTTTTCTACTTAGTGGGTGTATCACAAAGGCAAACCTCTGAAAGCTAAGTCCCAGGTTCTCTACTTTTTTTGGTTTTACTTCATACTTGCCGATTAGGTTCATTATGTAATCGTTAAAGCTGTCTTGTGAGTCCTGTGTGATACGTAGTTGATCTACAATTGCTTGCATGGCCGAAAACGACTTAAATTTTTGAACCTTTATACCAGGTATGTCGGGTGATATCTCTAGAATGCGAGAAACCCCGGACGCCTTTAGCTTGTCTTTTAGTTTTGGTGGGATAAAATCAACAACCAAGGTTTTACCTTTTAAAACATCAAAGCTACCGATTTGATCTAGAAGGGATCCAAAACTGACAAACATGTCTGATGCTTTGATCCATGATCTTAAGCGGTTCATCGAGTTGTAGTCTTTTTTAGTAATTAGCGGTCTGCTTTTAGGGTGCCAGTTTGAAATAATGGGTTTTAGCCACTGTAGCAGTGTCCCTAGACGCTCCAGAGACTTAATTTTAAAGGGTAAACCAGCCATTACCAGAGCGTCAGCGCAGATAACGTTTGCTCCAGCATCGGCAATGTTTTGCAGAAATGGGCTTGAAACAGCAAAATGAAAGAGTACTTTTTTTGCGTTAAAGAATTGTGGTTCTTTTTTAAGAACTTGTTTTAGAGTCCAATCGGCAAAAATCTTTCTAAGTTCAACCCCGGTGTAAAGCGGGGATGTTTGCACCATACGCATTAAATCTCGGGTTGCTCTGTGGTAAGCTACCTTTTTTCCAGCTTGAACACGCGTAACCAAGCCATTGATAGCTATCGCATCTGCATAGCCGTCAAACTGCTTGATTAGTGTTGCCGCTGCCTTAAAATTCCACCCGATGCTGTGCGTGATGATTGTAAACTGTACCCCTTGGACGTCGATCACTTCTTTGTGGGGGATGTCCTCGACCAAAAAGTTCAAAATCACAATAATTCGTTGTTTTTGATTTTTTTTCATGTTTGGTTCTCCGCGCCTTTAAACATCGCCTTTTCGTATGATTTAAATGCAGGGATTCTGCAGTCGTGAAAATCTTTTTCGAATTCTGAGTTTTCGAGTTGAGGTGTGTCAGCAGCATATTGAAAAATATCTCGCGGAGTGTTTGTAATGTATCCGACCAGGCTAGATAGCCTGTCTCCAAGCACTGGCAAGTAAACCATTCTATTTGTTAAGCCAAACTGTTTTTTCAGAGCTTTCGCAAAAGTGTGAACCCGAGTACTTTTTTTGTTGTATACACCGTAGATCTTTCGTTCAATGCCAATTTTGTGCAATGCTTCGTGCAGTACTTTTGCTGCGCTATCGACGGGGACAAACGGTAGAAAAGATTTCTTGTCAGCAAAAAACGGAATAGGAATCTTTGTAAATGAAAGTGTTTTTGACAATTTTTTTAAGGCTCTATAATTATAGTAGGGGCCATCAACTTTTTGTATTTTTCCAGACTTCGAATCACCCACGAGAACCCCTAAGCGAAAAACGGTCCAATCAAACCTGGTGTTTGTCAGGCATTTTTCAGCAATAGCTTTGGTTCTAGCGTAGGAAAACTTTGCTTCTGGAAGTGCCGTGATAGGACCCTCCGGAAGATTCAGTCCCCACTGGTCTACGCCTACTGCATAGGTTGATGAAAAGAAGATTTTGGGCTTACTGTTTGAACTCATCACCCATGAAATTAAGTTTGAAGTAGAAACCACATTTTGTACGTAATTCAAGCTTTCGTCTTTATCAAAGTCGTACAAGCCTGCTAGGTGATAAATAGCATCAAAATCACATATAATAGTTTCGTGCAGCTCTGATATTTTCGTTAAATCAGCGCAGATAACCTTAACTTTTTTGTTTGTGTAGCTTGGGTTGCTTCGACTAACTATGGTGATTTCTGAAACTTTTTCGTCATCTACAAGATTTTCCATAAGTTTGGAGCCCAAAAAACCTGTAGCACCTGTAACAAATATTTTCATGACCGGATCAGCTCCACTGCGTGTATGGGTTCAAGCAACGTTAATGCGTGGTGTTTGACCTTGAATTTTAAAAAAGGTGCTTCAAGAATCACCTCACCGTCACCAAACACCTTTATGTGCTTGCCTTTTATGGACGTTACTTTGCATTCTTTAGTTTGAATCACGTAACTATTAGAAACCCCTAGTCTGGTCTTGCTTTTAACCAGTGAGCTTATGAGCTCGTAGCGTTTGTTTGCCGATGTGACTATAAATTCAAATTTCCCATCATCTGGTTTTGACTCATCGCAGGCAAGGATGTTGCCGCCTAGTGTGGACTGATTGCATGCAAAAAAAGAAGAAACATCGATATCTTCCATGAACCCAGGTGCCTCGATCCGGACTTTATGCATGAATTTTCTGCTTGTCATTATTTCTTTTATTGCAATAAATGAATAAGCTTTACTCTTGTACTTCTTCCACAGCAGTCGAAACCAGCTGTATTTTTCTCTATAGTTATTTACATGTCCTGCGAGTTCGGAGCCAATTCCAAATCCGCCTACCGTAGCAAAGGGTATTCTATTGACGGTCAACACATCGACTTTTTTGAAACTAGCATTTGCCAGAGAGCTTTTTAGGAGCTCTGGGTCCGCACGCCAGCCGTGTTGTCTAGAAAAATCATTTGCCGTGCCTGTTGGGTAGGGGATTACAGGTACCTTTGCCGTAATCAAAGCGGGTAGCAACCTATTTAAGGTTCCATCACCACCTGCGATAATTGTAGCAAGTACTGAGCCAGGTTTTTGTTTTTTTAGAAAGCTAGAGGTCTCTTCGATAGAGCCAGAGGTGCACCAGTCTATCTGGAATCCTTTTAGGGCTTGTCTCAGTTCTTTATAAAGCACCTCTGAAGCCCGCTGACCAGCAGAAGGATTTACAACAATGGCAACTTTGGCTTTTGTCTTCAATTATGACCCCTTTTTAAGGTTTATATGCTGAAGATTACTTCTATGGCTACAAAGAATTGCTTTAAACAGGTGGCAGCTTGTCGCACCTAAGCGGGGTGAGGATAAAATCTATAAAATACAGTGACTTGTAAGCTCGTTCGCACTGGTAGCTTGATTTTGTGGCGTTTTTGGGGCCATTGCCCTTTGTGTGATCTGCGAAAAAATGCTTTAAATCCGGTGAGGTTCCAATAGGTATAAATGGGTTAAGTTTGCGCTTAGCCGAAGAGAGAGGGCGTTTTGCTAAAAGCAGTGGTGGTAACATCTCAGTTGCACTTTGTTCCCGGAAACTATTCTGGATTTTTAGGTGCACTTGCTAAATGTCCACAGATTCACGGGATGATTGTGCTGAACAACCTTGAGGCGAAATACCTTTTAAAAGCTTCAGCTTTGTTTTTTGCTGGAGCAACTAGCACTGGTTCAAACCTTGCCAAAAACTACTTTAGGGCCCTCATAGGGAACCAGAAGTCAGTGTGGGAAAGCCAGGGTAAAAAAGTTTGGCAGTTTGATCATATCAACGACCCTGCCGTCACGCAGCTAGTGAAGGATCAAGAAGTTGATCTTTTGGTGAATGCTAGGACCAGGTTTATTTATAAAGAAGCAATTTTAAAAGCGCCGACCTATGGTTGTATTAATATTCATCATGGGCTGCTTCCCGACCAGCGTGGGACTATGTGTGATTTATGGTCTCTTGCCGAAGGCAGGGAGGCTGGTTTCTCCATACACCTAATGAATCAAAAAATCGATGATGGTGGAATACTCGGGACTTTCCCTGTAGCGGCCGCAGGCTCAGAAAAAAGCTATGAGGGCTACCTGCAAAGGTCTGAACGCGTCGAAGCTCAAGCCATTAAGGGAGTGTTGGCCTCTATTGAAAAACAGGGGCAGATCCCTCCAACAAAAACAAACGTGCGGTTGAAAAACAGACCCCACTATAAGAATCCGACCCTTTGGCAGATTGGGCAGTTTCGCAGGCAGGGGTTAAAACTATGAACAGCTTTTTGCTTTATTGTATTCATGGAATTCCTGGTGACACAGGTGATTTTGATGTAGTCGGACAGGGCTTAGCCGGGACGGAGTTCTTGGCCTCAGGGAGCTCTGCTGCAGAAATGCGTACTTTCAATATGGAAGCTGAGGTTTCTTTAGACCGCCTTACAGGTAGACTTGCTAAAAACATTGAACATCAAAAACCTGATGTCATAATGGCTTACTCTTGGGGTGCTTACTTAGTTCTTAAAACATTTGAAATGCACCCAAAAGCTTTTGAAGGAAGAAAAGTTTTTTTCATCAATCCAACAATTTTATTAACGGAAAAATTAGGGTTCGTAAGTAAACTTTTGGCTAGGAGCTCTGTTCTCGCTAGAGTTGTGTTTTTACTTTTATCCAAAAATCTTGCGCGAAAACATTTAGCAAAATCCATAGCGCCTGGGAAAGTTGATGATGCGCTGTGGCAGCGGCTTTTTGTTCGCTATCAAGGCAGTAGGCTTTGGTGGCTGGCTCTAAAACGCAAACAGCTTATGAGCAAGTTTCCATTAAAAAAACTTAGCTGTGAAATAGAGAAGGCTAGCTTAGATGTCCTAGGCTGGATTGTCGGAGAAAAAGACTTGTCCGTACCGTATGAGCCGCAGTTAAAGGTTGCAGCTTTGGCGGGGATCAACACTGCTCAGGTTAAGGTGGTTGCAGGTGCAGGGCATGGTCTCTTGTGGACAAATGCAAATGAAATTATAGAAGCAACTTTGTCTGGACAGCAGAAAACCTAAAAGAAAATGGGAAAAAAATGCAAAATCACATAAACACCAAAGGTAGTACTAAAAACAACAAACTACGAGACGTCCGCATTGGCTACCAGCCAGGTAAAAGCTCGCACAACAATGTTATCCAATATCTTGAAGAACATTTGCATTCATTCCCTGAGAGAGCTGCCTTGCGTTGGGTGGAGAGCAAAGACATTGGCTGTTTTGAGGGGGGGCTTGATGCTGAGTTTGAACACAAAGAGGTTACTTATAAAGAGTTTGCTACAGGAATCAATACAGTAGCAGCTGGTTTAAAAGAGCTTGGGATAGCGAAAGACGACCGAGTGATTATCTTTCTTCCCATGGGTGTCCCAATGTATAGTGCGATGTTCGCCGTACAAAAATTGGGTGCCATCGCGGTTTTTCTTGATTCATGGGCGCGTCGCAATCATTTAGGAGCAAGTGCTGATTGCGTTGATCCAAAGGCAATGATTAGCCATGACGCTGCTTTTAAGCTTGTGGATACTGTCCCGGAGTTTTCAAACATGAAGCTTCGCATTTTAGCTGGGCCCGGTGAAGGTAAATACGACGCGCACCTTGAACAGTTGTTTCAAGCACGTGGCGAGGTTGATATCGAGCCTGTAGAGTCTGAAGACACAGCTTTGATTACATTCACTACCGGTAGTTCCGGCACGCCCAAAGGGGCAAACCGTACGCACCGGTTCTTGTCGGCGCAGCACGAGGCTCTGTCAGAGGTTGTTCCTTACACGGCCGGCGACCTAGATATGCCAGCTTTTCCAATTTTTTCTCTAAACAATTTAGCGTCAGGAGTGAGCACGCTTCTTCCAGCTATCAATCTGGCGGCACCCTCTGGCCACGATGCAGCGGCTATGGTCAATCAAATCATCCATCAGAGGGTTAGCTGCGCAACCTTGTCTCCCGCAATGTTAAACGGTGTATCAGCGTATTGCTTGCAAAACGCCATTAAGCTCCCAGGCCTGAGGCGTGTCGTAACCGGGGGGGCTCCGATTAGCAGGGACAACGTACGTGACTTTAAATCGATTGCCCCAGAGTCTGAAGTATGGGTTCTTTACGGTTCAACCGAGGTAGAGCCAATGGCACATATTGAAGCCATAGAAATGTTGGCACAAAAAGGGGATGTTGACCCAGAGGTCGTAGAAGACGGTGTCAACGTTGGGCATATTAGTGAAGATCTAGAGTATAAATTCATTAAAATTGTCAAAGGCCCGGTGGAAGTCGGTGCAGGTGGGTGGTCTGACTTAGAGGTTGAGCCCGGTAAAGTGGGTGAGTTCATTGTAACGGGGAACCATGTTTGTCGAGACTATTACAATAATCCAGGAGCATTTAAAAAAGCAAAAATCATGGGTCCCGGTGGCAAGGTTTGGCATCGCACCGGAGATTTAGCCAAAAAAGGTTCTGATGGTTACCTCTGGATCGTGGGCCGTATACATAATGCCATTGATCGAAGCGGTGAATATTTCTTTCCGGTTAGAGCTGAGATTCTCCTAAAAAGACTAGACTTCGTTAAACAAGGTGCTTTTTTGGGGATAAGCTGCAGCAGTAAGGGTGAAGCCAATGGTGTGGCAATTGCACTAAACGATCAAAGTGTAGATAAAGCCAAAGTGTTGCGTGAAACAGAAAGAGTTTTTGCCAAAAACAAAATCCCTGTAGATCACCTGTATATAGTCGATGAGATACCGATGGACCCACGGCACCACAGCAAAGTCGAATACGCTGTTTTGCGCGGCAGTATTTTGGACAAAAAACTGCCAAATTTAAAAGTGTAGAATGGGTTCTGTAAGCAATTGGCTTCAATTTGCAAAAGAACGATTTCCTCTTGTGGAACACGGCGTAATGCTCGGATTTTTTACGCTTGGAAATTTTATGGTGGCTTTGAATTTTTCTGGTGTTGACCCTGCCGGAGTATTTTTAGAAGGCTTTGTTCTTTTTATCGTTACTTTTTTGTTTTTCTTTCGGCTTCGCTGTTTTGATGAAGTGAAGGACTATGAGGTAGATCTGGAACAAAACCCGACACGGCCACTTGCACGTGGTTTGCTTAGCGTATATGCGGCAAAGAAAATGATTTTTCTGCTAGCAGGTGTTGAGTCGTTTTTGATGTTCTGGTTCTTTTTTGACAGTTTTTTTGTCTATGCTTTGGCATTGGTTTATAGCTTTTTAATGTACAAAGAATTTTTTGTGGGTGATTTGCTGCGGCCGCAGCTTACCTTGTATGCGGTTTTTCATACATTTGTCTCGGTGATGGTTGGTCTTTTTATTGTTGCAGGTGCCTTGGGCTATAGCTTTAGTGAGCTTCCCGTGGGTCTCGTAGTTTTTTCGTTGACCAACTGGGCTTTGTTTAATTTGTTTGAGTTTGCAAGAAAGACTTTTAGTCCTTTAGAAGAAAGGGCAGGCGTGGATACTTACTCCTCTTTATTTGGGCCCAAGGGTGCGGCTGCATTAAGCTTGAGTCAGGTCGTGTTTGGGTGTTTTGTCTTGGCTCAGAGTCAAACTAGCGTGCTTTGCTACCCTTGGAGCCAATATATTCTTGCGTTGCTGCCTGTTAGCGCTGGGGTTTGCTATGCGCTAGCACCGAACAGGTACGCCAAGTTGTTCCGTACTGGTACGGGTGCATACCTGGTTCTTTTTTATCTGGTTTTAAGCGTACAAGCTTATATAAGTATTTTAGCAAATAGAGGCTAGGGGCAAATAATATGTTGGTTCAAAAAACTTCGACGCGGTATTTTGCCAAAAAAGAAGCTGGCGGAAAAGGTTTTAACCTTTACCGGTTGACGAACGCAGGCGTTTCGGTCCCTGCTTGGGAGGTTCTTGGTAAACGTTACTTTGAGCGATTTCTAGAGTCTAACAAGCTAACAGAAAAGATAGATGACTACGTTGCGGCCCTTGAAGCAAAAAAGATGACTGCCAGAGAGTGCTCTGCTGCTGTTTCCTCTTTAATTGTAAATGGAAATATAGATCACGAGACAGCCGGGTTTATTCGGCAGTCTTATGCCGGCCTTTGTAAGGAAGAGTCTGTGCAAATGATTTCAGTGCGTTCATCAGCAGCAGATGAAGATGGCGGGTCGCACTCGTTTGCAGGGCAGCTTTCTAGCTACCTCTATGTTTCTAGTGCAGAGGATGCCATCGAACGCGTCAAGCAATGTTGGGCCTCAGGCTTTACAGAGCGCGGGATAGCGTACCGGGTTCAGAACAGCCTTGATTTGAAAAGTATACGGGTAGCTGTTGTTCTTCAGGCAATGATTGACCCTGAAAAATCGGGGGTCGGTTTTTCTGTGGACCCTACCGTAGCTGGAAGCCAGGAGATGCTTGTAAGCTCCGTATACGGGGTAGGCGAAGGGATTGTTTCAGGCGAGCTCGATGGAGACAGCTACTGGATCTCAAAAGATACGCTTTCTTGTAGAAAAGAACATATAGTCACTAAAGAACACAAGTTTATAAAGGCAAGCTCTGGGGATTGTAAGCAAGAACTTGTGCCGGTTGAGTTGCAGTCGGTTTCCTCTTTGAGCTCGGACGAGCTTGCTCAGGTAGCATCCACTCTTAAAAATATCGAACAGCTGTATAGGTACCCGCAAGACGTAGAGTGGGCCATACGAAACGCTAAACTCTATATTCTGCAAACACGGCCCATTACTACTATAAAAGAAAACCAAACAGGCTATCTGAATCTTTGGGATAACTCTAATATTGTAGAAAGCTATGGTGGGCTCACCTCCCCGTTGTCTTTTACCTTTGCCCTAAAAAATTACAAGAACGTATACATACAGTTTTGTGAGATTCTTTCCGTGCCTTCAAAGCTGGTCAAAGAGATGGAATCCTATTTGGGCTTTATGCTTGGAAGTTTCAATGGTCGGGTTTTTTATAACCTTTATAACTGGTACAAGCTGGTTGGGGTTCTGCCTGGGTTCAAGCAAAACAAGCAGTTTATGGAAACCATGATGGGTGTCGGTCAAGAGCTTTCTCCCGAGGTTACAAAACGCGTAAGCCCACACCCGTCTTGGGACACAGTCTGGGGTAAGTTTCGTAAATTTAAAACCGGCGTTGCCTTTGTTTATTACCACTTTTTTATCCAAAGTATTGTAGACAGGTTTTTAAGAGATTTTCGGGTAGAGTATGACAAGTTTCGCAAACTAAACTACGAGACGATGTCTAGCGATGAAATTTTTGCTAAATACCTAGAGATGGACCGGGTAATGCTTTTGCGCTGGAAAGCTCCTATCATCAATGACTTTCTTTGTATGGTGCACTTTGGAATGCTCAAAAAGTTAACCAACAAGTGGCTTGGCCGCCTCGATACAAATATTCAAAATGATCTACTTGCAGGTGAGGGTAACCTGGAAAGTGCAGAGCCTACCAAAACAATGATCCGCATGGCCGGAGAGATCACGGCTAACCCAGAACTTGAAAAGATTTTTGCAAGCGAGCCTGCAGGAGATCTTTATGAAGTTTTAAGTCAGTCGCAGCACACGGATTTTTTTGCGCAAGTAGAAGGGTATTTAGATCGATTTGGCTTTCGCTGTATGAACGAGATGAAGCTTGAAGAGTTTGATTTGAGTTCTGATCCTAAGTTTTTGTTTGTCTGCATCAAGAATTTTTTGAAGGCAGGTATCACCGATCTTGAAGAGTACGAACAGCGAGAAAAAAAACTACGTAAAAAAGCTGAAATTGCCATCGGCAAAGAACTACGAGGCTGGAAAAGCTGGGTCTATAAATTTAGCCTAAAACATGCGAGAAAAGCTGTTAAAAACAGAGAAAACACAAGGTTTAGCCGCACGCGTGCTTATGGCGTCGCAAGGTCAATGTTTAGAAACATGGGAGCGAAGTTTGCACAAATGGGAGCTCTCGATGATGGCGAAGATATTTTTTATCTAGAGCTTGGTGAGATCGTAGGCGTGCACAACGGTACTTTGACCTGCCAAAACCTAAAGGCTCTAGCGGAGCTTCGAAAACGTGAATATAGAAGCTATGAAGACTTAGAGCCGAAAATACGTTTTCAAACCCGTGGTCCTGTCTATTGGAGAAACCAATACCTCGATGTGCCAGAGGTTCCGAAGATGGAAGAGGGTGCCGATTATGATTTGAAGGGGCTTGCATGTTGTCCTGGTGTTGTCGAAGGGACAGTGAAAGTGGTGCACTCGCCGGCAGATGACATGAGTATGAATGGTGAAATTCTTGTCGCAAAAAGAACCGACCCAGGCTGGGTGCCCTTGTTCCCAAGCGCTTCGGCGCTTTTAGTTGAGCGTGGTAGTCTACTGTCTCATTCGGCTATTGTTGCACGGGAGATGGGGATACCAGCTGTAGTTGGAATTGCTGGTCTATTGACTACACTGAAATCGGGAATGAGGGTTCGTATGGATGGTACGGCCGGTACAGTGAAGATTTTGGAGCAAGGACCTAATGACTAAGAGTTTCTGTTACAGCTTTCTTTTTGTTTTACTATTTTTCGTGTCAACAGTTTGCAGCATATGTGGTGCAAAAAACATCGATGACTACTCTCGAAAAGTACAGAAGAGAAAAAAAGCAAAGATTAGGCTAGTTTCTCAAGACGAAGCAGAAACAGGCGAGAGTGCATGGGAGTGGAATGGTAAGGTTTTTTTATCCGGCCGCTATTTTCCACGTGAAGACACTCCCTTTTTAGCTGTTGAAAAGAAAGAGTCCTGGAACCTGGCAGTGACGGCTGCTCCAGAAATAAAGTATAGCCACAGTAAATTAACCTTTAAGCTAGCTCCTTTTGCTCGCTTTGATGCAGTAGATAGCGAAAGGTCTGATTTTGATTTTCGGCAAGCTTATGCCTCCTACAGTCTGAAGAAAACAGATATCAAGATTGGCTTCGATGTAGAAAACTGGAGCGTTCTTGAGTTTGGCCGTGTGGTGAATATTATAAACCAGCAGGATATCAAAGAGTCCTTGTTTTTAGATAGCTACCTTGGTCAACTTATGTTTTCTGTGCAGAGCCATCAAAGGTTTGGGAGTTTTCATTTATATTTGATGCCTACCTTTAGGCCTATGTTTTTCTTCCCACCAGAATCAAGGCTCTCGTTTGGGCCAAGTTTTGAGGAGGTTTCAGCCGACCCCTTGTTGGGATCTAGGTCTGACTCTCACCTAGACGTTCTTTTGCGTTATAGTCATTCGTTTGGTCCGGTTGACCTCGGGGCCTACGGCTTTTATGGGACTAGCCGTACCCCAGACCTGGAGCTTAGTTCTCAGGGTGGTTCAGCTTTAGGATCTGCCTTACCTTTCTTTTTGCAATCTTACCCAACAGTTACTCAGTTTGGGCTGGATCTTCAGGCAAGTGTTGGTGGTTTTCTACAAAAAATAGAAGCAACGTTTAGGGTCTGGGATGACAAAGAGCAGGTTAACCTTGGGGTAGGGGCAGAATACAGTTTCTCTTCTATCTTTGGCTCTAGCATGGACCTTGGGCTGTTCTCGGAGTTTTATTATAGCAACCTAGAAAACAAACAAAGTGGCTCTAGGGCAGGGGTTACGGTCTTTGCTCCGTTGCAGCGCGACATTTACGGAGGTGTACGCCTTTCCTATGTTGGGCAGACTACACTCAGCCTTGTTCTTGCGGTTTCTCGGGATTTACAGCACCAGACGGACTCTTTGGCTTTGAAGGGTGAGTATAAGTTTGCAAGTAACTGGGGTTTTGGCATTGAAGGATGGGGGCTTACCCGGGTGAGCGCAAAAGATGCGCTGCTGTTTCCTTTTAGGCATGATAGATTCTTAAGTATGACGGCGGACTACTACTTTTAGTTCTCCTCTGTTTGTTTATCTGCTGGTTTGAGGGGTACCTGTAGTGGTTGGTTTCGTTAAAAAATTATTGCAATCGCCTCGAAGAGGCGTGATCTGCTTTTTGTTAGCGTTATGTGCTCTAGTTGTTTGTAGCGGCGTGACCCGGCTAGGGTTTGATAATGATCCAAGGGTCTATTTTTCGAAAGACAACCCAGACCTCGTTGCTTTTGAAGATTTCGAAGAGACCTATAAGCGCGACGACACGATTTTTTTTGTCGTTCAATCAAAAAGCGGTAGCATTTTTAAAATAGAAAATCTTCGAGCTATTTGGGAGCTTACAGATAAAGCTTGGGGTATGGAAAATGCCGAACGCGTAGACTCGCTTGTTAACTTTATGCAGGTTAGCACTGTCGGTGAAGACCTTCGCATTGAAGAGCTATTGCTTGAGCCAGAACTTTTGTCGCAAGAAAAACTCAGCGATATCAAGTCCTATGCGACAAACCACCCTAGTATAATTGGACGCCTTGTTTCTACAGACAGCGCGACAACCTTACTAAAAGTAACCATGCTTGAGCCAGAAGGCGGTGAGCAGGTCCTGCGTTGCTACAAAGAAGCCGATGTCCTTGCTAAAATGATGGAGAAAAAATACCCGGATCTAAAGATTGGCATCACAGGTACTTATGCCATAGCCAACACCTTTCATATGGCAGGAGTTAAAGACGCCACATCTCTTTTTCCGTTGATGTTTGGGGTGATGTTTTTGATCACCTGGATGATTTTACGCAGTCTTATGGCTACGGTGATTGTGAATATAGTTCTCGTTTTAAGTTCGGTTACCGCGCTTGGCGTATTTGGCTGGCTTGGTTTTCCACTTAATTCAACCACTGCATCGGCTCCTATCGTGATTCTTGTAATTGCCGTAGCGGACTCTATCCACATGTTTAGAGGGGTTCAGCGCTACGCAGGTCAGGGTAGCTCCTTGTATGATGCCGTAGTGCTTAGCTTGGAAAAGAATTTTTTGCCTATTTTCGTGACCAGTTTAACCACGATTTTTGGCTTTTTGAGTCTTGGTTTTAGTGAGGTCCCGCCCTTTAGAGAGCTTGGCTACTTAAGTGCTATCGGTGTTGCGGCTGCGTTTTTGTATTCAGTTGTGTTGCTCCCTCTTTTGACGGTTTGCTTCGGGGTGAAGTTATCAAACCATAAAGAGTTCAAATGGATTGCTGGACTACTAAACTTCTCGACGTCCCTATCAAGGTCTTATTTTCGCCAGGTTACTTTAGTTACTCTTGTAATAACTGCTCTTGCACTCTACGGGATATCAGGTCTTCGAATTGGTGATAAAAACAGCGATTTTTTTGGTATGGAGTTTCCGTTTCGGCAAGCAGTAGAAATGCAAGAAAAAGCATTCAAAGCTGGTCATGAGATTGAATTCAGCTTGGATGCACGGGAAGAGTCAGGGGTTTTCTCTCCGGCTTTTCTAGAGGATATGGAGCGCTTTCAAAGCATGCTTGCAACGCACTCGATTGTCAGCCATACAGAATCCATCGTCACGGTACTTAAAGAGCTGCGTATGAATATGAATGGTGGGGACCCTGCTAGCTACGCGCTGCCAGCAAGCTCAGAAGAAGCCGCGCAGCTAATGCTTTTATATGAAACATCTCTGCCGCAAGGACGTGACCTGAACCTTCAGCTTAGCTCTGATCGGTCAAAAACCAGGGTCTCTGTAGTTGTCGATAATGTTTATACGGACGAACTTATAAGTTTGATTGGCCACTCTGAAAAATGGTTTTTGGTGGAAGCAAAGCATGCCAGACTCGACGCCTCTACGGGGCAGTCTGTGCTTTGGTCAAAGCTCTACGAGCGTAACACTGTAGCAATGCTTAGAAGTATTTTAGTTGCGCTTTTAAGTATTACAATCACCCTGATCATTGTTATGCGCTCTTTTAGGCTCGGTCTTTTGAGCTTAATTCCTAACATCTCTCCTATCATTTTCACCTTTGGTGTGTGGTGCCTTCTCTATGACAAGATTGGAATCATCGCCTCCGCTGTCGTGGCTATGATGCTTGGGATCATAGTCGATGACACCGTCCATTTACTTGTGCAGTACAAAAATGCGCTACAAAAAGGTGAGGCCGATCCAGTAAGCGTTGCTATCTTTAAGGTGGGTGATTCGATCATCACAACTTCTATTATCTTGGCTAGCGGTTTCTTTTGTCTGGGGTTTTCAGGGTTTCAGCTCAATGCCCATACAGGGATTTTGTCGGCAACTACAGTGATTTCTGCGTTGGTGTTGGATCTTTTGTTTCTTCCCTCGATTTTATATTGGTTTGCTAATTTTCAGGAGAAATCTACATGAAAGTTTCTTTTTTAAGCCTTGTTCTGAGCTGCTTTTTGTTGGCATTTGCAGTCAACGTAGCTGCCAGAGAATCAATGCCTGCCACGAAAGATTCGGCAGTTCAAAAAGGCATGGGTATAGCAAAGAGAGCCGAAGCCAGAGACTCTGGATTTGGCAGCTATAGCGCAAAGGCAAAAATGGAGCTTAAGAACAAAAAGGGAAAGGTGACTACAACTAGAACCTTTGACTTTAAGTTTAAAGAGGTGCCCGGGGATGCAGATAAGGCTCTTACAGCGTTCTTAAGTCCAGCTAATGTAAAGGGTACGGTTCTTCTGACGCACGGTCACAAGTCCCGAGACGATGATCAGTGGATTTATTTACCCGCTCTTAAAAGAGACAAGCGTATTCTTTCTAGCGGCCAAACAGGTTCTTTCTTGGGGAGCGAATTTTCTTTTGAGGATATGCGTTCTCCCGTTATTGAAAAGTATACTTACCGTTTTATACGTACAGAAAAAATTCGTGGATTTGACTGTTTCGTGGTCGAGCGGATTCCTTTGGACAAGAAAAGTGGATACAAGAAGCAGCTTGTTTGGCTAGATAAAGCAGAGTTAAGGCTTCATAAAATTGAATTTTTTGATCGCAGGATGAAACATTCTAAAACCTTTGAGGCCAAAGGTTACAAGGCGTATAAATCAAAGTATTGGCGGCCAATGTCTATTAGTATGAGTAACCTAAAAAATGGTAGGTCCACCCTAATAACCTATAGCGGCTACAATTTTAAGCTAGAACTATCTGACACGGACTTTCATAAAAGCGTGCTTAAAAGACCTTAGCTAGGACGTTAATCCCAGCTCATCCATCCATTTTTTAGGTAGGTCCCATAGGTTTTTTCTGTGACGCATTGGCTGGTCATATAGTGAGATTGGTTATGCTTGCCAGCACATCTTAGCTTTTTTCTTGCACTGCAGTGATGTGCTCCATTAAAGGATCGTAGTTTAAAGCGATAATACCCTATGGCTTTGTTGTGTTCCCATCGGTTGGTTTCTGGGTTTAGCTTTTTTGCCTTGTCGGTAGATCTCTTTTCAGTGCCGTCCTGATACAGGTAACAGTTGTTTCCGCGTCCAGTCCACACATGTCTTTTTGCGCCGAATCCTTTTGGGTGCCCTAGTAGCTGCATGCACTCTCTTTGTTCGCCTATTCCGGCGTAGCCCAGCGGCAGCATTTCGCCAACATTATGGCAGGCTTCTTCTTTAGTTTCTGCTTTGTAAATTAAATTTTGGAAAATCGGAGAATAAAATCCTTTAGATTGCCTCCAGATCCGGTCGAGGTCTTTTTTAGTGAACTTTGACCAGCACAGGTTGAAATAGTGTTCCATGTTGAAACCACCGTGTTTCGTAGAGTAGCTGTTGCTGTCTTCTAGTTTTGTATAAGCGAGCTCCCCTGCTGGAGGGAGAACTACATCATTTCCTCTAAAGTGTGCTTTGGTAAAAGTTGCACCAACAGACAAACCTAAGCCGGGGACAGGGCTAAAGCTAGTGGCAACTGCCAGTGAGCCTGCGTAAGCTCTCTCTAGGGAGTTTGAAAAACTTCGGGTGCACTGTACCCAGAACTTGTCTTTATAAGCGGAGTGGGTTTTTAGGATCATATTGTCAATGGTATAGGGAAGCTGCTCGCCAGCTTCTTGTCCTGCTTTGATCAAATCATTTTTTAAAATTCCAATGGTTATTTCTACTTTAGCTGTAGATTCCAAACCATATGCAATTTTCGCCCCCACCGCTGGCGCTTCTACTTTGATACTAAACTCCTTAGAAGAGCGTTTACCGTCGTGGTAGCTATAGGCTTCAGTCATGACGTTATCTGAGCCATGAACCGGCGTTACTTTTTTATGAGGGTCATCGTAGGTAATGATGAAATCACCCGGATCCCCTGCAGGAAGGTTAGGAGCGAGCATAAGGCCCCTGCCGTAAACTGAAAGCTCGGAAAAAGAAAGCTTTTCACCCCGAAGGCTATTTTTAGGCAGTGGAGAAATGTTATGTTTAGCTCCATAAACAACCCCGCCTTTGCTAGCTAGTCGGGGGTTGTTGGCGTGGATGTAGACAGGGACCTTTTCTATGGCTCCTGGGCGATCACCTGAGCTGAATGCAGCCGGCTGGGCAAAGCCTACGTGGCCCTGCTCGTTCATCTGCAGTGAGCCATTGATAGGGTTGTAAGCTCCCATGGTCTTCACTCTGTTTTTAACTGGGACTAAATTACGCACGCCGTATTGGTCAATTTCTACGCGGAGCTTTCCATCAGCAATATCTTGAAGCTCTTTCAATTTCTGTGGAAAACTAATCCGAACTTCACTTCTAAATTGAACTTTATTCCACCTTTTTAAGGGAGAAAACGCAGAATCCTTCCAGTCAATTCTTTGCATTCCGTCTTGTAAAATCTCTTGAACGGCGGAGTTTCCAGGGTACAGGTTTTGCAGTGAACCCTGCGCCCAGGATGCTTTTGTAAAAAAAACAGCGGCCAACAGTATCCAAGTGGCTGTGAAAGGACGAACATTTTGCATGGGTGCATTCCTTTTGTAATTCGTTTAAATGCACTTGCTGGGGGAGTTTAAATCCAGTTCTGACTTTGCACCCTGCAAGTAGATAGCTCTGATCTAAGAGCTTAACTAAACACGAATACCTGTTTTTTGCTAGATAAGGCATAAGTACCTAGATCATCTATGGTTTTTGAGTTAAGACTTTTTTGCGGAAGATCTGCTCAAGAAGAGCAAGCTGTTGGTGATTCGTTTTTTGCGAGCTTATTTTTTGTGATAAAATAACAACCAACTGAAACCCAATTTCGTTAAATCGATGGAGTGTACCCTGTGTCTTTAAAACATCTGCTTTTCGGCTCTCTTTTTTTTGCTTTATTTGGCTGTAAGTTGAGCTCATCTTTCTCTAGTGTCAAAGATGTAGTTCTGCAAGACCTAGTTACAAACGCTCTTTCCAAAAATATTGCGATTGATGAGATGAATGAAAAAGCACAAAAAAACAAATTAGGTGTGGAATATCTGAAAGAAAAACTAAAAGTGGCTACTTTAAAATTTGGATCTACTGCCTACTATAGCGAGAACGGTAGGCTTTACCGGTCTAGGTGTCTCTTAGAACAGGTGGGTGGACAGCTTCGTGTAAAGAGGGCCGAGAATGGTGCAAGAGTGTGCGGAAAAGCAGTTTATACTTTCCCCGTCCGTGAACCAATTAAAAACGGCAAAATTGCTGTCGGTCTATTTCTAAATGAGGCAAAAGAACTTGTCCTTCAAACTATAAAGCCAGATCCTAATGGTGTAAGCGGTATAAGAGGTTTGATCGCGGAGTCAAATGAGGATGTTGAGAGATCGATTTCTAATATCAAACAGTTATACTTTCATATCAAGACCGCAAAAGAAGCTCCGTACCCAGAGGAAGGGTTTCTTGAAAAGCTTGAAAAAGATTTAAAAGAAGCTGTGTCTAGGCAAGATGAAAGAATTCAAGTTTTAACTAATTTGGCGACTTTATCCCGAGCTGTCGAATTCGGGGATGACTCTAATTATTATCAAAAAATAGAGAGTGCAGTCGATGAGCTGTTTGTGGACTTGCAAGATGGTAAGAAGGCGAGCATTGTGACTTCGCTTAAAAATAATAGTAAGCCAAACAGTCCGGTAAAATACAAAAGCTTGGCTTTGTACATCATTGATTTAAAGTTGGCTGCCAGAGCTGGTAGCCGGATCGAGGCGAGCAAAGCGAATTTGATTAAAATGCTTGAAGAGTCCGGGCGCAATAAGGCTCCGTAGCTAAAAAAATAGTACCCTAGTAGGTTTTTCTTACTCTACCAGACCGCAAGATGATTTGGTTTTCCGAAAGCAAGCGAGTACCGCTTTTGTTTTCGACTATAACCTCCAATGGAATTTTAGAAGCATTTACTTTGCCGACTTTATAGCGGACTTCACAGCCCTGTTCAAAAGCTAGAACGTTTAGTTGTAATTGTTGAGGGGTCCTGCTGATTAGCTTGCACACAAACTGGTGGGCCGCAGAGTTTTTTGCAACGATCCAAAGGGTTCCTGAACTTTGCTCTTTTAGCTCAAAAGACTTGTTGCTTTCAACGGGTCCAAAAATCTGGTGGCTAGAATATGTTTTTTTCTTAGAGCTATTCTTTTGCTGCAAAGATATGGGTACAGAAGGCGGGGCTGCGGCAGTTTCGTTTGTTAGGCCCCGCAAGAACGGGTCTTTGCGAGCTTCTTCTACTCCAAACGCCCAGTCCATGCTCCGAGTGCCCCAGTGTAGGAACAAGGGAGTCGCATAGAAAACCAGAACAACAAAAGTTACTAGGTAAAGTAGTCGATTTTTCAACAAAATTAGCATGACTACTATTATAGCATGTTTTTTTTGTTGGCTACCATCGGTTCCATGTGGTTTTTGCTTAAAAACTGTTAGAGTTCGCTGGATTCAATCTTTTTGAAGGAGGTAGTTTGAATGGCTACTTTTTCGCCCGACCTATCCAAACCTGCAGTTTTTTTGTTTCGGCGTGACTTGCGTTTGAAAGATAACAAAGCGCTAGCTTTGGCAAGCATGCACAAGAAGTTGCATTTAGTTTATGTACTTGACCCTCACAGGGAGCACCAAGGCGGGGCAAGCAGCTGGTGGCTACACCATGCTTTGAAGGCTTTGGTCAAAGATCTAAAGAAAAATGGTCAGTGTTTGAGTATTCTTGTTGGGGAGACAGCGAAAAAAGTAAAGGAATTTTGCGAGGAGAATCAAGTTTCTCAGCTATATGCTGCACGCGGATACTCACCGATAGAGAGGGATCAAGACGCGCAGCTAATAACCTTGGGTGCAGACAGTAAAGCGGGTGCACTGCAAACTCACTTTGAGCTGGGCAACTATTTGTTTGAGCCAGAGTATGCATGCAAAACAGATGGTAGCCCGTATTTAGTTTTTACACCTTTTTGGCGCAATCTTTGTAAAAAAGGTTTCGCCCCTTTGCATGCTCTGGACGTTGCCTTGCCAAAACAGAAGGGTGAAAGTCCAAATATAGATACTCTTGGGCTACTGCCGACCATAGGTTGGGACAAGCAGTTCTATGAGTGCTGGAGCCCTACAGAGTCTTCGGCATTGGCTGCCCTAGAGCAGTTTGTTCAAATAAACGCGTCTGCATACAAGGATCAAAGAGATATTCCCTCAAGCCCTGGTACGAGCAGAATGAGTCCTTACCTTGCCTTTGGTCAGGTTTCTCCACGGCAGATTTGGATCGCGTGCACAGAAGCTTTTGGTCCGTTGTCAAAAATCGAAAAGAAGTATCCAGGTGTTTACACTTATTTAAAAGAAATTGCGTGGCGTGAGTTTGCCAATCATTTGCTTTTCTTTTTTCCGCGCACTTCAAAAGAAGAGCTTCGCGTGTCCTTTCAAAAGTTTCCATGGAAAAAACAAAACCAAAAAGGGATGCAGGCAAAGCTTAAAGCATGGAAAGCTGGAAACACAGGTGTTCCGATTGTAGATGCAGGCATGCGGCAGCTTTGGCAAACAGGCTGGATGCACAACCGCGTACGGATGGTCGTCGCATCATTCCTTGTAAAAAACCTAGGCCTTGATTGGCGCTATGGAGCTGCTTGGTTTATGGACACACTTGTCGATGCCGATATAGCCAGCAATTCGATGGGCTGGCAGTGGGCGGCTGGCAGTGGAGCGGACGCTGCACCATACTTTCGCGTGTTTAACCCTACCTTGCAGGGGGAGCGCTTTGACAAGCAGGGTTCGTACGTAAAAACTTACGTTCCGGAGCTTTCCGATGTGCCACTAAAGCTTTTACATAAACCGTGGGAGCTTCCACCGATGGAGCTTGCAGCTGCCGGAGGCTACCCGGGTCCTATTGTGTCTCTTTCAGATAGCCGCAAACAAGCTTTGGCCCGTTACCAGCAGTTTAAAGATAGTTGAAAGCCAGCTTCCTAATACGTGGTCTTGAGCCGAAAAAAAGACTCTTTTACTTAGTGAATACACAACTGGCTAGCCAGCCAGTTTGTTTTTGTTTCTAGACCTTTTGATACTCAGCTTGTCCAAGGTTAAGGGATTTTAACAACATGACTCCCTATCTTTTGATATCCCAAATACATGGGTTTTTTTACCTGTTTTTCACGTGTGAGGAATAAATAAGATGAAGTCTTTTTTAGTCATATTTGTATTTAGTTGGCTTTATGGATGCAGCTTTTTGGGCATGGGTGGCCAAACTCCATCGGAGCATTCAAAGGTCTTAATTGATGGGTCAAGCACTGTTTATCCAGTTACCGAAGCGGTAGCCGAAAACTTTGGAAAGCTGAACCCGAAGGTTCGCGTGAGTGTTGGGGTGTCTGGAACAGGAGGCGGTTTTCGCAAGCTTCTTAGCGGTGAAACGGACATCAACAATGCATCTAGAGAAATTAAACAAAAGGAACGAAAGCTCGCGAAACAAAATAATATTGAGTTTTTTGAGCTGCCAATCGCCTATGACGGTCTTTCTGTAGTGGTACATAAAGATAATCAATTTATAGATTACCTGTCGCTAGAAGAGCTTGCAAAAATTTGGAAGCCAGGTTCGGCAGTAAGAACTTGGCGAGATGTCCGGGCTAGCTGGCCAGATAAAAAAATAAATCTATATGGCCCAGGTCCTGACTCAGGTACCTTTGACTATTTTACAAAAAAAGTGAATGGACAGGCAGGAGCTTCGCGCCCTGACTACACGGCAAGTGAAGACGATAACGTAATCGTAAAAGGTGTCATGGCTGACACTTATTCCATGGGCTACTTTGGGTATGCTTATTACCTAGAAAACAAAAGCTTACTTAGAGCCGTTCCGATAAGAGACGGGAGCAAAAAAGCCGTTGAACCAAATAGCAAAACGATCAGTAGCGGCAAATATCCTATTTCAAGGCCTTTGTTTTTATACGTACGTACAAACAGCATGCAAAAAGCCTCTGTGAGGTCTTTTGTGAAGTTCTACATAGAGAACGCAGAGAAGGTCATGGAAAGGGTAGGCTATGTAGCCATTCCAGCCATAGAGAAAAAGTCTGTGCTTAGTTTAGTCGAGAGTTTCGCGGTTATACAGAAGAAGCCTCAGCAAGATGACGGGTGAGCGGCGGAAGCCGCATCCAAAAACTAGCTGGAAGTTAAAAAACTCTTCTAAGTCTAGTTGGTGGTCCATGATTGAATCTGTGCTGTTCAATGCTGTGCGGATTTCTGGCTGTTCTACTATCTTGATCACGGCCTTGATTATTTTTATCCTTGCAGTAGAAAGCTATGGTTTTTTTAGCGAGGTTCACCTGTTTTCTTTTTTGTTTGGAACTCAATGGACCCCACTGTTCGAGCCAAAGTCCTTTGGTGTGCTCCCTATTTTTTTCGGTACAATGATGATTGCCGTAGCTTCTGCTGTGATTGCCATCCCTATTGGGGTTTGCGTGGCCGTGTACTTTAATGAGTATGCCTCGCAAAGCTTTAGAAGCATTGCAAAGCCAATACTAGAGATACTCGCGGGGATTCCCAGTGTCGTTTATGGCTATATTGCTATTGCTTATATTTCTCCTGGGATTCGGCATTTTTTTCCAGAAGCATCGCCGTTCAATGCTCTATCAGGCTCTATAGTCGTGGCTGTTATGGTCCTGCCTATGATCGCTTCTTTGAGCGAGGACGCTCTTGCAGCTTTACCTCGATCCTTGCGTGAAGCAGGGTATGCCTCTGGGGCAACAAGGCTAGAGGTGGTCAGTGGGATCTTGTTGCCGGCCGCAGCCTCAGGGATCATGGCATCGTTTATTCTAGCGATCTCTAGAGCGATTGGCGAGACGATGGCGGTGACTTTGGCCGCAGGTGCTACTCCTAAAATGGGAGTTGATTACTTAGACTCTATTCAAACGATGACTGCCTATATTGTGCAGGTAAGTTTGGGTGATGTCGCTCAAGGCACGGTGCAATACAAAACCCTTTTTGCTGTGGCTTTAGTTCTGTTCTCACTTACTTTGTCTTTAAATCTGGTTGCTGGTTATATAGAAAAAAAATGGCGGGTAGAGATTTGATGCAGAGGCATGGCTTGGGGCAAAATCTTGCAAGAAGAAACCGGCTCGACCGGTTATTTAAAGCAGTTTGCCTTACCGCATCTTTCTCTTGTCTTCTAGTTCTTTTAGCAATGCTTGTACCGCTTGTTTACAATGGTTTACCGTTCGTAGATTGGCAGTTTCTAACCAGTTTCCCTTCTTCTCGCGTAGAAAACGCTGGTGTAAAGCCTGCCATAGTAGGGACTTTTTATTTGATGGCCATCACTGTCTTAGTGGTTTTTCCATTAGGGGTGGCCACAGCAGTTTTTATAGAAGAGTTTCTGCCGCGCAAAAGTGTGCTCACAAAGCTAGTACGGACCAACGTCCGAAACCTTGCAGGCGTCCCCTCGATCGTATTTGGAATCCTCGGAATGGTTGTCTTTGTAAATGCGCTGGGATTTGGTCGGAGCCTGGTTTCAGGTGGGCTTACACTAGCTCTCATGATTCTTCCTATCGTCGTGATTACAGCCTGCGAAGCGCTGCGTTCTGTCCCCAAAAGTATCCGGCTGGCCGCATACGCCGTAGGCGGGACAAGGGTCCAGACAGTGTTTTATCACGTAGTGCCCTGCGCTCTGCCGCAGATTCTTACAGGTTTGATCTTAGGTGTTTCGCGAGCCATAGGCGAAGCAGCCCCGCTTATTTTAATTGGTGGTCTTACTTACGTGGCTTTTTTACCTGAAAATATTTTTGATTCCTTTACCGCACTGCCCATTCAAATTTACTCTTGGGCTTCTCGTCCTCAGGTAGAGTTTCATCACCTAGCGGCTGGAGCTATTCTTGTGCTTTTGGCCATACTGGTGCTTTTTAATTCGGTTGCTATATATTTAAGAGCAAAATACAAAAGGAGGTGGTAGTGACTGTCAATACAAGTCAAGAATCCATCATGACGTGCAGCAGCTTGGGACTTTACTATGGACAGGTCCAAGCGGTTAAAGACGTTTCGTTTAAGCTGAGCTCTGGCGTTGTCTCTGCGTTGATCGGTCCTTCTGGGTGCGGTAAAAGCACGCTTCTTCGCAGCTTCAACAGGATGAACGATTTCGTCGAAGGTTTTCGCTTGGAAGGAACGATTCAATTTAAAGGCCAAGATATCTATGCTTCTGGCTACGACCCTGTTTTTTTACGGGCCCAAGTCGGTATGGTCTTCCAAAAGCCCAACCCTTTCCCTAACTCGATTTTTAAAAATATTACGTGGGGCCCAAAAATCAACGGTTTTCGCGGTGATCAGCAGGCCTTAGTTCAAAGCAGCTTAGAAAAAGTCGGTTTATGGTCTGAGGTTAAAGATAGGCTGCATAAGCCTGCTTACCAGTTGTCTGGCGGACAGCAGCAAAGGCTTTGTATTGCGCGAACCATTGCCATGCAGCCGGAAGTTATTTTAATGGACGAGCCCTGTTCAGCCCTTGATCCTCAGTCAACAGCTCGGGTGGAAGAACTTATTTTAGAGCTTAAAAAAGAATATTGCATCTTGATGGTTACCCACAACATGCAGCAAGCAAAGCGGGTATCAGATCAAACTCTTTTTATGTACGAAGGTACATTAGTTGAACACCGCCCGACTAGAGAGCTTTTTGATAGCCCTAAAGCGGATTTAACCAAAAAGTATCTGTCTGGAGTGTTCGGTTAAAACTTTGTAGTGGCTATCTTAAAATGTTTGCTCTTGCAATGTGCCAATCTGAAGCCAGCTTGCTTTTACTCCTTAGAGATCGAGCGAATGTTTGAAAGCAAAGAGACATACCTTTGTAAGGCTGCAAAATAGAGGAGTGTACGGGCGCAACCAGTGCGTTGTTAAGGCTTTTGTCGACACTGATTGCTGCTGCATATAACTGCGCTGTTCTTCTTCTTGTTTCCCGCTGTAGAAGCTTTTGTTCGATATTTGCTAAAAGACTTTTATGCCGAATCCCATATACCACAACCAGGTTGAACGCATGCTCAAGCGCAGCTAACTGCAAAGATACATCAGTGCTTTTTATGAGGTGGTCTAAGATGTATGCTTTTCTTTTCGCCAGTAAATGCAGCTCTTTCTTGCGTGCTTTCGAAATCTTGCCTTTTTTAAGTTCGTTGACTAAGAAATAGTGTTGACGGGTTGGATTCAATAAGGTGACCTTTAGCTCTTCTGATATATTATCGTTGTCAATTAGCTCCATCGTTTCTAGAAAAAAAGCTTCGTGATTTACCGCAAGCTGATTTATGGCTATAGCGAGTTTGTTGTGAAGGGAGTACGGCGCGCGGTGAACGTTAAATAAGGTCCCAAGAACCTTGGCGTGTCCTGGGGTGAGGTTAGAAAGTCTGTGAAGCAAATTGATGCAAGAGATGGCAACTTTGTTTTTAGGGGTGCCTTCTTTGGACTGAAGGTTTTTTATGATAGTAGCCAATAAAAAGTTCCTAACCTGGTCGGCAAGTTCTCCAAAGGTGAAGTTGTCCATGGCTTTTTGAAACACTATTTTATAGTTTGGAATTTCAGAATATAGGCCAATATTTTCTGTTTTTATCAGGTCTTTTGCCTCTTTGAGGAAAAGTCGGTTGCTTTGACCGTGCTCGCTTCTTGTTATCCTGCTAATCATTACCCAGGATGCGTGCCAGTTTTTCCCTTTTGTTTGCTCAAATATCTCGGCTGCTATTTCAGAAGATGTTGTTTTTGATAGCTGAAATGAATACCTATGAAACATAAGCGTTTGCGCATCAGCATTCATGGTTTTAGCAATGTTTTGTTTTAAACCCTTCTGTTTTTGGTGGAGCTCTTGGTAAGTTTCGAGAATGCCTGGCAACTCTGTAAGAATCAGAGTTGAGTTATGCACAAGGGTAGGGTTTTCGCTAACCTTTTGCATATGTTGCTGCTGCTCATGGCTAAAATTAGCCATAGCTGTGCTGGGCTGCAAAGAAAAGAAAGCTAGCATTGTGTAGAGAACAAGGTAATAAATATTCGTTTGTATAGGTCTAGGCATAGACCTATTTTAGCATGCCCTGGGGCTCTGTTGGAGGCTCTGGCGCTTAAAGGGCGGGGGAGTGATGGTGTAGTGGTGGCGAGGTGCGTGTACGTGTTGGGGCTTAGATGGTCTGTTCATCTAAAAACCTGCAGCGCTCGTGAGGTTCGGGTACGTAGCAACGATCTGATTTGCCAAATATGCGGTAGCGGTTGGCAGCGACTAGGTTGTAGATTTTATCTGTAAGTTGCTTAGGAAGCAAAGAACCACCACCCGCTAAAGTCCAAGGAAAGCCCAGCTGGCTAAATATGGCAATAGCAGCAGAGCTTTTATCTAAGACTTGCTCTTTACTCAACAGATAAAAAGACCCTAAATTTTCTGGGTCTTTTTTCAAGGCAGACAAGAGCCACTGACCGGTCTTAGACTGCAAGGGGCAATAGATAAATATTTTTTTTTTGTCACGCCGAAGAATAAACTGCATCGTACTGCTGCAGTAGTTGCAGACACCGTCAAAAAAAATAATTTCCTTGCCGCTGTCCAGATATGTTTGAACACAACCTGGTATGTTTAGCTCTGACAGGTCGACATCCATCAAAAAACCAAACCTTTTGGCTTATGCTTGAACATAGGATTCAATGACCTTGCTCCAAACAGATAGGACAGCGTCTGCGGCCAGCTCTGACTTGGCGCCACCTTGTGCAAAAGCATCCTTGCCACCACCTCGCCCTCCAAGCTCTTCGAGGGCTGGAGAGACCAAAGCTTTGGCAGAGATGTCCTTTATGCCTTTTTTGACACAAGACAGGAGACGGTAAGAACTCTTGTCTTTTTCATCTGTGGCAAGCAGGCAAACGGCAGAAGTTTGATCTTCTTTGACAAGCAATTGATCAGCAAGGTTCTTCAGCGACTTTGGGTCCAGGTCCGCTATTCCTAAAACGATCTTGTGCCCTCTAAAGTCAAAGTCTTTGCTTTTGCGAAAGCTGCTGTAAAGATCTCCTGCGCTCGCAGGTTTTGCTGTGGAGGCTTTCTTTTTTAGGTTTGCAATCGTGGCGCTGATATTTTCGGGCTTGGTTTTTAGCTGGGTAGCAAGCTCTGTTACTAGGGCACGCTGGTCGCGCTGAAACTCATAGGCACGCAACGAGGTGATAGCTTCAATTCTGCGTACGCCTCTAGCCACACTACCTTCAGATGAAAGAATGAAAGAGCCGATCTCACCTGTGCTCTCTACATGGGTCCCGCCGCAAAGCTCGGCGCTTTCTTTGCCAAAGCGAACCACGCGTACATCAGCCGTGTACTTCTCTCCGAACAACCCGATGGCACCGCCCTCGATGGCAGCGTCATAGCTTTGTGTTTTAACCCCTGTCTTGTAGTTGTCCCAAATCCACCGATTAACCAACTCTTCGACTTTTTCTTTTTCTTGTGCCGTCATGGCCTGCGGGTGCTTGAAGTCAAACCGCAGCCGACTAGTATCTACATGTGACCCTTTTTGTTCTACATGCTCGCCCAACACCTGTCTCAATGCCGAGTGCAGTAAGTGGGTCGCGCTATGGTTGCGACGGCTAAGACGCCGTCTGGAGCCATCCACCATGAGTTCTGCTACGTCACCTTTTTTGGCTTTTATGGGAGAGCTTAGAATATGCACGTGAACACTGCCAGCTTTGAGTGTGTTTTCGACGTGACCCGTCTGGCCGCCTACTATTACTTGGCCCGAGTCACCAACCTGACCACCACCTTCACCATAAAAAGGGGTTTGATCGGTTATTAAATAAGTACAGTTGTCTTCACAAGGCTTTGCTTCATCGTTTAAGCAAAGAAGCACGTTTCCCTTGTCCTGGATCTGCTCGTAGCCACTAAACTTTGTATCGCTTAGGCCTTTTGATTGAATCGCCGATTGCACCTCAGCAAACACGCCACCTGATTTACCGGCAGATTTTCCACCGCCACGAGATACGGCCTGGTGCTTCTCAAACTTTTCACGAAACCCTTCCGTGTCTGCTGTAAAGCCTTGGTCTTCCACGTATCTTTTAACGACTTCTATAGGGAGCCCATGGGTTGCAACGGCTTCAAAGATGTCGGATCCTGAGATGGTTTTTCCTTTGTTAGCCGCAATTTTCTTATCAAGCACCTTTAGTCCAGCATCTAGCACAGGCACAAAGTCATCGAGCTCTTTTTGCACCTTTGCTTCGACCGCCGCAATGTTGGTGCTTACAACTGGGTAGTGGTCTTTGAGGTTTTCAATACTCAACCTTGACCACTCTACTAGTTTGTTCAAAGGAATTTTATTTGCCTTTAAGGCGCCTACGCATTTGCGCAGTAGCCGGCGTGGGATATACCCTTTCCCCTCGTTGCTTGGAGCAACCCCTTCACAAAGAAGAAATGCAGCAGAGCGGATATGGTCGGCTAGCATTCTGGTGGTAGCTACATCTAAGTCTTTTGTATTTGCTTGGATAGACTCAATAACCGGGGCAAAAAGATCGGTCTCATAGACAGACGATTTTCCTTGCATGACCATAGCCATACGCTCGAGGCCACTTCCTGTATCTACCGACTTAAACGGCAGTGGAAGAAACTCTCCAGAATTGGTTTTGTTGAACTCCATAAAAACGCCAGCATTCCAGATTTCTATATAGCGGCCTACAGAGTCAAACTCTTTACCTGGTTTGTATTCAGGTCCAAACTCTTCTCCGGTATCAAAAAAGACTTCGGTGCATGGCCCACATGGCCCTACTTCTCCAGCTGGGCCCCAGAAATTATCTTCTTTGGGCAGATAAACAATTCGCTCTTTAGAAAAACCAACGGCTTCCCAAGCTTTTGCAGATGTATGATCTGGTGGTATTCCGAGTTTTTCATCTCCGGCAAAAACACTTGCAATCAATTTGTCTGTATCAAACCCGAGGTGATTCACCAATAAGTCGTAGGCAAGCTCGACAGCCTTTTCTTTATAGTAGTCACCAATCGACCAGCTTCCGAGCATTTCAAAAAGAGTAAGGTGATGCCTATCGCCGACATCGTCAATGTCTTTGGTGCGGATGCAGGGTTGGACGTTAGCAAGCCGAGGGCTGGGCGGTTTTTCTGTACCTGTAAAGAATGGCTTTATGGCTGCCATTCCGGCATTTATAAAAAGGAGCGTTGGATCGTTTTTGGGAATAAGTGAAGCGCCCTTGATCAAGTGATGCTCGTTTTTTTGAAAAAAGTCCAAAAACTTTTGCCGAATTTCATGGCTTTGGAGTGGTTTCACCGGTTTTTGCTCTCCCTAAATATCCACTAAACTTTTATCAAAGCTGCGCCCTATGTGCTCGCCTTGAATGAAACAAACTAGAAACAGATATGAGCGAGAGCCTGCTTTCCCAAAATAAAGTAATAAAAACGATAACTTATATACAAAACACATCTAACCTGAAGAAACCCCGTTAGGCTAGATCTATAGGCACTTACGGTTTGGAAGCAGCAAACCTAGCATCGGCAGACGGGTATTTTATAACCCATAACCGGTAGTTAGCAATAAGACCATCCAAGTCTGTAAAAACATGCTCGCAAATAACTCCGCGGATCTCGATGCATTTTTCCTCCAAATGCAAAGTCGTTCTAGTGAAATAGGTCCATGTTTCATTTAGATCAAAATTAGACTTAACCTATGTTTGCAGGCAGATAATTTTTTGACTTAGCCCTGAAGGGTCGTATTATGGCTTTGCAGTTGTTCAAAATAGAATTTTCCAAGCACCTTAAACAGCTCGATTTCTATATTTAAAGGAGAATTCCCATTGCAGTGGTCCTATAATCAGGTTCTTGCTTTTGCAAAAAAGTCATCTAGCAAAAAAGTTGCTCAGTCTTCTAGCCGTTTCTTTAAGTCTGGCAAAGGCGAGTACGGTGAAGGGATGAAGTTTTTGGGGGTTCGGGCAGCAGATCAAACAAAAATTGCAAAGCAGTGTATGCAGGTATCCCAAGCAACACGCAAGAAAATGCTCACATCTGAATGGCACGAGATCAAACTGATTGGCTTGCGTCTCATGGTTCTTCTTTACCAAGAAAAAGCAAAGCAGAGCAGGGCGTCAGCAGCAAAGATTTACAAGGAGTATCTCGGTTACTTCCCGCATATAAACAATTGGGACTTGGTAGATGTATCCTGCCATAAGGTTATAGGGCCAGAGCTAGAAGAAAAAAGCCGCAAAGTTCTTTATAAGTGGGCTAGGTCTCGAAACATGTGGGTGCGGCGTATTTCAATGGTTTCGACCTGGCATTTTATCCGCATGGGTGAGCTAGACGACTGTTTTTCGCTTGCTGAGCTCTTACTCGGTGATTCTCATGATTTAATGCACAAGGCCGTTGGCTGGATGCTGCGTGAAGCCGGTAAGAAAGACAGAAAACGTCTAAATAGGTTTTTAGATAAGTATGCGCCTACGATGCCGCGAGTAACCCTGCGCTACGCTATTGAAAGGCACACAGAGGGTCGGCGAAAAATATATTTGGCAGCAAAAAAAAAGCAAGGCGATAAATCACCTTGCTCGTCGTAAAATACTCAACAGAGATTTAGCAATCTAGATCAAAAGTATATCCCGGACGGTATTTAGTCACCCAAAGAAATGGAACTAGAAAAAATAGTCCCCCGATCAGAGCGCCGACATGTAGCCCCCCGTCACGTGAGATATAATGTGTTTGCGAATCGCAGCCATCTTTTTTCAACATTACTGGTGTCGTAGATCCGATAATTTTAGTATCTGAATATTGAACACTCCCCTTTCCAAGCATTTGTCCATCGACATAGATCTTAGCCATAGGGTCCGTTACTTGAATAGTTGTAGTACTAGAGCAAGCCGTCACAAAGGTTACCGCAATAAGAACACTCATAGTTTTTTTTATAGTGGAATACATGCTTTTCTTCTCCTTAGGACTTTTGCCCATTAGATTTTAAACGAGGTAAAATTGTACTTATTCTATACATCCTGGTCAAGCAATCATTACGAAACGATATTGATGCTAAAGCTACTCGTTGAACTTTACACCCATCTTTTTAGGGTCAGCAGGTAGCACGTTTGGGCCGCTTAGACTTTTTAGAAATTCCAATACAGCGTTTATATCTTCTGCTGGCCAATCGTCTACAAAAGAATGACCTTGGTTTCCGCGGCCTTTGCCAGCCGTATGGTAGGTAAGCATGCTTTCACTTGTCTTGCGGCTTATAGGTGAGCTTAAAAGAAGCTGGTTGCTGTCTTCTGTGTCTGCGCTAGAAGCCTTTGACCGGTTTGCGTCTAACATAGGTGTTTCTAACAGGGGTGTTTCTAACTTAAACCCAAGTTTGTCAGGGTCGAAGCTGCTGTTTGCTAGAGCCGTTGGTCTTGTCCATGTTTTTGGCCGCTCAGAAGCGCGAAGTACGTGGTAAACCGTGGGTACAGAGCCGTTGTGAAAATATGGTGGCGAAGCCCATAGCCCAACTAAAGGCGGTGGTATGACTCCTCGTTTCCGGGCTACAGCAAGCCTTGGCCCATAGCTTTTTGCTTGTTTGGAGCCGTGTTTTTCGGCAATAGCATTTCTTGCGTCTGCTAACAGGTCTTGGATGCCTGAGCTAATGTGGTTAGATACCTGAGAGTAGGTGTTATCTGTGCCGACCGTCGTTACAGACTTTATAACGCCCGGGTAGTTAACCTTCCAGTGGGTGCTCTTAGGCTTGCTTTGCGTGTAAGAGCCATGGCAGGAAGAACAAGTTGCGCCAGATCTTTTTTCGATGCGCTTGCTGTGAAAAATTTCGCGGCCACTTTCAACTAAGTCCCAATCAAGTTTGTATGGGTATTTAGGCGAGTGGAGCTTTTCAGCATAGCTGAGCGCAAGGCCCAGACGTTTTACGTGGGGTTCGTGCGATGATGCAATCCCTTTATGCTGAAAGGTAAAGGCATACATAAACTGCCGAACCTTGGTTACTTGATTGTCGCCTGTCCAGAACACATGGTTTTTAAACTTTAACAACCACCATGGCATCGCATCAACGTTTGGTGTGAACAAAGTGTCGTCTTGAAAAACTTTGCTGTCGGTAGGTGAAAACTCTGTTCTTTTGTATATGCGGTAACCGTCTCCATCCGCTTTTAGGCGTCCCATGCCTTTGTAGCTTGTGAAAGGTCCCATATTATCGCCGGCACTTTTACCCCATTTAAAAGTAGGGATAAGCTCAGTGCGTGCGTAGTCAAGAAAGTGATCCAAGGACTCTTCCTCTAACTCGTTCATCCCAAAAAGCAGCCGAGTAAATGCCACCTTAATCATTTGAAAGCCGCTATCTCCGTCAGCTGGGGGAAGTTTGTCATCTACAAATTCTGACAAAAGCTTTAGCTCCTGCGAAAGCCCAAACTGGTTGCTGTAGTTTGCGTGTGCTCCGCCTACTACGTATTTTCCGACTGTACCCGCGTGGCATTGAAAACAGTTGTGGTGCCATAGCTGTGCACTGTTGTTTGTAACTCCAAATACAGCTTTGTTGTCGCAAGAGGTGCTTTTTGAGAACTCATCTAAAGGGTAAAAGTCTGTATTTCGTCTTCCTTCTTTGTCGTAACAAGGTTGAAGCTCTATCACGCTGTTACTCAATGTAAAGTCTCTACCTTGCGGCCCGAGCCCAACTTTGCGTGTTGGGGGAGAGGGCAGCTTTCCAAACACTTCGAGCTGGTCTTTGCCTGCATATAAACTTATATGCCTTTGGCCAGTCAGCCTGCGCAAACTATATAGGTTTGAGACTAGAGACAACGGGATGCCGTTTGGACGAAACGCTCGTCCAGCATAGATATAGTCCAAGCCAAGCATCGCTTCAGGGTCTGTTGGAGAAAAACCTAAAAACTCTGCTTCAAGTGTTTGGCTCGCAGATTCGCTAAGTTGGGAGGTATCGGACGGAACAGCTACTAGAGTTTGGCCAGCAATAGTTAGCCACAGTAGCGCGCTCACCCATAGTAAACTAGCTGGGTGCAACGACAATGTGTTTGCCGGCTGCAATATGCCTAGGCGCGGCAATATCAATGTGCAAAGTTCCTTCTGCACTGAACGCTCCATGTTCGTGTTTGTCGCTTTTTTAAACCGACTTCTATTCTCTGTATTTTATTCTCTGTATTTGCTGCTATTTTTTACCATGTGGCCAAGTAGCCAAAAAAGCCCAGTAGAATCAGGTGTGTATAAGTATCTAAAATTACTACTTAATTTAGAAAAGCACCTTGTATTTTTGGCGTGTTTTGAGTAGAACGCAGGCAGCAATATATAAAGGAGGTAGTAGATGCAGGTATCTTTCCGCAAGGTTCTGCAGATCTTGGGTACGATTCTGAAACAAAAACAATTTTTGTTCCAGAAATGCTCGAAAATAAAGTTACCGCTTTTAAGTTGTAAACTATAGGTGGCGCAACCGCCGTTAGCTTTCTAGTGTTTCGATGCTAGGGAGCCGGCCCGCCATCAGCTCACCAAAATCATGGCTCACCTCAAAACGCAGAAGAGCAGATTTAATGATCACACAAATAGGTGTGGCCAGCAGTGCTCCTATGGGTCCCCAGAGAAGACCCCAAAACATCAAAGCCAACAATATCGTTATGGGGTGAAGGTCTAAGGTTTCCCCCATAAGCTTTGGTTCCATAATCCCACCGATTGCCATCTGCACGGCTCCAGGCAAAAGAACGCTCAACAAGATAAGAACGCTACTATCAAATTGAATCAAGGCAACGGGAATAGGAAGAAGAAGTGCGATCAGCGAGCCCAGGGTTGGGATGAAGTTGAGCAAGAACGCCAACAGGCCGAACATTGCAGCCATATCTAGCCCCAAAATAGAAAGTATCAACCCAGTCAATGCACCTGTGATCACCGACATTACGGTCTTTGTAAGCAAGTATTTACGGGTGGATGAGCCTACCTGCGCCCACATGCCTTTCTTGGGCATCTGCTGCTCTTTGCTGGTTAATAAAAAAAGAACAAAGATAGTTACAAGAGCAAAGTTTACAACGCCAGACAGGATTTTGCCTGCGGTCGTGCTGACATAGTCAAAAATTGGAAGAGAACGTAGGCTTTCAATTACGGCCTCTTTCTTAACTCCCATACCCCACGAGTTAGCTTTATTTAAAAGGTACTCGGCCGCGGCGTAGACCTTTTCTTGGTAAAGTTCAATATTTGCTAGAAAAACTTTTACGTTGGTTGAAATCAACAAACCAAATACGACTAAAAACCCTGATACTAATAAAAGTGTGAGGATGATTGCGACGATCCTTGGGACTTTTAAATATTTTCTTAAAACATCGATAAGAGGTGAGACCGTAAACGCAATAAAAAGAGAAAGCACAAATGGGATCATGATCGCTTTGGTAAACATAAATGCCCAGGCAGTGGCTATGGTCGCTAAAATCACAAGACATGCCGCTGAAACTCTGCTGCTCGTCGGTGGTTGGATTAGGTTGCTGCGGTTGTTTTTCATGCTCTTGCCTCGATGGTTCATTTGGTCTTAATAGTCTATCTTAAACTGTATAAGTCTCTCTGGGAATGCTTGCACGAGGCTGAGTTGCACTTTTTAGTCAAAAAACACGCTACAATGGAAAGCAATGAATGCTTTTTCTAAAAAAAGACTAGGTTTTGACTTGATGCTGTTCTTGCTCTCTTTGGGCCTGCACTTATCTTTGTTTTTTGTGTTGGGCCGCGCATCCGTTGGGGGGCAAGCTTCAAGCGCTTCGCAAAAAAACTTAAAAACAAATATTCAGATCAAAACAATCGGCTCTTCAAAAGCTGGGGCGATGGCAAAAGCCAATACAGGACCCCGTAGCAACGTTGCCAAGACCATGCCAACTGTCAGGCCTGTAAACGCTAAAAAAAATCTACGAGTGAAAGAACCGGCGAATAGACCATCAAGTCCTTCTGGGGCAACAAAGAACAGTGACACTGGGCTACCTCGCACTGTGGCAGGCACTTCACCAAAAGGTGGCTCTGGCCTCAGTATGTCAGGCTCAAAGCCAGGCAGCAGCACTGTTCGAAGAGACCTTTCACGGCCCGAGCCTCTTCTTATAGCTTGTCAAAAGCCGGCTTTAACGGATGAGGCTCTTGATGCTGGGCTGCAAGGGCCTTTTGGGTTAGAGGTCTTTGTAGGCAAAGACGGCGGGGTCAAAAAAGTCGACCTCGAAAAAAAAATAGGCTACGGCATGGACCAAGTGCTACGTAAAGCTGGCTTGAGCTGCCGTTTTAGGCCTGCTCTTCACCCAAGTGGAAAGCCTTACGCGACATGGGGCGGGGTAACTATCAGGGTGCTAGAGCCCTAACAGCAGGACTAGCTGGGTATAAAAAAATGAAGACAACGAGACTTTAATATAGCGCCAGAAGTTGCCAGTTTTTTATCGCTTATATGGCGCTCAACCTTCTGCAGTGCTTGTAAGACAAGCGCTTTGAAAACAGTGGGAAAGGGGTTGTCCAGGTAATATAAAAGCTGGCACAAAACCCTAAAAAATTACAGTATAGTGTTTTCAAAATCTTGGAGAGATCTATATGTATGCAGCTCTTTACTTTGGTGACGCCCTGCACGTTTGGCTGTCTTGCATGTGTTTTTTTACATTCCTGTGGTTTGTATCGGTCTGGGTCAAAGATGCCAGCATCGTCGATATCTTCTGGTCTCTTGGTTTTTTGCTTGCTGCAACGCTTTATTTAAACAAAGCCGGTTCTAGTCCTCGTTCAAATCTAGTTTTTTTAATGGTTGCTGCCTGGTCTGTACGCTTAGCTGCTTACCTTGCTATGCGAAATCTAGGCAAGGGCGAAGACCGGCGCTACAAAGCTATGCGCGTGATAAGGCCTAAAGAGTTTTGGATTTGGAGCCTTTACAGGGTTTTTTGGTTGCAGTGCACTCTTATGATGATCATTGGTGCCCCGCTCTATTTTTTATTTGCAAACCCAGGGCCTTTAAACATGTTTTCTTACCTGGGTGCCGCAGTCTGGGCGTTAGGAATGTTCTGGGAGGTTGTCGGTGACTTTCAGATGCAGCGTTTTAAAAGTAACAAAAACAACAAAGCAAAAGTTATGAGGCTGGGTCTATGGCGTTTTACGCGTCATCCTAACTATTTTGGCGAAGCTATAATCTGGTGGGGTTTTTATATTTGCGCGCTTGGTGTTCCTTATGGGTGGCTGAGCTTTTTTGGGCCGCTGCTGCTAAACTTCTTTTTGTTAAAGGTGTCTGGAGTATCTATGCTGGAAAACGATCTACGAGACCGAAAGCCTGACTATAGAGCTTACATAAAAGAGACCCCTGCTTTTATTCCGTTTTGGGGGAAGTGATTTGCGTACCTTATTTTCAAATTACCTAGCTTTACTTGTTTTCGCACCTTTGTTTTTTTCTGCAGCTGTTCCGGCAAGCGCCCTGGCGGTTAGCCTAACTTTTTTAGAGCGAGGAACTGGTGACCCCATATCAAAAGTGCAGATCTATGCACAAGATTCGCGCCTGGAAGATGCCGCAAGTTTGTATTCGGATAAAAAAGGCACCTTAGAGGTGCCGCTAGAGCTTTGGCAAAAGCTTCCGCCGCAACTGTCCTTTCAGCGTTTTGGATATGATAAATTCAGTGGTTCCAAGAGCTTTTTAAACACAAACCCAACGATCTATTTAAGACCGAAAATAGCCGCCGATAATGTGATCACTATTTCTGCTGTAAAGCGCAAGGAAGTGTCTAGAAAAATTGTCAGCGTAGAAGAAGCAGAGATTGTCGCCTCTGGCGGAGAGCCTACCCGAATTACGGCGACCCTTCCAGGGGTGCAAACTCGGCCATTTCAAGGAGAGGTGATCGTTCGAGGTTCGGCCCCGGAAGATACGCGTTATTATATAGATGATTTGCTTGTGCCGGCTGTTTATCACGGAGTCGGTAGTCAGTCTGTATTGCCACCGCAGCTTTTAGACAACGTTCAAATCAGCACTGGGGGCTTCGGAGCCTACCGAGGCGAGGCTACAGGCGGAGTCGTAGAGCTGCAAACCAAAAGCCAGCTGCCAGAAAAGCCGCTTACCACTCTCACCGTAAACCTGCCGTTTTATACGGGGGTGCTGCACGAGCGCTCGATCGGCAAAGGAGATTCTCCGTGGGGTCTTTGGGTCGGAGCGAGAAAGAGCACCATCGAGTATGCTTTGCGCCCGATTTTTGAAGGGATGGAAGATCAAGACCTTTCTGTAGTTCCTTTTTTTGCAGATGGAACCTTGATGCTCGTCCAGCCACGGGAAAATGGCCTGCGCAAACTAAAGCTTCTTTACTACCTCGACGGGATTGAGCTTGCGACAAACAACCTGCCAACGACAGACTCTAGTGGTCGCGGCCAGCTTGGTATCGAACGTAGCTATATAGCGTCAAGTTACCGCAAGGAGTACCGGCTCAACAAAAAGTGGAAGTACGTAAGTGAGCCCCAGTATATTTTTGATCGAATCCGAAACGAGTTCTCTGGCGATAAGCTTTTCATTGATATCCATGAGGCGAGGCTTTTTCATGAGTGGCAGTTTCGCTATAAAACAGGCGGTCAGAAGCGTGCGCGCAACAAACTTTCTTTAGGGGTTGAACCTAGCCTGCAGTGGGGGAAGGTCGATATAGATGTTCCGCGTGGTGACCCGCAAGATCCGTTTTTTGAGTTTGAAGAAGCCGATCAGGTCACGGTAGAAGACTCGTTTAGTATCTTTAAGTTTGGGTTGTGGGGTTCTTTGGATCATCAGCTTGGCAAATGGCTTGTGCAGCCTGGATTTCGGGTGCAGTACAATGGGCAAATTGATGCTTGGTCTATAGACCCGCGTCTTTCTGCTTTTTATGAACTGAATAAAAAACATAGCCTAAAAGCTGCAGCTGGTCTTTATTCTATTAGCCCTAGAGAGCAAGAAAGTACCGAGCCTTCTGGTAACCCCGATCTTGAGCTGGAGCGTTCGCGTCACTTTGTTCTAGGGTGGGAAAGCCAGTGGACCGAGCAAATTAAGTCGTCGCTAGAGGTCTTTTACAAGTGGAATGATCGTATGGTTCAACTCGATGCCTTAACCAACTATGTTGGTAGCGGTAGGCTTCGGGTATACGGCGTAGAGGTCTTCTTGCGCCGCCTGCAGTCGGCAAGGTTTTTCGGCTGGCTCAGCTATACCTATTCTAAAGCCGATCTTCGCAAAGCATCTGGGGAGCCAGAGATAGCTAGCCCGGACGACCAGCGTCACGTACTTCAGTTGGTTTCAGGTTATAAGCTTTCTTCGACTTTTAGGCTTGGTGCAAGGCTTCTTGTGCAGTCTGGCAAACCTTTTTCTCCTGTAGGTGAAGTTGTTTATCATGCAGGTTTCGACAGTTATCAGGGGCGTTTGGGGGCAGCAGAAAACGAAAACTCTGAGCGGCTTCCAGGTTCACAGTCTTTAGATTTGTTTGCACAAAAAGATTTTCTACTAAAAAGGTGGAAGCTTCGGCTTAGGGCAGGGGCTGAGTTTATTTCTTATGAGCGCCCAGTGTTCGGCGTCGAGTATGATTTTGATTTTCGCAATCAAAATGAGTTCAAGGGTTTTGCCCCCATTCCTTACTTGGAGGTGCGTAGTGAGTTTTAGAATAAACATCTTAGCAAAGATCTTTTTCACTGGAGCTTTTGCTTTTTTCTTTGCATGTGGTGATGACAACCGGCGGCAAGAGGTGGTTGATGATATTCGGATTTTAGGGGTCAAAAGCTCGCAGTCTGTGTTTGCTGTGGGATCTACTGGCCCTGCAAACCTTGAAATATATGCCTTAGCACCTTCTGGAAAAACACCCGTATTTTCTGCTGCCACAGACTCTGGGGCGCAGCCCTCACGCAATAGCGTTAGTTTGGCGTTAGCCGGGGCAGCAGCTCAAACGGATCTTGGCAGCTTTGTGCTCTACCAGCAGAACGCTACCGTAGCTTTACCAGGTGTGAGTGCTGGGCTAGTTCCTGCAAATGAAAAAGGGGACGTGGTTTTTCGCTACTCTTTTCAGGTGACCGGCGGGAAAGAGCCTTTGCTGGGGGTAGGAGATTTGTTTTGGCTTAGAGGCTCCAGCGCCGCGTCCGTTGCCCTTGTCCCGCCTACGATCACCTTGAACTCGCCTAATAGCGGAGCAGATGTGGAAGTAGGCGAAGATATTAAGCTTTCTGCATCTATAAGCGGGGGGGCGACTGAAGATGTCCGTGTTTCTTGGTTCGTAGGAGGCGGTGAGGTCGTGAATTTTCGTGCGGCGACTACAACATGGAAGCCAGATGAGGCAGATCGTGGTAAATCCTTGCCTGTGCTCGTTGCGGTCAGAGGCCTGACATCGCGGAGCCTTGATCTCAAATGGGTGGTGGTAAATGTCAAATAACGCACAAAATAGAAGAGCAGCTCTTCTTAAAAAAGAAGGTTGGGCTGGGGTTTGGACCGCGATGGTTACTCCTTTTGATCAAAGCGGAGAGATCGACTGGTCGGCATGGGAAAAGCTTGTGCATCATCAATTGCGATCAAACGTGCGAGGGCTGGTTTTGTTTGGATCCACCGGTGAAGGGGCCACCCTTACTGTCAGTGAAAAACAAGAGCTCGTAGCCAAAACATGCAAGCTCCTGGGACAGGACCGTAGCGTTTATGTGATGGCGTCTACCGGAAAAAGCAGCACGCGTGAAACCGTTGAGCTTTCACGTATGGCCGAGCAAGCTGGTGCGGACGCACTACTTATGGCAACTCCAGCCTATAACAAGCCAACGCCTGCTGGCCTTCTTGCTCACTTTAAAGAAGCACAGGATGCTACCGGTCTTGCCATTTGCCTTTACCATATTCCTGGACGAACAGCCCAAAGACTTTCTTTAGACACACTGCTGCAACTTTCGCGGCTCGAGAAAATCACATCTATAAAGGAAGCTACTGCAGACCTGCAGCTTTTCCAAAACCTAGCGCATCAAACAGACTGCGCCGTACTATCAGGTGACGACCCCACGTATTTAGCAAGCTTAGCTTGCGGTGGTAGCGGCCTGGTTTCTGTGGCTAGCAACTGCTACCCAGAGCCGTTTGTTAAATTGTTTGAGCTTGCAGAAGCTGGAAACTTGAACGGCGCGCAAGACCTTAATCAAAAGCTTTTCCCCATAATCGAAGCCATGGGGATAGAAACCAACCCAGGACCGGTAAAGTTTTTCACTTCTCTTATGGGTATGGGCACTGACAGAATGCGAAGCCCACTCGCCCCTTGTTTGGCAGATTCTAAGGTACGAATGGAGAGCTTGTTTCAAAAATATAAAGACTGTTTTTAAACCAAAGGTTTAATTGAACTTACTGCAAAAGTCTCTTGCAGTACTCGTTTTGGGAAAAATACTCACACACTGTGAGTTGATCTTGATCGACCCAATGGCTCTAGTGTTATTTGATTTGCAGATCATTTCACCATCATTACCTACTGTCATGATTAAAACGTAAGTTTTTTTAACTGTTGTGCAGTCGTTTGATTCGAAAGCAGAAAAAAAGAATGTTTCAGCCGAAAGCGGTAGACTGAGAAGAGAGAAAATCAAAATTAGTTTTTTCATAAGTAGAACTCCATCTGATACATAAACTGGTAAACTGCACAAATGGTATAGAAGAGATAGAAGTGATGCAAGTGCCTACAAAAGCAGTTTGTTTCGCGAGGTTTTTAGTGGGTGTATCTTGCTAGGTTCACAGCTGAAAAGAAGTATGAACTTACATGCGATGACAAATGAGCTATGTAAAATATTTAGCACCATTGAATGTTATAAAAACCGGGTGATGCAATAGCCGCTGGCGTCATATCCGATGCAAACAGAGTGGTCAAAATTTGTGGGGTACTGGAACGTGCTGCCCTGGTTTTGCTGCGTTCGATAACCCTGCTGCTGCGTGTATGTATGGGGGACAGCCGAATTAGGCGAAGGCGCATAGGTAGAAGGTGCGTATGTAGTTGGTAAGTCGGCGCTAGTAGCCTGTTGCTGCGGCTGCGGCGCAGAAGATCCAAGAAAGCCGTTAATCCAGTTACGGTTTATTCCGTCTGCAGCGTTTGCATAAGCGTATGACGTAGGATTGCTTTTACTAAAGACGCCTACAATAGTGTCGTTTACAAGTATGGGGCCACCGGAATCACCTAGGTTTCCCGTTGCGTTACCCGGGCCGTTAGTTGCGAGAATGACGTCCTGAGCAGGGGTGTGTACTTGCACATTGTGGGTTGACCCTGTTCTTTTTGTTCCGAACGCGCTTCCTGTGTTAGTGATTCCAAGACCTACTATTGTTGCGCTACTTATGTGGTTAGGCAGTGAAGGTGCAAGACTCATAATTGCTGGTGCGACGTTTTGATCAAAAACAACTACAGCAATGTCATGTGCAGCACTAGAAAAGGTTTGGTTAGAAAAAAAGTTGGGCATGCTGTGCGCGCGGCCTTGGTAGGATTGGTAGTAGGAAATGGGGCTGCTAGCAATGCAGTGAGCAGCAGTAAGAGCTAGGTTTCCAGCTATAAAAGTACCTGAACATCTTTGACCGTTTGCTGCAGTCAATGCAACTACGGCCGGATAGGCATTTGTGCTGCTGCCGCCAGAAATTTTCAGGTCAGATCCGGTTTCATTAGCGCAGGCGAAAGAACCAAAAATCATTGCATTAAGTATAGCTGTCGATAGAATGTGTTTTTTTACTTTGCTGACATATAACTTGTATTTTTGAGACAAACGTATGCTCCATTCGTTAAAAAGGTACTCATCTCTTTAGTGCAAGAAGTTAACCGTCTTTTTTCTCTTTAAAATTGGGTAGGTATACTGATTTTTGTGTAAAAGGTTTTGGCAGTAGCGTCCAACTTTTGGGCGATTTGACGGGCATTTATACTCGGTATCCTAGCACAATAGCGCAATTTCAAAGCTCAAATTAGGTGCCTTGCCTGATAGACCGTACATAGGCCAGTAAATCATGTTATATGAGAAGCTGCACATAGGGGCGATAGATCATTCAATACATCAAAACATATGCAAACTTTTTGGATGAAGCCTTTTGCAAGAAATGCATTGAAAAGTTCAACGCAGACTCAAAAGTGCAGCCGGACCCTCAGCCAGATTACAGCTTGCGCCGGTACCTAAACATTTCAAAGCAGCCAGATTGGCGAAGTATCGCGATGACTGCCACCCTTGCCAGTAGAGATTTAGCCGACCATTATTTTAGAAGACCAGCTGGTATGGAAGATGTAATGCCTTTTGACTTGATGGACGATGGGTTTATTTTGGCACACTATAAGCCCGGAGATGCATTGGAGCTGCATATCGATGGACAAAGCTCTGAAAAAGGCAACAACGGTCTTCGAGTAGCGACGGTCTTGTTTTTTTTGAATCAGGCAAAAGGCGGTGAGCTAGAGTTTCCTCTTCAAAGCCAAACCATCAAACCGGCTCTTGGATCGGGTGTGGTGTTTCCAGTAGATTTTAATTTTCCGCATCGGGTGCTTCCCGCAAAAACAGACCGCTATATCTTGCAGACCTGGCTGACAGACGCCCGCTATCAAGTAGTGGATGCTTGAACAAAGTAAGAGCAGCTCTTTTGTGGCATGAGCGACAGGCTCTTCCGGGCTTTTTTGGCTTCCTTTCTCAAACCGTCGTATAATCTTATCCTGAATTTTTCTACCGTACGGAGGCTTATAATGGCTAGTAGTTTTGAAGATCATTTTGCAGAAACAGGGATTCCGAAGTTTAGTGAGTTTACGCCAGAGGCGGTTGTGAAGGCAGCAGATTATCTTGAAAAAAAAGTAGATGAGTTCCTGGCTGGGGTTGAATCGGCCAAAACAGCTACGTGGGAAAACACGCTTGGCGCCTCCGAGGATCTTGACTTTTTGTTTCAGCAAGTATGGTCGCCGTTCGGACACCTAATGAATGTGAGTCAATCAGATGAGCTTCGAGCAAGCTACGAAGAGCAGATGCCGAGAATCGTGCAGATGGGCCTTAAGATAGAACAGAATAAAAAGCTGTTTGGTTTGTTAGATGGCTGGAAAAGTTCCGAAAAGTGGTCTGTAACGCCTGATTGGCAAAAAAAGGCGATCGAAGACTACCTGTTAGGTGCAAAAAACTCTGGGATTGCCCTTGGAGATAAAGAAAAAGAGGAGTTCAACTCTATTTCTGAAAAGCTAAGTAAGCTAAGCCAAACCTTTAGCAACAATATGCTCGATGCTACTAATGCTTGGAAAAAAGTTTTTACAGATAAAGGTAGGTTCAAGGGGTTACCAGACTCGTTTTTAAAAGCATGCGCTGAGTCTTATGCAAAACACAATGAGGCCGAGCCAAACTACGACGTTGGCCCTTGGCAAATTGGGCTAAGCGGGCCTGAGTACATGCAGGTTTTAAAGTATGCGGACGACCGGGAGCTGCGTAAAGAGTTTTACTTTGCACGCACAGCGCTAGCTGGTCCATCCGATACAAAATACGATAACTCTGCTCATATGTTAGAAATTTTAAAGCTGCGCCGCCGAAAATCAAACCTACTTGGCTACAACGACTATACCGAGCTCAGTCTTTCAGAAAAGATGGCTGCGGACGCTTTGGAGGTTAAAAAGCTTTTGGGCGATGTCGCCGACAAAGCAAAGCCGCTGGCCATGCAAGAATATGACGTTATGAACGCCTTTGCTAAAAACCAAGGTTATGTCAGCGATGAGCTTCGGCAGTGGGATCAAACCTATGCAAGCTTTAAGTACCGCGAGCAAAAGCTTGGGATCAACCATCAAGAAGTAAAAAAGTATTTTACCTTAGAGAAAACCCTTGAGGGTTTGTTTGCAGTATCCAAAGAGGTTTTAGGGGTAGAAGTCGTAGAGTCTAAGGCTGACAGTTCTGTACCGACCTGGCACCAAGATGCCCGCTACTACACGGTTAAGGACCTAAAGTCAGGGAGCAAGATCGCGGCTTTTTTCTTGGACCCTTTTGCGAGGCCAGGCCTTAAAAGAGGTGGTGCGTGGATGGATGTTTGTCAGCAGAGGTTTTTTCGTAGTGCTAACGGTCCACTTACAAAGCGTGAGATCCTTCCGACCGCGTATTTGGTTTGTAACAGCATGACCCCTTCTGCTGGAGAGCCAGCTCTGTTAGATTTTAGCGATGTAGTGACCTTGTTTCATGAGTTTGGCCACGGGCTTCAGCACATGTTGACGCAGGTTGACTACAGCGGGTTTTCTGGCATTAGCGGAGTCGAGTGGGATGCAGTGGAGCTTCCGAGCCAGTTTATGGAAAATTGGGCATACCAGCCGGATGTTTTAAAGGGCATGACTGCTCACAAAGAAACCGGTAAGCCTCTTCCTGATGATTTGATTGAAAAGCTGCAAGAAGAAAGGTTTTTCTTAGAGGCTACCACAACGATGCGCCAAGTGTGTTTTGCACTTACAGATATTGAAATCCACTTGGCTGAAGTCGGTAAAGATCCGATGGATATTTACCGGTCTATTGCTGGAGATATCTCTGTGCTCAAGCCAGTCAAGGAAAGTGCTTTTCTTTGCCAGTTTTCTCATATTTTTGCAGGTGGTTACGCCAGCGGTTATTACAGCTACAAATGGGCTGAGCTTATGAGTGCAGATGCCTTTGGGTATTTTGAAGAAAAAGGTGCAAGCGATAAAGCCGTGCGCCAAGAGCTAGGACGTAGGTTCCGTCAAACAGTTTTAGCGCTTGGCGGAAGCAAGCCTGCAGCAGAAGTTTACGAGCTGTTTAGAGGGCGTGGGCCTAAGCCTGACAGCCTTCTTGCTAGCATTAGGCCGCTTAGTGCTTAGACGCGTATTACTATGAGCTTTAAGGCTTGTAGCTATCTGGATGTGCTTGTGCAAAACCTTTGGTCTTTGTGCAAGCATTTTCAATTTCAAGAAGGCTTGGGTAGGCGTTCAGGTCAATATCAAACCGGCGGGCATTGTATAGCTGCGGGATAAGGCAAAGATCAGCAAACGAAAGCTGGTCTCCTATAGAAAACGAACCGGGTTGATCCCATGAGCTTCGTAGGTCTGCAAATGCTTTGAGGCCTTTGCAGATAAAGTGTTTGGCCCAAGCATGCTGATCTTCTTTGTGCTCTGAGTGCCGCTTAAACACAGATGGATTTTGCAGGGGCTGCGTTGCCGAAAAGATAATGCTAGATAATGCCCGCATACGCTGCTTTTGCAAGAGGTCTTTAGGTATAAGGCTTTGGGTAGGGAAGCTCTCTTCAACCCATTCAAGGATGGACCAAGACTCTGTCAAGGTCGCGCCGTTTGCAAGCTCTAGGACAGGGACGAAGGCGAGAGGGTTTTTTTCTAAAAACTCTGGCTTTCTTTGCTCGCCCTTAAGAAGGTCAACGGCAACTGTTTCAAACTCAATGTCTTTATAGAAAAAGGCCCAGCGCAGCCGCCAAGAACAAGAGGAACGCCAGTAGTGGTAGAGTTTCATTGTTTGCATTCCTCTTGTCGTAAAAACATTTATACCAAGTTCTTAGTTGACATGCGTTGGTGCCCTTTTGACTTTGGCTTACTATTCGCTCGCTTTGGCAATAGCTAGGTCTACGACTCGCCCGGCACCTTTTTCGATCATACGTACCTTGTGACTTTTGTCAGCTACAACAAAGGCGGGTATCGAAGAAATAGGCCACTTTGACTGAATCTTGCCACCTACGTCTAAAACGATTTTGAACCTAGGTTTTTGCGATAGCATGAACTCGCGAACCACCGATTCTTCTTGGGTGGTGATGGCAAGTACGGCAATGTTTTTTGCCTGCGCTGAAAAAGCATTTAATTTTCCGTGTGTAGATAAACATGCCGGGCACCAGGTCGCCCAGAACTTCAGAATCAGGGCTTTTCCGGCAAAGCTAGATAAGCTTGTATCTGTAACCCTGACCTCTCCTTTACCTGCGTGAGAGCTGCCACCTAGCAAAGAAGAAAACCAGCCTTTTGGTTTGTCTTCTTGCGGAATAAACTCAAGGATCTTGAGTGCGTAGTCATCTAATTTTTTATTCATGTGCATGTTTTTGAGAACTTCTACTTCGTTTGGTTTGGGGATCAAAGAAACAACTTTGGACATTGCTTTGCCCTCACGCGCCCAACGAAACTCCAAAGCTTGCCCAACGTTTTTGGAGCCTACAATTTGGCTAAACTGCTTTGGGCTGCTTACTTTTGCTCCGCCAATATGGGTCACCACATCTCCGGGCTGCATCCCTGCTTTTTCTGCCGCAGAGTCGACAAAAACACCGTTTAACATCACACCTTTTGCATCGTAACCAAGTTGTACGCCAAGCCAAGGCGGACGTTTTGCAAAGCTATTGGCACTAAATCCAATCAGCCCAACAGTAAATATAATAGTCCAAAGAGATTTATTCAGCACGGCAGTGTCTCCAAAATAAGTGAATCTACAGTATATCACTTATATAACACCGCTAGGTCTGGGTGAGAAGCAGCTGCTAAAACAAGGCTCTTACTTAAACCGGAAACTGATCTTTAAGACTATCCAGTGCAGGTTCTGCAATGAGGTGAAAGCCGTACTTTCTAAGAATGGAGTTGTAAACGCCACGCCTCTTTTTAAGCCTTGCAAGGGTTGCCTCGTAAGCTGCTTGGATTAGAGGGATCTGGATTTTAAAGCGCATAGGAGAGCCTAACATCAGCTCGCAGCACTTGCTGTCAGGCTGGAACACCATAAAGTCTACCTCTGGGTAACGTTCAGTGATGTGGCGGATGGTGTCTTCAAAGCGCGTCGATACCATGGCTTTGATGACTTGCAGGGTTGTATGTACGCCGCCAGCGTCCTTGTTGCCGCCTGGCCGAAGGGTTGCATATGGTTTGAGCGGATCAAGGATAAAGCAAAGACCTACCCCGCGCTGAAACACAGCCTCTAAATTACAAGAACTCGTTACTTGGCCGTCGATGTAGTAGCGGCCATCGATTTCAACCGGAGTAAACACAGGAGGCAAAGAAGCCGAAGCCCGCATGGCTTTGCTAATACGGGTATCCTTGTTCTCTCCTGTACCAAAGATGACGTGGTTAAAGGAGTCTTGATCTGTGGTCCCTATCAGCAGCTCCGTTTTTAGTTTGCCAAAAGAGTCTTTGCAGGGCGTGGTTTCGAGTATGTCGCGAAAGTAGGTCTCAATAGCGTCACCTTTAAAAATACCGGTTGGTATGCTGCGTGTGATGCGTTTTGTCCACTGATCTGGCAGCAGTGTTCGGATGTCTAGCTGCTCTTTAACAAAGCGTCCGAGCATGCGCGTGGCTGCAAAGTCGTAGATCATCGAGGCGGTAAAGGTCGGGTAGATATCGGACTTGCCGGCAAAGGCGCGGATCAATTCATCTGTTTTTACTCCCGCTGCCAGTATGCTACCTACGATCGAGCCGCTCGAAATCCCTGAGATAACTTTTGCGTCTACAAGCTTTCTGCCTTTTATACTTTTTTCTAGAGCAAGCAAGGTTCCAAGCTGAAACAAAAGACCATCTAGTCCGCCGCCGCTCAAAGCCATACCGAACTCGCGGCTACGCGGGCTAGCAGTGGTTTCACCGAGGTTAAACCCGATGCTGGCAATTAGCTGCTCCCAGGTAGACTGTTCTGTGGTAGAGCCATGCACGAGTCCGCCAAGTTTCCAGCGTGCAAGTTCAAACGAAAGTATGCCGGCACGCCTCGGAGAGTTTCCTGCATGCGTAGTGGTTAGGCTTACCCGGCTTAAAGGAAGGAAAAACTCAGGGCCCCAGCTATCGCTTAAAGACCGAATATTTTTTGTAAGGCTTTGAACGGCATCAGCTATTTCGCTTACTTTTTTCTTGCCCGTATCTAAGCAAACAAGGTCAGGTTTTCGCTGGTAGAGAACCGGAAAGATAGCGTCAAGATCCGTCACTTCACTGATGCGAAGCAGTTTTTTCTGTGGCCCCCGAAACAAATAAGAATCGGGCTCTTTTTTAACAAGAGTAAAATCTGCTGGCAGGCTGGGTGGCTGCATTTGGCTGCCGCCGTGCAAGCGAACCCAAAGTATGAGTGATTCTGGTTCTGTTTCTATAGTCATAACTAAAGAGTATAGAAGACTTCTAGCCCGTCTGTCGATGGGTGAGCCTAGGGCATGGCGCCCTAGCCATCACCTTGTAGGGCTTACTTAACGAGTAAAGCCTTCAAGCCTATCTATGAGTGCACCTTTAGCGGTGTAGCCTAAGATTCTTTCTTTTTTATCTAGGTTCCCGTCGGCTGGAACCATGACCAGGGTTGGCAGGGTTTGAATGCCAAACCTCTGCATCAGTGCGGCGTTTGAATCATTCGATTCGGTAAGGTCTATTTTAAGTAGCACCCACTTGTTTTTTAGAACTTCAGCCACGCCCTGGTCTGCAAAAGTAGTTACATCCATTTTTTTACAAGAGCTGCACCACTCGGCCCAGCCATCGACAAGAATCGGCTTACCTGTTTCTGCAGCTTTTGCGAAGGCAGCCTCTGGGCTTTTGATCCAAACAATGCCAGCCTTCTTTTTCTTGGCAACATAGTTGGCCTGGCTCAGCGAGAACCCGCCAAACCCCAAAAGAAGGGCTGTGGCAAGTTGAAGGTTTTTCTTGTTTTGAAGCTTTGCATTCGCCAGAATCCAGCCAAGTAGCCCTAAGCCTACAACTAAACCCACCGTAGAAAACAGCGTCCATCTTCCTTCGAGGGCTGGTAACACCTTGTATAGTGGGACCCGCAGGTAATAAAACCCCAGCCCGATCATCACTGCACCAAACACCATCTTGATGGCAACCTGCCAGAAGGGAGCAACCTTAAAACCGCTTAACTTACCGCTAGCGCCGCCAAGAAAAATATATGGAACCGAAAACCCAAAGCTGTAGCCAACCATAAGGATAGAACCACTAAAGAAATCACCGGAGGCCGTGATCCAGCCTAAAAGCGATGCTAGCACGGGTCCTGTGCAAGGAGCTGCGACTAGGCCTGCCCCTGTACCCATCCAAAATGCATTTGCTGCGCTGGGGTTTTTAGCCGTTCCCAGTTTGTTGCCAAGCATTTGCAGTTTACTTAGGTTGCCAAAACCAAGCATTGAAATACCAAACAAAAACATCATCGTGGCAAAAGCTACGTTAACCCAAGGGTTAGCAAGCATGCTGCCAAACAGGCTACCTGTAGATGCGGCAAAAATCCCTAGGGCAGAATAGGTGAGCATGATCCCGCCTGCATATAAACTCGAAGCCAAAAAAGGTGACTTAGACTGGCCAGATAGAACACGCATGGTGATGGGGATCATTGGCAAGACACACGGCGTCAGGTTTGTGGCAAGACCTGCAAGAAGAACAATAAGAAGCTGCAACCAAAACGACGAGTCTCCACCGATGGACTTTGCCATCTTGTTTTCAGATATATCCGAAGCTAGTTTGTTTTCACCACTTGTTCCAGCGACTTTTTGGTCTTCGGCCTTTAGTTTTTCATCAATTTCCTGTGAGTTTTGCACAGCTAGTGCAGCAATTTTTTCTGCTGTAGGAGGTGTTCCAAGAATTTCTTTTTCAAACTTTTGCGTATAAGGCATCAAGCAAACTTCACTTGTACAAGCAATGAACTTTACAGGTAGCGTGATCTTTGTCGGTGCAGGTAGCTCGCCGATGTAGTTGTATTGCGCGATGAATTCACCGGTTTGATATACATTGACCATTTCTTCAGTCACAGGGTCTTGTAGTTTTTGGGGCTCCGGGTATTGCGCTTCTGAGTATTCAAAGCCTTCCGGGTGCTTGAACTTTAGCTTGCTTTCGTAAATAGAAAAGCCCTTGCGGGTACTTAAGTAGTAAATAGCCTCGATGTTGCCTTGTTCGGTCCAGCGCACGCTTGGCACCTGCCAGATCACGACGTCTGTTTGCCGTACGCCTACGCTTAGGTCAATTTCCTCGCGGTCATCAAAATCTTGGGTAAATCCTGGTACGGCTAAGAATAAAAGTAGACCAGACAGCGCTTTTAGAAAAATGCGGGTAAACGCGGAGCTTTTAGCGAAGGTTTTTTTTTGAGAGACCGAGTTTGCTTGATAAAACATATAAAAACCCAACATATTTAGAGTGTTAGTATTTGACCCAAGGGCAGAATACTATACTTATCCTATGATGGACTACTGCCTGCTGGGCTTAGGTGTGACTGGGCCCCCTTAATGTGGTCAAAAATGATGCATTTTTTCTGGGCGTTTTTAGCCGGTTCTAAAAGCATCCCTTGACGCTCTATGGCCACTAAAGCTACAACCTTAAGTCATGCTTGAAATGCGATGATAAAGAAGAGGTCGACAATGCCCAGCACACATAAAGTAAAACCGAGCGTCAACAAAAACGCTCTCTTAAAGAAAAACGACGAAGTCCAGGTAATCACCGGTGAGTTCAAAGGCACCAAAGGAAAGATTGAATCTTTCGATTGGAAAAACGGTAGAGTATTTGTGGCTGGAGTGAATGTACGCAAAAAGCATATGCGCGCATCCATGCAAGATCAGGCAGGTGGAATCGTGGACAAGACCATGTCAATTGATATTTCAAACGTCTTGCTAGTCGATCCAAAAGACGGAAAGCCAAGCCGTGTCGGTGTAAAGATGGAAGAAGGCAAGAAGGTCCGCTATGCAAAACGCTCAGGTAGCCTAGTTTAGCTGAAGCTGGTCTTAACTATTTTTTAAATCCACGTCCTTTTATAGGGCGTGTTTTTTTTGCCCCACTGTTTCTAACAAACCACACTATGTTCACTTTTGCCTGCCATACCTCTATTTTTAACTCTTTTGGCTGGTGAAAAAAAACTGTGTTGTCAGATAGTTAGCTTTAAAAACTTTCTAGTCTTTGGCTTGAATTTGACGCAAACCCTTGCTGTATGATAATTAATCACCATATTGTGAATAAACTGCCCTTCATAGGCTTTAGGAGATTTAACTGTGAAAATAATATCGAAAATACTCATGTCCTTACTTTTGTTGTCAGGGGCTGCAGATGCAGCAACCTTGGAGATTGTACGTCCGTTTAAGTTTGGTGGATTAGGTGACTACGGATACTGTGTTAGCGGCGCACCAAACAATTTTCGCTATGATGATATGGAAAACAAGTACAGGTCTAGTGATGCCGAAGGTGGGTTGGTTTTATCGGTTTCATACCAGGGTGGTGCAAACCTGTTTGGTGAAAAACTCTCAGAGAGTTTTCAACACTTTTTCAAAAAGACTTTTGTTGCAAAAGATCAGCAAAGCCAGTTCAATTTTGATTACACCACGATCATTCAGCCGGCTAGACTTGGAGCTCTTTCTGGAAGTTTAAAAGGTGAGATAGGTCAAGAGGTTACTGGTTACATGGGGATCAAGGGCCATGGCGCAGTTGTTCTTTTTGATGTTTTAGCGACGGCTTATTTGCCAAGGCATACTAAAGGGTCAAAAGCCTACGATTTGCAGGTTGCGACAGTTCCGCTTCGTGTAACAGCTCAAATTATAAATGACCCACAGTTTATGCGTCAAAATAGCTGGGACTATTCATATAAACAGATTGAGTTTTCGCACCTTACTAGATATCTAGCAAATAGATGTCCATATAAGATTGAGTTGACAGACAAAGAGATCAAAGAGCTTAAAGCTCTAAATTTATAAAGTTCACTCTCGGTGTAAAAGCCGAGACTCACTGCTCAAAGACCGCAAAAAAGAAACTAGTTCACGTTTTTCGCGGTCGTTTAGTCCAAGCGGTTGGATGGTCTCTTCTGTTTTTCCCACGCCTCCGGTTTTGGGCGGGTTGTTGTAGTGTTCCACAACATCTAAAAGAGAGGTAGCAGATCCGTTGTGAAAATGCGGTGAGTGTTTCGCTACGTTGCGCAAAGACGGTGTTTTGTAAGCTCCAACCATTGATAGACTATTTGCATCGAGCACGGCTAGGGTTTTGCAGGAATCGATAGCTTCTTTTGGAAGTTTTTCCTTGATGCAGTAAGGGGTCAGATCCTGCGGCCGCATTTTCAAAGGCTGTATCTTTGGCGGTAGTGAGTAAAGTGCAGAGGTTCTTGCCAAAAGGCCAATGTCCCAGGGGAAGGTTTCTGGGGTATTTTTTTTAACACCAATATTGTGAAAGCTTTGGTCCATAAACATAGGACCCATATGGCAAAGCATACAGCTTGCTTTGCCGACAAAAAGCTTAAAGCCTGCAAACTCTTCTGCACCAAAACCGGTGCCAAAGGCATCTTCTGCTGGGGTAGAATTACCAAACCTCTGTGCAAATGCATCAAAGGGGGTAGGGGTAGTCACAACCTGCATCTCAAAGTGTGCGATCGCTCTAGCTGCGTTTATCGCAACTTGCTCGGCTGCACGAAAGGATTTTTTGCTAACCGCAGTTCTTTGGCTACTCCAGGAATCAAGTTCTCTTTGCACCTCTTGTTGAGCTTTGGCAGGTCCCAGGTTTTTTTTCAAAAACTCAACAGGTTGAAGCTTTGCAGTCGAAGCTGCGGCTAACGTCTTCTTTTGTGAAGCGGTCGGAAGGTGCTTAAGAAAATAGGCGTAAACTGTATCGCTAGGGCGCTCGGGTTTAGGTGGCGTAGGTAGTGTGGATAGTGCAGCGGGTATGAGGTCAAACTGTAACGCCTCCTCTCCGAGATCTTTAGGCCAGGGGCCAAACAGGGCTTCATAGTCCGCTTTGTAGTGATTGAATACGACCCTTGCGATTTGCCCATAGTTTGAAAAGTGTTCTGCATGGTTAAGCAGTGGCCCCAAGGCTTGATGAACAAGGTTGGTGCTTCTGCCGTCCCAAAAAAACCAGGACTGATAGCGCGCATTTACAATGCTAGGGGTGTTTTTGGTTCCTTGCGACTGGCCAACCGCTACGGTTTTACCGTCTTGAAAATCTAGAGAAGGTCTGTGGCAAGTAGCACAGCTGACTTTTTGCGAGCGAGAAAGTTTGTTTTCATGAAAGAGCTTTTCGCCCAGTTCAGCATAAGCTTTTTCTTTTGCAGTGGTTTTGGAGTGCTGCGGTAAAACAAAGGTTTGCGTGATCGCATGCAGTTCGCTGTCTGTCATCGAGTGCTGGTTGTTGTTTTTACCTCCAGGCGCGGTAGGTCCTCTACCGCCTAGCAAACCAAAAAGGTAAAATAAAACTAGGGTCGCTACTGCGGACCCTACCCATTTTTTGTAATTAAAGTTGTCTTCTTGCACTTTTATATGACTCCACAGAGCAGTTATAGCAATTTGGAGCTTTTTCTTATAGGCAGAATGCGATAATGATGCTTAGTCGATAAACGGAGGGATAAAAATGTTTTTTTTTCGAACTATATACCTACTTGCCTTAGCAACCACAGTTGGCGCACTACTCTCGTTGGTGTCAACACCAAAACTACAGGCTAAAACCCATAAACACGGCGGCGAACATGACCATAGCCATGCTCACAGCCAAGCAGATAAAAAAGAAGTTAAAACCAAAACAGTTAAAAAAATGGGCAAAGCAGATAAACATGCCGATCACAGCGGACATGCCCACTCTAGCCACGCGGGGCATAACCATAAGAAGCCAAGCTCCATAAAAGAAGTTTTGGCCTTCGACTATCAAAACCATAAAGCTATTTGGGAGATTCAGCTGCCAGCCGTTAAAGGCCAGGTAGTGACAGTCTCTGCCTTTGAGGCCACTGGAGAAGACCGGATAAAAGCCAGTGCAAAACCTACCGATTTGATTCTAGTGCTTAGGCCTGAGAAGTCTGGCAGCCTATGGAAACTAAAGCGTTTGGACGCTACCATGCCCGGCCATGGCCATGGCATGAACACGCTACCTGTTCTAAAAAGAGTCAGTAGTAGCAGATACCATGCAAAAAACTTTGCCTTACACATGCCTGGCGACTGGAGCTTTGTACTTACAGCCCTGGGGAAAACAAAGAAAAAACACAAGGTTTCTGCAAGATACGCTGCAAAGCCTTGATGTTAGGGGCTAAGAGCCCACTTATCTAAGTATATCTAGCTGCCCGATTGATCCTCGGGCGGCTATTTTTTTTAAATGATTAACTCCTTGGCATAGTTGGGTTCTTTGGTTTGAGAAAAAGGCACTCTTAGCTAAAATGAGTCGCTGTTCGTCAAGGAGCTCCTCATAAACATGTCTCAAACAAACCTCAGTATTGCGTCTATTTATAAATATGTTGTGCGCGGTCTTTCTGCTTTGTCTTTTGCGTTTCTAACCGGCTGTTTCGAAGTCGCACCGATGACTACTATTCACCCGGTGACCGAAGCAGGGAGGGACATCAATTATGTTTACGCACTCACTACGGCAATCGCCGTGTTTATCTTTTTGGCTGTAGCCATTCCGGTTGTGATTGCTTTGGTGCGGTTTAGAGAGCGCCCCGACGACGACGGATCCATCCCTGAACAGGTTCACGGAAACGTTGTGCTCGAGTTTATTTGGACCATTGTTCCAGTGATTCTTTTGATTGTGATTGCTTTGCCTACTTGGCAAGTGATTTTCAAGCAAGCTGCGCCTGCAAGTGAAAAGGCTTTAAAGGTAGAAGTTATAGGTCACCAGTGGTGGTGGGAGTTTCGCTACCCGGATCTGGGCATTGTGACTGCAAATGAAATTTATTTGCCAGAAAACACAGAGATTGATCTAAGCATCACGAGTAATGATGTTTTGCATAGCTACTGGGTTCCACGCTTTAGCGGAAAAGTCGACTGTGTGCCGGGGCATGTCAACAAAGATAAATTTACAACTCCTTTAGCAAAGCTAGCAGGGGGAGATTATTACCAAGGGCAGTGTGTAGAGCTTTGCGGACTTTCGCATGCTTTGATGAGGTTTCAAGCTGTTGTGCTTAAAGCCGAAGAGTGGCAACGCTGGGTCAGAGCCTATAAAGAGCCACCAGTTGTTGTAACCAGCCTAGAAGAGCAAGGTTCAAAGATTTTCAATATGCACTGTGCTTCTTGTCATACGATCAACGGGACGCCAAGTGCGGACTTAGATATTGTAAAAGTTGGACCTAATTTGACCAACTTTGGTGACCGCAAAAAGATGGCTGCCGGAATTATGGAAAACAGCGTTGAAAACTTACACCGCTGGATCCGCAACCCTGGCAAGGTTAAGCAAGGCGTCGTAAAGATGATTCCTTACGAAGAGATCTTAGCTCCGCAAGAAATCGAGGCGGTAGCTGCTTATATTCGTAACTCGACGGTTCGAAAGTTTTAATTTTTTCAAATTCTGGCTATGAGCTTCAGAAGTAAGATAGGGATTTAGTAGATGACAGGTTTTTTCAAAGAAGTTTGGAGTTGGTTGACAACCGTTGACCATAAAAGGATCGGGATTCTTTATGGTGCATCGGCGCTGTTGTTTCTTTTGATAGGTGGGACCGAGGCGCTTTTGATGCGCACACAGCTGATTGTACCGGGGAATGACTTTTTGACGGCTAAGGCCTTTAACTCAATGGTTACCATGCATGGAACGACTATGATCTTTCTTGTGATCATGCCGCTTAGTGCTGCTTTCTTTAACTTTTTGACGCCTTTGATGATTGGCGCTCGAGATGTTGCCTTTCCTAGGCTAAATGCTCTGAGCTACTGGATCTTCTTTTTTGGTGGTGTGCTTTTACATATTAGTTTTGTCGTAGGTCAGATCCCACGTGGTGGTTGGTTTGGTTATGCAAACTTGACGTCTCCAACTTACACGACAGATCTTTCCGTAGATTTTTGGGCCATGGGGCTGCAGGTCTTAGGTTTAGCCTCTTTGATTGCTGCCATTAACTTTTTTGTCACGATCATGAACATGCGCGCTCCGGGTATGACCCTTTTGAAAATGCCGATTTTTATCTGGACAACATTAGTCACGCAGCTTCTTTTGATCTTCGCTCTGCCAGTGATCACAGTAGCACTTGTCATGATTACCTTTGACCGTAAGTTTGGCACAGGCTTCTTTGATCCGACCTTGGGTGGAGACGTTGTGTTGTGGCAGCATTTATTCTGGGTATTTGGTCACCCGGAAGTCTACATTTTGATTTTACCTGCGATGGGGATCGTCTCTGAAATTCTTTCTACTTTTAGCAAGAAACCTTTGTTTGGCTATTCAGTCATGGTTTACTCGACCTGTGCGATAGGCTTTTTGGGTTTTGCAGTCTGGGCTCACCATATGTTCACCGTAGGGATGGGGCCGTGGGCAAATGCGATCTTTAGTGCGGCAACCATGCTTATTGCGGTTCCTACCGGTGTAAAGATCTTTAACTGGATCATGACTATGTGGGGCGGTAAGATCCGCTTCACTACAGCAAATCTTTTTGCCATTAGCTTTATTGCGATGTTCACGATGGGTGGCCTCTCTGGGGTTATGCATGCATCGCCACCGATTGATGCGCAGCATCACGACACTTACTTTGTAGTAGCTCACTTTCACTACGTGTTGTACGGCGGAGCCGTGATGGCTCTTTTTGGTGGTATTTACTACTGGTTCCCGAAGGTGTTTGGTGTCTATTTAAATGAAGCCATGGGTAAAGCGCAGTTTTGGCTTTATATGATTGGCTTTAACGTGACTTTTTTCCCGATGCACTTTTTGGGTGTGCAAGGAATGCCGCGTAGAAACTTTGTCTATGCTGCCGACCAGGGTTGGAACTTTTGGAACTTTGTTTGCACCATGGGTGCTTACCTGACCGCTATCGGTGGCTTTGTCTTTATCATCAACGTTGTTTACAGTCTTTGGTTTGGTAAAAAGGCTGTTGGTGATGACTGGAACGGGCGTACGCTCGAATGGATGATTCCCTCGCCGCCGCCTGTTTACAACTTCGCTGTAGAGCCAACCGTGGATCATTTAGATGAATGGTGGCACCGTAAGTACACTTCTAGCGGTACTCGAACGGATGTTCAAATAGAGGCACATGTGGACCCAAGTACGATCCATCTTCCAGGTCCGTCGTTTTGGCCTTTGGTGATGGGATTTGGAATCTTTGTTCTAGCAGGGGGATTTTTCCTCGATAGCTACGGGGCAACTATTAGTATCGCAGGTATGTTGATTGTTATTATTTCTGGGTATGCATGGGCTTTTGAAGACAATGGCTAGAATGCAGCTTTAAGGTAAAGACTGAATTTTGAAAAAACTAGAGAGGCTCTAATAAATGGGACATGCAGCTCACGAACATTATACCGTCACCGGGGTAGACAACCGCAAGTTTGCTATGTGGACCCTTATTGGCTCTGAGTGCTTTTTATTTGGCACCTTGATGATCAACTACATACTGAACAAAGCATCTACGAAGATCAATGATCCAGCGATTGCTAAGTATTTGATCGAGCATGGCAAGAAGCCATTTATTGCTCCAACAGATGTGTACGACATTGATCTGACGACGATATCGACATTTATTCTTTTAATGTCGTCTGTAGCCATGGTTTTGGCTCTAGATGGTTGTGTGCGCAAAAACCTAAAGAACTTTCGCCTTTGGACCTGGGTGGTCATTGTTTTCGGTCTTTTGTTTCTGGGGTGCCAGGCGTACGAATTTAACCACTTTATCCACAAAGGTCTGACGCTTAGTGCGAACAACTTTGGCGCAAGTTTTTTCTTGCTCACAGGATGCCACGGTGCCCACGTTGCCGTTGGTGTGATGCTTATGGGGTCGGTTTTGATCCGCTCTTATCTTCAGCCCGACTGGTTTGACTCTGTAGTCGTGGAAGTACTGGGCCTTTATTGGCACTTTGTTGATGTGATTTGGATTATAATTTTTACAGTTGTTTACCTACTCGTATACGTATAATAGGTTTGCGTACAGCCAGTATAATGAAGACAAGGAAATAAGTTATGGCATCATCTGAAAACCATGTATCGGTAAAAATGTACTGGATCATCTGTATTGTTCTGTGTGCAATTACGTTTTTGGAATGGGTGATTTTTCAGTTCGAGTCGATCCGCGTCAATGCAATGATCATGGTCCCTGCTTTGCTCCTTATGTCTGTTGTGAAGTTTATCCTGGTTTGTGGGTGGTATATGCACCTTAAATATGACCATCCGGTTTTAAAGTATTATTATATGGCTGCATTCTTTCTTGCGACAGCCGTTATGATGGCTTTGGCCGTCTTGATGGGTTGATGGATTTTGAGTTACAAAAGCCTGGTCTCTAAACGGAAAAATGGATTCTGCAGCTTGGTAGCTATTTTTTTGTCGGCCGTATTCCTGGCTACCACCGCTAAAGCAGATGGGATGTTTGACCCCTTACCTGAAGGGGTTTTTCAATATAAGTTTCCTTATGACCCGACGCTTTTCTTCTTTTTGGCCCTTGGGTTTTTCTATTTTCTAGCTTTGATGCGCTACAGAAAGTACGGAAAAACCCGGAAGCTTCCTGTCGCTTGGTGGCAGATTCTGAGCTTTTACAGCGGGCTTCTTGTGTTGATTGGTGTTTTGCTGCCTCCTATAGACCCTTGGTCAGATAGGCTGTTTTTTATCCATATGGTTCAGCATATGGCTATTACCCACGTCGGCGCTCCGCTCGTTAGTTTTGGCATCCCTTTTTTAGTGATTTTACGCATTACCCCGGTGGCCTTTAAAAAGAACGTCTATATTCCTATGCTGCGGTCTTCGTGGGTGCAAAAGTTTTGGTGGTTGATCACGCATCCGCTGGTAGCTCTGGCTTTGTTTGAGTTTAGCTACTGGATTTGGCATTTGCCGTACTTTTACAATTTAGCTCTTTTAAATGACTTTTGGCATTTGCTCGAACACTCTTGCATGGCAGCAACCTCTATCTTGCTTTGGCGAAACATCATCACTCCAGCTCCGATCAAAGCACGGATATCTCTGCCTACGCGGCTTCTTTACATTGCTATTATTATGGCAGCTAATATCGTACTCAGTTTCATCCTGACTTTTTCAGAAGAGGTTTTATATGCCTACCAGGGTGTCCCGCAACCTGAATGGTGGACGTGGGGTTATCTTCAGGACCAGCAGCTTGGTGGCCTGATTATGTGGGTACCAGGCGGTATATTAGAATTTATAGCTATGACTATTTGTTTCTTTACCTGGGTGCACTTTGAAAATGAAAAGGACCGCGTGCGCATTCGCGAAAAGTCAGGGAAATAGACACATATTAAACCAGCTTTTGCTTTGGCCAAGGGTCTAACGCAATATTCTAATCTGATCAGGTAGTTTGTGTTCAGCTTGAACAAGTGGCTGATCCAAGTGTTTTTCTAATTCTTTTGATACTTTATCTACAGCATACTCAAACCCATAGGAGAGGCCGTTTTTCTTGGTTTTTGCATGTATGCTGCCTACGATCTCCACCCACTGCTCATCGGTGATTTTACTACGCACTATCTCGTCGCAGACCACAGCCACCCTGCGTTCAAGCAAAGAAAACATGATCAGCACTCCGTTTTGATTTGGGTACCGGCCTAGGCCAGAGCGAAAGAATTCTAAAGCTGCCCTTTTTTCCACATTGTGGCAACGGTCTTGAAACGGCGTAAACAGGCGGCGTAGATAGGCTAGCTTTGAAAGAGCAATCGATGCGGGCCAGAGTATGATCATGGCTGCGATGAAAAGCCTAATCTGCCATCCGCCACCCCATGTATACACAAAAGAAATATCAAGTTTTGCTAGGTAGAGGGCTGGAATCAAAAAAAGTACAGAGCTCAAATACAACGCAAGCGGCACGTGTCCAATCGGAGAGCTCCTTGCGACGAGCATGGGAACGCACTCGACGTGCAGGGATTGCTCAAGGCTATTGATTTTTTTTTCAATGCGTTGTGACAGTTCGGAGGTTATGACAGGTCTTGCCCACGTAGGTATCGTGCGCTCGACGCGAGCGGTTTTCTTCTTTTGCACCTTAGCAATCTCTACTTTGTTTTCTTTTTTTACCATGAGCCACTCGCCCCGCCGCCGCCAAAACTTCCACCACGGCCAATGCTACAGCTAGAAACTCGTGCTGTATTCGAGGGATTATCACTCCAATATTCTCTTTCGCCATCAAAACCATCTACAGGTGTATAGCGGCGCCCACGTGTTTGCCTGGTTGAGCCGCGGAATATACTTAAAAATAAAATCAAAAAGAACATGGCAACGGAGATAGGCTCTCCTGCCTTCCAAGAGTGGGCCCTAGGGCTAAGTTGCCAAGCCTGTGGGATTTGCTGGCGAAACTTTGATTCAGTTGGGATCTCTTCTAGCGCTCGGTAAATGGCGCCTTCGACACCTTTTTGAAAGTTGCCAACCCGAAACTCTGGAAGCATAAATTGATGGATTAAGTCCCGTGATATGGGCGGAGTGATTCTATTTTCTAAGCCGTAGCCTACCTCAACCCGAACCTTGCGTTCGGCTTTTGCAATGACAATCAAAACCCCATCGTCCTTATCGGCTCTGCCAAGCTTCCAAGACCGTGCAACGGATAGACTCCAGCTTTCTATGGAGTCGCCTCGGAGGTCTTCAATCGTTAAAACCGCAATCTGTGGCCCGCCGGCTTCAAATATTCTCTTTAGCTTTGCTGCCAGACTACTGGGCTCTTTTAAAAGCTTTGCTTGATCTACCACGTAGCTGGTCATGGCTGGGGCTAGAGGCAGAGCTGCAAGGACTTGGCCAGGCAGTTTAAGGAAGCACACTATCAGTATAGTTAAAAATGAAAACTTACTTCTTTGCATGGGCTCACCCTAAGATATCAAAAACGGAACAGCTAAAGCTATGGTAACACTTACGGCAAGACCAATGGCACCTTTAACAATATCCCGGCCGCAGGTAGCAAAAACATCCCGGTTGGATTTGTTGGTGTGGGCTTTGACAATCAAAAGGCCAATTTCTCGGCCGGCTAATACACCTAGAAAAACCCAGGTCGTAGACATCGGGATGTTAGAAAGCCCTTTGAAAATATAAAGAGTGACGGCATAGACCATATCGATAAAGGTAGCGACACGTACATCATGCATTTGGGTTTTTTCGTCGATGACCTTTTGGATTTTTCCACCTCTGGAATAAAAGACATAAGCCATAAGGGTGCACAAAAAAATTAGGGAAAAGGCCAAGTGTAGAGCTTCGAGCTCTCTGGGTAAAAACACGTAGATGTTTGCCAGGTCTTGCACGAGCCATTGCCCCCAGAGGACGCCCGTTGTAAGCCACTGTATCGCCATCCAGTAAGGTTTGGATGCCCTGGAGATCGGTTTTTTAGTTACGTTTCCTAGCACCGAGCGGACAAAGACTACGGTGACCATTCCAAAGCCAAAGGCGACAACGTAGCCGAGCAAAGACTTCTGCAGCATGCTAGGGATGGCTTTGGCGCTAAAAATAGATAAGATCAAAAAAGTCGTGCTGACGGGCATACCAAGCCGGGTCAGTATCATTAGGCTAATAGGAGCTAGCAGATACCACACAGAAAGAGACTCAGGCAAAGGTATCGAATCGAGCCTTCCATAACTCACATCACCGGCATTGATTGACCACCCGTACAGAATAGAAACACAAAGAATGGATGATCCAAAGGCCCACAAAAGCCACCAGGGGCGTTGCCTGTTTGAAGACAAAAAAGTACCGAGGGTTTGAATTGAGTCGTTTGCAATCACCGAGTAGGCTGCAAGTCCAAACCCTATAATGCCAACTAAAGAATAAGGTTCCATTATTATTTGTCTTTCAACTTAATTGGCCCGAATGCTTTCTCGAACAGTTTTTGCCGTTTGTTTACTACCTTGTCTCTGCCACTTAAGTATCTATAAGTGTTGTATTTGAGAGGGGCTTTTTTATAATAATCCTGGTGATAGTCTTCGGCTTTGTAAAAAACCGAACTACGAAGGATGTTGGTTTGTATCTTTCGTTCGAAAACTGCAGATGAATCCAGCTTATCTCGGCTTTGCGTCGCTGCTAGCTTTTCTTCTTGATTTCCATAATAGATGATTGGCTTATACTGAGAGCCACGGTCACCGAACTGCCCCCCGCCATCGGTTGCATCATGGTGTACCCAAAAATATTCCACCAGGTCTGCATAGCTTATCTGGCTACTGTCATAGGTTACTTCTACGACTTCCACATGTTTGGTTTTTCCAGAGGACACAGCTTTGTAATCTGCAGTCGACGACCCTCCCCCCATGTAGCCTGAGGTAACAGCTAGAATGCCTTGCGCAATTTTTTCAAAGTCTTTTTCTACGCACCAAAAACACCCACCAGCAAAATAAGCTTTGCCTTCTTTTTTTGTCGCAGGTTTTTTATCTAGGTTTTTTTTATCCATTTTCTTTCCTTTTGAAATACTTCTACCAAACAGAGAGAGGAACTCACCATAACCTTTTTGTTTTAACTGACCCACAGGGATAAAAAATAAAGAGGCGCTATTTAGACAATATCGTAGCCCGGTAGGTTTGGGTCCGTCGTTAAAGACATGTCCCAGGTGGCTATCTGCGATAGAGCTTCGAACCTCTGTTCTTTTAGAAAACAATTTATAGTCAGACTTTTCTTTCAACTTGATACCAGGCAAAGGACGAGTGAAAGATGGCCAGCCCGTTCCTGACTTAAATTTGTCGGTTGAGCTAAACAAAGGTTCGCCAGAGACAATATCGACATAAATCCCAGCATCTTTGTGGTTCCAATACTTATTTTTAAAGGGAGTTTCGGTGCCGTCGCGCTGCGTGACCTGAAACTGTATTTTAGAAAGCTTTTTTTTCAATTCAGCTTCACTGGGCTTCTTGAACTTGTGAGAAGCATACAAGGGTGAAAACGTGAACAAAAGAAGGGTCGCGATAAAGTATAGTTTTTTCACTGAAATATTCTTCCTTTTAGGTTGTACGCTAGTTTAGCTGGTTTATAGTTAATTTGCTTGGTCCGGGTATTTTCCAGGCTCCTGCAATTTGCTGCGCAGGCTTTATGACAAAGTCTCTTTTAGAAAACTCTTTGTGTGGGATAGTTAAATTTGGCTGATTGATTGCAATGGCTGTGCCATCTTTGTGCCTCGCTAAAACAATATCTATGTCGCACGTGCGGTCACCCCACCGAATACTTCTTTTCCTCCCAAGGCGAATTTCTATTTTATGGATTTCTCTGAGTAATTGCTCAGGGTCAAGCTGTGTCTGGTAAGTGATGCAGCTATTTATATAGTTTCTCGAACCCGGCCCTATGGGTGTGGTCTCGAGCCTAGAGGATTCTTTTATGGTTTGGCCTGAGCTAGCAAGTGCATCAATTGCAGCGTCTAGGTATTGCGATCGGTCTCCCAGGTTTGACCCAAGAGCTAACAGGTATTCATAGGTGAAAGCAGCCATTTTTTTTCTATCCAAGTACTTGTCTGGGACAAACTTATACCAAGGTGATTTGCCAATGCAATGGTTCTCGCTACAAACCCTGCAAATGCCCCTTTTTTGTATGGAAGTAATGATCGTTGTTTTAAAAGTGTTTAAAAAACAGGGGGTTAAAGAACATTTCGAGCAATTTTGGCCAAAATATGGCAAACAAGAGGGAAGTCGGTATAAATTGAGGGACCTATATAGAGGTCTGTGACCGACGCGAGAAGGCAGTCTAAGATGATTTTTATCACTTCCGGTGATCCATATAGCATAAACTTGGAAATACTAGGCAAGGCGCTGCGAAGTGACCCTGCGTTGCTCCGAGAGCGTACACTTATACTTTGCGGCCCTAGGTCTGTGATTTCTAGTCAGTCTGTAAACTTAAATTTAAACTTGGACCTACAAGAGTTTTCTCCCGGGGATCTGCCGACAAAACCAGGCTTGTACTTGTTTGACACTTCACCTTTTTTAAAAAGTGCCTCTGAGGTTGACCTTGCTCAGCCAGCACACCGAATGGCAGCTGAGCTTCGAGGGCAAATTGCTTTAAGTGGGCTCTATGGTTTTGAAAAGCTATATCGCGACTCGAAGCAGATGCAGTCTTTGAAAAGCTTATTTTGTGTGATCACACTACCCATTGATAAGTATGCGTGTATTCAAGCAGGGTTTCCTTTTAGAGGGCACACCGAATATTTTGGTGCTTTATGGGGCGGAAGCCCTCTAATGACCCTTGCTTATAGAGATGTCCGAGTGGCGCTTGCTACGACCCATATTCCTGTCGCTGAGATTGCTAAGACTCTTACAAGAGAACATCTCATCGAAAAGCTAAGAAGTGTCCAAACTGCTTTGCGCTCTCAACTCGGTATTGTAAGGCCGCAAATTTTAGTTTGTGGCCTAAACCCTCACTCTGGAGATCAGGGTGCCATTGGCCGTGAAGAGCTAGATGTTTTGTGTCCGGCGTTGGACCAGGTGCGAGCCGAAGGGCAAGCAGATTTTATTGGCCCCGTATCGGGAGACACAGCTTTTTACCTGTATCATAAGCTTGGCTGTGATGCGATGCTGGCGATGTATCACGACCAGGGCTTAGCCCCGTTAAAGGCCGTGTATTTTGATTCGTCTGTAAACATGACCCTAGGCTTAAAACACTTTCGCATTAGCCCTGACCATGGCCCTGCACAAGATATCTTTGGAGAAGATGTGGCAAGCGAGTCAAGTTTAGAAGAGTGCTTTAGGGCTTCTACTTTGTTTCTTGATCATCACCGTCCGGAGGCAGCGACATTCGGTCGTGCCAGCGGAAGGAGCGTGTCCTTGCAAAAAAATATTTCTGCCGAAAACAACGTCATTCCATTCCCTATTAGAAACTTAGGAATAGTAAAAAAACCAGACTAAACCAGGCGAAAACAGACTTAGGATGAATCTCGCATGCAAAGTATTGATGTTCAAAACGCAGCAGAAAACAACTTGCAGGGGATTGATGTTCAAATCCCCCGAGGAAAGATAACCGTCGTCACCGGTGTGAGTGGAAGCGGCAAGAGCAGCCTTGCTTTTGATACGATCTATGCCGAGGCCCAGCGAAGGTTTGTGAATACTCTTTCGCATTATAGCCGCCAATTTTTGGATTTATCGCAAAAACCAAAAGTAGGTAGGATTTCGGGGCTCAGCCCTTCTATATCTATTGCGCAAAATGAAACAGCTCCTTCCCGGTTAGCAAGCGTCGCTTCGCAGACAGACCTTGGAGAGTTGTACGGGGTGTTGTTCTCTAGGCATGGCGAGAGGTTTTGTCCAAAGCACGACTTGCCCTCTCAAGATAGGACTGTAAGTGATATTGCGCAAAATATTTTAGACTCTGCCAAGTCTAAGCTTGTCCAGATTATTTTACCTTTTGTTCATGAGAAAAAAGGTCACTTTCGCAAGCAGCTCGAAGCCTTTGCAAAGTCAGGGTTTGTTAAGGCATGGATTGACGGTGAGCTGGTTAGTTTGATCGATACTCCAAGCCTTGATAAAAACCACAAACACACTATCGAGATAGTGGTCGATTCAATCCGCGTTAAGAAAGTAGATCAAAGGCTTTTGTTAGCCATCGAAAAAGCAATAGAAGCCAGTGTTGACGGTATAGGTGCTTGGCAGCTCGTGGATGCGCATAAGCAAAAAGACGGAGAAGCCAAACTCTTTTCGACGCGCTCTGGTTGCCCAGAGTGTGGCTATACATGGCCAAAGCTTGATCCTAGGTATTTTTCTTCTAACTCAGTTGGGAAGTGCAAAGATTGCGAGGGTTGGGGTGAGTACTATGTTGGAGACCATGAGGGGGATGAAGAAGTAGACCTTGTGGTTTGCGACGGGGTCTGTGAAAGCTGCGAGGGTACAGGGATTGCCAGTCGCATGCAGTATGTAACATTAGGTGAGGTAGGGGTGCAGGAACTCTACCAATGGACTTTGCAAGAAATTAGAGATGAATATTTACCAGAGCTAGAAAAGCAGATTTCAGGTTATCCCGCCGCAGCCAGAGTGCTCGAGCAAATAAAGTCTCGGCTCGACAGGCTCTTGTCGATTGGTCTAGGCTATCTTAGTTTGGCTAGGCGTCTTTCGAGTTTATCTACAGGGGAAATGCAGCGACTCCGGCTTGCAAACCTATTTAGTGAAAACCTGCATGGCGTGCTTTATGTGCTTGATGAACCCTCGCAAGGTCTGCACCCAACAGAGGTCGATCAGGTCTGGGACGTGGTTCAATCGCTTAAAGATAGTGGTAATACCATTTTACTTATTGACCATGACCTGCAGATGATTGAGCGGGCCGACTATGTCCTGGATATGGGGCCTGGTGGGGGTAAAGATGGTGGGACTTTGGTTGCTTGCTTTGACCCAAAACGTGCGAGTTCTTACAAGGATTTGAGCAAAACAGCTAGTTGGCTTGTTCGGCGCAAAAAAAAATCAAAACCAGAAGCCAAATCTGTCAGCGCCTTAAAAGTTAAAGACGCGTCCTTTCTAAAAATTATTTCGGCTACTGCAAATAACTTAGATATACCCGAAGCAAGTCTGCTTCTTGGTGGTCTTAACGTGGTCACGGGCGTATCCGGAGCTGGTAAAAGTTCGATGGTTGTCCAGGTTCTTTATGAAAACCTAAATAGACTTTTTAAGCTCAAACGCAAAAAAACTGTAGATGAAATGGAGTACTTTGATTGCGAGGCTATTACTGGCACGGATAACTTGCAGTTTATCCATGCAATAACCCGTACGCCTATTTCTCGAAGTAGCGTTAGCATGCCGGCAACTTTTTTGGGGGTTACCGCGCATTTGCGTGAACTTTTTGCAAAGCTGCCGAATGCGCAAATCGCTGGGTTGACGCCCTCATCGTTTTCGATGAGCACAAAAGGTGGGCGCTGTGAAACCTGCAAGGGAAGAGGCGTTATGACGCTTTCGATGCGGTTTTTAGCAGATGCTAAGGTGACTTGCACCGACTGCGAAGGCCGCAGGTTTTTAGACCACGTTCTTGCTGTCGAATACAAAGGTAAAAGCTTTGATCAAATTCTTGAGATGACCATCGAAGAGGTTCTTGATTTTTTCGCACATCATCGCACCATCAATAAACGCCTACAGCCTGCTATCGAGCTAGGGTTAGGCTATTTAAAGATAGGCCAGCCGACGATGACCTTGTCGGGCGGCGAAGCACAACGCTTAAAGCTGACACCTTTTTTGAGCAAAACCCAAGGTAAAAAATCAATTTTAGTTTTAGAAGAACCTACTACGGGGCTGCACCCTTCAAACGTCCAAGACCTTTTGGGGGCTTTGCAAAAAATCAGAGACCTCGGCACGACTATTGTTGTGATCGAGCACAACACGGATTTGGTGCAAGCAGCAGATTGGATTGTAGATGTCGGGCCAGGTTCTGCAGACGGTGGCGGGAAGCTGGTATACGAGGGTACGCCTGCCGGGGTTTCTCGTTCTAAGTCTCTTCTGGCAAGCTATATCTAGGTTTTGGAACGAAAATAGGGCTTAAAAACGTACAAACTATATGCGAAGTTAGGCTGGTAGTCACTTTTTTTTGGCTAAGTAGCTAAAAACAGGCGGTTTTAAAGTGGGCTCGCATTTGCATATATAGCTATATGAAACAGAACTTGGCAAATCACATAGTCTCTACTCTTTCGGGACTAGTAAGAACAAATACAGGACTTTTGGTCTGGGCATTCTTTTTAGGTGCCTATGTATCTATGGGACTTTCTGCAAACAAGCCTGTAACAACTAGCGTAATGGCTCTTCCGGGTGGACCTGGCTCGCTACCTCCTATGAGTGAAGAATCGATTAGGCTGGCGATGGAGTACTTTCAAATAGAGCTTCCGGCAAACACAGCGATGCCAACGTTAGATATAAAGCTTAAATCAAGAGGCCTGACTAGCCGCTCTTTGTTGAATACTTTAAATAAAGTGAGTATTGGACCTGAGGCTTTTATGAGTTGGGGTCTTCTTGCTTCTACAATTGCCCATGAAGTTGATATTCACTGTAAACAAAACCTTCTTTGGATCACGCTTCAAGAAATGGTTGGCATCAATGGAAGCGTAAAAGCTGAAATCGAAGCCTACAACTACGAGCTTTCAAATTCCAAAAAGTTTGGGCTGCGCGCTTTTGAAGTCCACAACATTCGCCGTTCGAGGGACTACTACTACCCAGCTATTTAAGGTAGTCTTTACGGGTTTAGCCTTTTCACTTCGGCTGTCTTCTTTCACCTCCCTTCACCCACTTCCCTTAAAACCTCAAACTACAATCTGACCCAAAAATAATCACACATTCTTATAATTTAAAAATGAACCTTCTTTGCTATGTGCTCGTCTAAATGCTACCTGGTCTGGTTTGAGCTATGGTGTTCAAGCCGTTGAAATGGGCACAACCTATGAAGGCTGCTGCGCTTTTGTATAGCGCCAAGCTGTAATGCTAGCCAGACATAAGGTAAAATGATGAACCGAAGTCCATCCTGAGACTGGCTTTGTAAAACGTAAAATACTTTTTTTGGAGAAATGAACAATGAAAAATCAACTTATTTTAGTAAGCGCACTTGGCCTGGCCGTGGCATTTACGGGGTGTACAACTCCAGGAAAAAGAACGGCTATCGGTAGCGGTGCGGGCGCAGCTGTCGGAGCAGCGTTGGGTGCAGCTGTAAGTAAAGACAGAAAAAAAGGCGCGATTATCGGTGCTCTTTTAGGTGTTGCAACGGGCGGCACAATTGGAAATGTTTTGGATAAAAAAGCCAAAGAGCTTAGTCAGATTCCAGGTGTAGAAGCAACGCGCGAAGGCGATCAAATTGTTGCAAACCTGCCAGGAAGCATTCTTTTTTCTTCCAATAGCGACAGCTTGACAGTAGATGCACAGTCGACGATTCGAAGTGTTGCTGGAGTAGTAAATGACCCAAAGACTCCTGGCGCTTTCATTGAAGTTGTTGGACACACGGACAGTACGGGATCAGATGGCTACAACTTAGGTCTTTCGCAAAAAAGAGCTCGAAGCGTGATGCAGCAGCTTACTGCGAGCGGTGTTTCTGCTGGTGCAATCCGATCGAACGGAAAAGGTGAGATGAATCCGGTTGCTTCAAACGATACATCTACAGGTCGCGAGCAAAATCGCCGTGTTGAAATGAAGATTAGATACAATCAGTAGGCTCTGGATTTTGAGCTAAAGAAAAAGCCCATCAAGTTGATGGGCTTTTTTATATTTTAATTTTTAAATTATAGACGAGGTATGCTCGGTGGCATTTCAGGGATGCCTGGGTTTTGTGGGGGCCTAGCAGGCGGTTGTTGGGCTTTGATTTCTTCTTGAGTTCTTATTTCTTTTGATTTCTCAAACTCAGGAAGTGATGCCGTTGAGATATTTCCCTCTGCTACTTCACGCAGGGCAGTTACAAGCTCTTTGTTTCTGCATTTTACGGTCGATTCTTGGCCTTCTAAAAGTTGTCTCGCTCTGTGCGAGGCTACTCTCACCAAAGAAAATCTGTTTTGCATATGCTGTAAACAGTCTTCAATAGAAACGCGTGCCATCCATTACCCCTTTTTAGACCCGCCGAAGGTCATTTGGTTCATCGGCTTTTAGCCTTGAGGGGGTTAATCCTACTCCCTCAAGCCTTTGAAGATAGCGAAATCATTGACTTCATGCAAGAGGGTCTATAAGCAGCTAATAATATTAGAAAGAAAGAGCTGGTCAAAAAGTAGGCAGTTTAGTATACCTATAGGACTTTAAAAAATGGAGTCCGAAATCAACAGATCGCACACATATTTTTGTCCGTTCCAAGCAAGCGTTCAATCTCTTGTTTTTGGTTCATTGTTTTTGCTCTTTGGTTGCGGCGTGCAAGAGCCGCTCGAAAACGAGTATACTTACTTTCACCCTTACTACGAAACAAATAAGCGTCCTTTATTTATAAGTTCGGTTGGTTTGGTCAATTGTAGCCAAGAGGTAAAAGAAAGTTACGCTGTCGATCGATTTACTTATATGCCTGAATACCAACGCGAATGTGAAAAGATTACCCAAGGTGTCGGTGGAATGAGTTGCTTTAACAGCTCTAGAAATAATGGTTATCAAAGGTTGTCGAAGGGTCAAAATATTGAAGTGTGTGCACATGCGCAAAGTAATCCCCGTGAGAACAGTGCCGAGCAAATAGCTTTTGAAATTGGGCGAGTGTTAGATAGCTCAGCCAAAAATCTTCAGCAGATAACCGGTCGAAAAGAATCTGAGGTTCCACGTGTAAACGTTGAGATAGCTCCTAATTATCGCAGCGTAGAGCTTTCGCCAGAAAAAGAGCAAAACGGAAGATTCCCCGCGCATTACATGTTGAACAACATGGCCTATTTTTACCAAACCAACACCATAGCTGTTTTTGCACCTTCGGCTAGGTTGCCGACGATGCTTTGGAAGCATGACTTCCCTGGCTCTCACGAGTACGGTCACGCCATTGAGTACAATGATGTTCGTGATGGTCTGTGCGAGGATGAACCGGTCCGAGGCAAACAGTATTTTTCTGGTCACCCTAATTACGACACAGTGAAAGAGCTTTGCAAAGGGGTTCGGGAAGCCGTAGCAGATTTTTATGGAATATTTCTAAGCAATAAACCCGTACACGGTATAGACTCTCTTGTCCGTTACGGGTATGGCCGTAACCCTTTTCGGTTTAATTACTTTAAGGGCTATAAAGCATCAAATGGTCAGCGGCAAGCTTCAATTAAAAAAACATTCAACAGAAAACGCATGCATAGCTACCTTACAACAGAAGAAACATCTCGGACACAAGGCAACCCTGTGATTCGTGATTCTCACTTTTTAGGAAGCGTATTTGCGCACCATTGGTTAAATGCAATTTTAGCCGCTTCTCAGAAATCTAATACTTCCTCTACGGCTGACCTTGCAAGTTGGGTGGTTCCCATAACAGAGGACTTTACTCGCATATTGGCAAAGAAAATGAGAAAGACTCACCTAGGTCATAGCCCAGAAATTAGAGCTACAGCCTATATCCGGATGGTTAATGATAGCTTTGCAGGCGCCATCACTCGGCACCAGTCAAAGGTACTGGGACCGAATGTTCAAACCCGTAACAGCAAAAACTTTACATACCTTATGATAGCCAGGGGGTTCACAGGTATTTGAGTTTTTTCTTGGTTTCTTTTGCTCACTCTGAAATCATTTAGAAAATTCGCTATAATAGACTAAAAGTTGGAGAAGCTTGGTCGTGCGAATAAATGCAGTAGTGATAGCAATATTTTACCTTTTTAGCGCCGTTGTTGTACTGGATGTAGCCCAGGCTGGTCCTTTTGCTGAGGGTTTGAAAAAGTATGAAGGTGAGTTTTACGGCGAGGCCTACCAAAGGTTTTTAGATGCTGCAGCTATTAACCCGCAAGACAATCGAATTAAATTCTATCTGGCCCGTACAGCTTACAAACTAAAAAGAGACGGTGAAGCCCTTAAGTACTTTTCGAAAGTACCTAAAAGCCAGATGACCCCTGACTCGCACTATGAGTTTGGCCAATCACTTTTGAAAGTGGGTAACTACGGCCCAGCTTACCAGCACTTTACCGAGGTGCCAAAAGGTCATCCTTTGGCGGATCTTGCTAGTTACTTTGCCGGGTTTTGTGCGGTCAAGAGTAGAAAATACCCGCTAGCAGAAAAGAAGTTCAATGAAGCAGTTATTTTACCTGCAAAACTAGCCGAGCGGCGTAAGATGTACCTTCAAAGGCTGCAAAAGATTAGCAAGGCTGCGTCGAGCCGAAAAAAAACAACTATAAAACCAAATATAGCAGAAAATCAACAAGCTGTTTCAAGCAAGCGTCTAACAGTACGTAAAAAAAGACAGATTGATCGGATCATAAAACAAACCTCCAGCATAGCTCCGGCCTATAAACACAAAGGTTATGAGGCTTACAAAAAGAAAGCAGTTTTTGGTATAGACTATGCTCAGCAAAACAGTGACTTTCACGGTGCGCAGAGCAGCGAAGTTAAATACCAGACAGTTTATTTTGATTTTCGCAACGGGTTCGAAGGTAACAGAAAAACTAAATTCAAGAACCAACACATGGTTTATGGCGCTCAAATAGAGGCGAAGGCCGAAACTAGAAGTAGCGATGGTGAAGAGCAAAGAAACATCGTTTTTGAAGAGGGAAGCGACAGGTTTCGAACCACAGCGAACCCCTTTTCTGGCAATGGGCGGACAAACAACCTAGTAGCAAAGTTTAGGCCGTATTTGGAAGTCCCAGTAGGTGAAGATCTTTGGCTTGGGTTTTCTGCTTATTATACCCGTAATGCCATTGATATAGATTTTGGCGAAGGTGGTGGTGATCATGGCTTTTACTTAAATGGTTACCTCAACCGAGGTGCGTTTGCACTGGGTATAAAAGGGGACTTTGATTTCACCAGAAACTCTAGCCATGATCAAATGTCTAGAAGTACCGCGGCTGAGGTTTACAGTGATGTTAAGCTTGGTGCAGATACAACCCTTTCTCCGTCAATAAAATACCAAAGCTTTGTCTATCGGGTAACTCAAGACGAAGGTGGAAACAATGTATTTATCGCAGGCCCGGATTCGGCAGTAGTTGGAGTGTTAGAATTAGAGCAAAGGTTCCCGCTTGGAATTAGTTTGGCAGGTGAGCTAGTAGGGTCGTATAAAGATAACTATGTGACGAGGGTCTCTGCATCCCAAGCACCGATTTTGACGCGCGACACAGAGTTTTCAGCTAGCGCAGCTGGGCTTGCACTAAAAGCTAGTCTAGAAGCTTCGCCTATAAAGTGGCTGACCATAAATGCAGAGTATTCTTATGCATTTGATCGTTACAGTGTCGATGACCCAGAAGAGTTTCCAAATAAAGTAAATATTTATGAAGATTTTACGCCAAACATCATCAGTGGTTTTATGTTTGGAGTAGGCGTGAATTTGCTGTTTTAGGTTTTAAGGAGTTGTATATGACGATTTTTAAAGAGTGGATCGAAGATCACGCCGAGTCTGAGCTCAGCGCGAGGTTTCCTGCTCCGGCAGGGTTTCGCAAGCAAAAGCCATACATGGTTTTGCCCAAAGGACAAAATGAGTTTACCTTTGTGATCCGAAACCGCCGCTTTGCTATCACACAGCTTGACGGAAACCTTGAAGTTAATACGGTAGATGACCCTGCGAAGAATCAAAAGTGGACGCTAAGCCAAAACTGGCTAAATGAGAACGTCGCGGATCAGCAAGACGGAAGCGAGCTTTTGGAGCAAGAAATTCTCCATAAAATACCTGTAGCTTCTGCATATCGGCAGATTTTTCAGTGGATGTTGCAAGGCGTGGACTAGCCAGGTTTAGCTGACCTGACCGCCGCATTTTTCAATCATTTGACAGATTTTATCCGTCACTTCATCTTTGAACATGCGGTGGGCAAAGGCTATTTTTTCAGAAGACAGCGCAAAACCTCCTTCATCGTCCTTGGCGAATTCCAGGGTGGATGTGCCAAGCTTAGATATGGTGACCACAATGCCCTCGTCTTTTTCTTGGATAGACACCATTTCGCCGAGCTTGCGGCCAGAAAGGTTTTCTTCCATAATTTCTATAACTTCTTTGGTGTTTTTTTCAGGGAACTTAAATTTCATAGCTTCTCCATGTTTTTGTTTATAGATTGAGCCCAGCTAGACTCTTCCCAGGAGCCTTCTAAATAAAGCTTCTGGCCAGATAGTTTTTCATATATTTCTAGGTAATTATAAACTAGCTCTAGCTTTTTCTTTATCGGAATCTCTGGGACTTCTCCATCGCCCATATAGCCTTGTTCCATTAAAAAACGCCGCAATACTTCTTTGTCAAACATCTCTGGTGCTTGTCCGTTGTTCAACCGTTCTGCGTAGCTTGATGACTTCCACAGCCTTGATGAGTCTGGCGTGTGGACCTCATCGATTAGGATTATTTGGCCATTTTGATCAAGTCCAAACTCATATTTTGTGTCTACTAAAATCCAGCCGATCTCGTCATACTTGGTGGTGCCGATAGAAAACAGCTCAAGTGCAAGTGAGTTGATCTTGTCCCACTGGGCTGAGGATGCAAGCCCTTTTGCCAAAATTTCATCTGGCGTAATATTTTCATCGTGGCTATAAGTCTCCGCCTTTGTGCTTGGGGTTACGATCGGCTTATCAAGCTTTGCAAAGTTCTTGATCCCTTCAGGCAGCTTGTTTCCACAAATTACGCGTTCACCTGCATGGTAAGAACGCCACATGGAGCCTGCCATGTACCCTCGCACGATCACTTCCAACTTAAATGGTGTTGCAGATTTGACCTCTAACACTCTTTGGTGTGGTGACGCTATATAATGGTTTTTTACTTCAGTTTCGATAGATTTAAACCAGTATTTACTGAGCTGTGAAAGAATGATTCCTTTTCCTGGGATATGGCATATGTGTTTGTCAAAGGCGCTTAGTCTATCGGTATGGAGCATATAGGTGCTCGATGTGGTGCGAACCATTTCACGTACTTTTCCAGAATAAAGTGAGAGTTTGCCAAGGCTAAGTTTGTTTTTTTGCCTCTCTGTCAGCCACTCCAACGAGAGCTCTTTTGGCGCAGGTGTTCCATCTTCCATGTTTTTATAGATGTCTTTAAGGTTTTGCTGCTTCATCTGTTTTTTACCTTGACTCTGCATCCATAGAGTACAAATTACTTGTACCCATTGCGCTAGTTGATATTGGTTTGAGCTCTCGACTAATCGCAACTAAGCACCCCATAGCAAAGCTATAGACTAGTAACGACGTACCGCCTTTGGTGAAAAAGGGCAGGGGTATTCCAACCACGGGAAACCAGCCGAGAATCATGGCAAGGTTGATGACAATCTGTAGAAAGAAAAGTGCACCAAATCCGATGGCGAGAAAACTCAGAAAGTTATCCCGAAATTTTTTAGCTAGGCTAAGAGATGCATAGATCAAAACGAAGTATAAAAATAAAATACCAAGAACAGCGAGAAACCCGTTTTCTTCGGCAAAGACACTCATGACAAAGTCCGTGTGCCTTGCAGGTAGAAACTCTAGCTGAGTTTGGCTGCCTTCGAGCCAACCTTTGCCAAACCAGCCGCCGCTTCCGACGGCAATCAAAGACTGGTGGATGTTGTAGCCAGACCCAAAAGGATCCCTTTCAGGGTTTAAAAAGTTAAGGATACGAAGCTTCTGGTAGTCTCTGAGTAAAAAAGCCCAACCAATTAAGGCTGAAACAGCACTGCCAGCCATCAGATAGTAAAGGCTTGAGCGTTCGACTCTAAGGAAAGAAAGCTGCACACAACCAATCATCAAACACACAGCGGCAGTACCTAGATCTGGCTCTACAACCACCAAACCAAACAAAAGAAGCAGGTGACCAGCAATAGGAAAAAGCTCCCAAAGTTTATAGGCCTGAATTCTTCTGTAGGAGGACGCAAAATGTGCAACCAAAAAAATAACAGCAATCTTTGCCATCTCGGAAGGCTGTAAATAGAAAAAGCCTAAATGGATCCATCGTTTTGATCCTTTGAGCTCAATCCCTATCAGCAATACAAGGGCCAGCAGAATGCAGACGACCCAAAAACCGGCAAGGCTCAGTCCACGCAGATAAGAGACTCGAAGAAAAAAGCTTGTTCCTAAAAAAACGCCTATAGCTAGAACCAGATGTTTTGCGTGAGACTGGAAATAAGTAGAATCCATCGTTGCGCTGTATAGGTTGAGTGTGCCACAGGTTACAAGTATTAGGTAAAGCGCTGCAAACAGAATTGCGTAGCCACGGGCGTGGTTAACCACACCTGTTTTGAGTGAAGAGCCGATACCTGTATAAACATGCGTTTTGTTCGTTTCTTCAATCAGCATTTAATGGGCCTGTCTAAAGAGGTTTTTGTCTTCCGCAAATTTTGCGAGAATTTTTTGTGCTACCGGAGCGGCGGCTTTGCCGCCTCCACCGTCAGGGTCGTTTTCACTGATGATAGCTATAGCGATTTGTGGGTTTTCAGTGGGTGCTAGTGCAACGAACAAAGCATGTTCTTTCCAAGTCTTTTTTGTGGTCGATTGTTTGTGCGTTTTATCCAAACTGACCACTTGGACTGTGCCTGTTTTTCCACCTACATTTAAGCCTGGTACTCTTGACCGTCCGCCGGTTCCGTCAGCGTCGCTCACAACCTTAAGGAGCATATCTCTAAGTGTTTTTCTTGTGTTTTTTCCTACATGCTGCATTGTTCTGAGAGCTGTCGGGGTAGCAGAAAAAATTATTTTTCCTTGGTGGTCTCTGACCTTATGTAGAAGGTGTGGCTTCTTTACCACTCCTTCCTCACCTAGTGCAGCAACCATTGCGGCAAGCTGAAGTGGGGTAGCGAGGTTAAAGCCCTGACCGATGGACGCGTTGGGTGTCTGACCTTTTGGCCACTTTCGGCCATGTCGCAAATGGTGCCATGCTTTTGTTGGAACCAAGCCGTGCCGCTCTGCATTTAAGCCCAGGCCAAGCTTAGAGCCAAACCCAAAATCACGTGCAAATGTTGCTATTTTATCTATCCCGAGTTTAAGACCAAGCTCGTAGAAGAAAACATCGCAAGACCCTTTAAGCGCTTTTGTATAGTTAACAAATCCGTGCCCTGATCTTTTGTGGCAATGATAAGTTTTGTTTCCAAGGCGAAAAGAGCCCTTACAAACAGCTGTATGTCGTTTTGTTTCTGGTGTCTCAAGGCCTGCAGCCGCAACGACAATTTTATACGTACTGCCGGGTGGGTATTGGCCCCCAGTTGTTTTATCGAGTAGCGGTGCGTAAGGGTCATCTCCTAGTTGATCCCAAAGCTCCTGTGAAATTTGGTTGCGGAAGTCTTCTAGTCTAAATGCTGGTTCACTAAGCATGGCTAGGATACCGCCGGATTTGACGTCTAGGACAACCACGGCACCTTTTTTACCTGCAAAAGCTTTTTTGGCAGCGAGTTGCAGTTTAGCATCAATGGTCAACTGTATGTCTTGCCCAGCTTCTGGGTCAGCAAAGGGAAGTCTGACGTCCATTTCCCGCACACGCCGACCATAAGCATCTACTCGGATGATTTCAAAACCATCTTTTCCACGAAGTTTCGACTCTAAGACTTTTTCTAGGCCTGTTTTTCCGACAAAATCACCAGGTTTATACTTTTTTTGAGGGTAGCTTAAGTTTTTTTCTCGTATCTCTCTTTCGTTGATTTCACCAAGGTAGCCAGTTAAGTGCGGGCTGGCAGCCTCTGAAAAGCTGCGTCGCGGCACCCCAATGATTTCTATGCCTGGAAGTATGGACCTGTGATTTTCAATGATGGAACGCTGTTCAGAACTCAAATCATGGACGAGAGTTACGGGGACATAAGATTTTCTAGAGCGTTTTTTTCTTATGCGGCGTCTTAGTTCGCTCAGTGGTTTATCCAGAAGCTCTCCGACCTTATCGAGCAAAATAGCCGGGTTCTTTGTTACTTGGGGGATATAAACAAGGTCATAGGATATCTCATTTCCGACTAGTTTTTGGCCGTTTCGATCGAAGATAGATCCACGCTGTGCTGGAACAAATATTTTACTGAGCTGGTTTTTTGATGCCACCTCGCGAAAGAACTCTCCTTGCCAAACCTGCAGGTGCCAAAAGCGAATTGCAAGCAGACTGAAAACAAACAACACAGCAAGTCCAGCAAGCTGGAAGCGGCTTCTTGGTATGGCATATCGCCGGTTGAGGCTAAGTTTTTTCAACTAACTTACCCCTTTTGCGAACTGAAACTTCTTTGTTCGGCGATGGAACCTGTAGATCCAGCCATAAATATGCGCTTTTTGTCCGTAAAAAAAGAAAGCAATAAAAAGAAAGGAAATTACAAAAAGTAAGAGAGTTTTAAAGTGGATAGCCCAGGGGCTAGACATGTAAAACTCCATACTAAGCAAAGAGTCAATAGAACCAAATCCTGATATCTGAGAGCGCAAAAAGGTTGACATAGCCGCTTCTAAAAACGCAGAAAAGACAAAAAGACCAGCCCAAGTCACAGGCTTACGCCAGACAAAAAGATGCCGGATAAAAGCGACCGCAATAAGCCCAAGGTTTCTACAAAGAAAGAAGCCAGCGGGCAGAGGAGTGAGATACTCTTGCAGAAGACCAAAAAAAACAGCCAAGACTACCAGGTGGCTAATGCGCGCACGAATAAGCATTAATGTAAAAAAAACTAAAAAAAAGTCCAGGTAAAGCGGAGAAAAAAAACCGTGTAATGCAAATTGAATACAGGTTAGGAAGAGACCAAATCCAATGGACCTGGTTAAAGGAAGCTTCAGCATTGATTTGAGGTCCAGAATCAAAGCATTCCCTCACTTTGCTCCTTGATAAACCCCTTGCTAACAGCAAAGGTTTTAGATCGAACTATGCCAACTGTTCTAATAGTGGGAAAGGGGACAGCGGGTTTAACCTGGATAATTTTGCGGATTTTATCTTTTGCTAAATCGACGGACACTACTTTTCCTACGGGAAGAAAAGCCGGAAAAAAATCTAGCAAACCCGAAGTTAAAACCCTATCACCTACTTTTACATCAGCGTCCACCTTCTTTTCGTATTCGCACTGGTTGACGCCGCGCCCTACTAGCACAGAACGTGAACCTGTTCTTTCGTTGATGATATCCAAGCGTGAGTTTGGGTCAATGAGTGGAAGCACGTATGCATGTGTGAGGCCTGACCTGACGACCCTCCCCACGACCCCGTCTGGTGATATGACCGGATAGCCCACTTGCACTTTGTCTTTTGTGCCCTTATCGACCTGGAACATCTGAAACCGATGTATCGATTGCTTGGAGTATACCTCGGCAAAGATCAGTTTTTTCTTTACCGGTGCTTCTAGTGATAACAGCTCTCTGGTTTTTTTGAGTTCAACCTCGGATTTTCTAGCTTCGAGAAGTTGTATCTCGAGTTTTGTAATGCGTTCATTTTTTTGATGAAGCGATGAAACTAAATAGGTTTGTTTTTTAAAGTACTCACCTAGGTATCCGGGTGTGCGAGAAATCTTTTTAAGCGACTGTTGCCCTATGACCAACGGTGCCTGGAGCCACTTCAAAATTTTGGGGATGTCTCCACGCGCTTTAAACTGCCGACCAAAAAACAGGCCGACGCTCAAGAGGAGGACACAAACCCATACTAGGACTTTGACCCACCTAGTTTGGCTTTGTGTTTTCTTTGCCATGTGAACCTATAAAGTTATGCCGCTGAGTACATCAATCTGATCAAGGGCTTTTCCGCTACCAAGCACGACGGCGGTAAGTGGGTCTTCGGCGATCATTACAGGTAGGCCTGTCTCTTCTCGCAACAGTATATCTAGGTTTTTAATCAAAGCTCCGCCACCAGCAAGGACAATACCTTTATCTACAATGTCGGCGGCTAACTCTGGCGGTGTTTTTTCAAGGGCTACTCGGACAGCTTCAACAATGGTGTTGACCGGTTCTGCTATGGCCTCGCGAATTTCTTCTGAAGCAACCTCAATTGTTTTTGGGATTCCAGCAACAAGGTCTCTGCCTTTGACATTCATTTTTGGATCCGTGTCGTCTGGGAAAGCTGTGCCAATACCGATTTTTATCTGCTCAGCAGTACGTTCGCCAATAAGCAAATTGTACTTTCTCTTTAGGTAGTTGACGATTGCATCATCCATTTTGTCGCCGCCAACACGAACGCTTTTAGAAAAGACGATACCCGCAAGCGATATTACGGCAACTTCGGTGGTTCCACCGCCAATATCTACAATCATGTTTCCACTTGGTTCAGATATAGGAAGGCCTGCACCGATAGCAGCTGCCATGGGCTCTTCAATTAAATGTACTTCTCTTGCGCCTGCACTTTCGGCAGATTCTTTAACGGCCCGTTTTTCGACTTCCGTAATGCCATAGGGCACGCAGACAATCACACGCGGTTTGACCATTGTTCGCCTGTTGTGAGCGCGTTCGATAAAGTAGCGAATCATTGCTTCGGTGATTTCAAAGTCTGCAATGACTCCATCTTTCATTGGGCGGATTGCAAATATAGAGCCAGGAGTTCTACCAAGCATCTCTTTTGCTTCTCTTCCCACGGCTAAGATTTTCTTTCCGCCACGCGAGTCCCTTTGTACTGCAACCACAGAGGGTTCATTTGCGACAATCCCCTTGCCTTTGACATAGACCAGGGTGTTTGCAGTCCCTAAATCAATAGCCATATCGTTTGAAAACATTCCTGCTAACCAGTCAAAAAGCATTGGTACCTCGTGAATAAACATCTGAATTCACCCAGTCTATCGGCGCTCCCATGAAAAAACAAGCAGAGGGCAGTATGCTTAATAGACACTAAGGTGATCAAAGAAGAAGCAGGAATGCGACGCAAGTCCATCAAAGCAATTCAAATCGCCTTATGTGCAGGCTTTTGTTTGCTTCGCGGGTAAAACACACTAGAATCACAAGCCTTAGACGGAGGATTTGCTAAGTGGGTATGTTTGATTGGAAAAAAGTAGAGAGCGACCGTGTTGCCGGTAGGAGCATGGTTGGTTATTGGTTCGGGATGACACTGATTGGTTTGGCAACGCTTGCCATGACATTCATGGGGATTTTAGATCCGTCAGCTATTGGGCTGGGGCCATTGACGGGCGATGCCGGTCGGGTAGCAAGTGAAAAGATTTCTGGTAATGATTTTCGCAGGCTCTATTATCAGCTACAGAACTCTCAACCAGGCCGCAGCCAGGAAGAGACCGCACAGATTCCTCAGCAAGCACTACAAATGCTCGTAAACCAAAAGCTAGAATCTTATCAAGCCAAAGTTGCTGGTTTTGCTAGTGCAGACTCCGAAGTTGTCAGTCTTTTACAAGGTGAGTTTTTCAGAGATGAAGAAGGTAAGTTTAGCGAAAGTGCTTTTAACGGATGGCTACAAAGAAATCTCTATACTGAAAAAACTTTTTTAAAGTCACAGAAAGATAACTTAGCTGTCGCCAAGTTCCGTTCTTTGCTTTCAAGGGTGGTTTACGTACCTAAGTCCTACATGGATAGTGAGTACACACGTAGACAAACAACATACAAGTTCGATGTGATCACTTTGGACAAAAGTGTTTATGAAAGCTCGCTGACAGCAGAGAATATAGATGCCTTCGTAGCTGACCCTATAAACGACAAGGTTTTAAGGAAAGCATTTGCCCTGAAGAAGAAAAACTTTGATCAGGACGCGCAGGTGAAGGCCCGGCATATATTAATTGCTTACGAGGGTGGAGCTGCAGATTCTCTTAAAAAAAGAAGCAAAGAAGAGGCCAAGAAATTTTCCGAAGAGATTCGGGCAAAGGCAGTGGCAAGCCCAGCCAATTTTATTCAACTAGCAAAAGCAAACACAGACGAGCAAGCCGGTAAAAAAAGTGGTGGTAGTTTAGGTTGGTTTACAAAAGAGAAGATGGTTCCAGAGTTTAGCAGTGCAGCATTTGCATTGACCAAAGGTGCAATCAGTGAAGTTGTAGAGTCCAAGTTTGGTTTTCACGTTATTTTAGTCGAAGACAAAAAAGAAGCTGTGATTGCAAATTTTGAAGACCACAAACAAAAAGTTGCCAAGACAGTGATGTTTGAACAAAATGGCAAAGAATGGTTGAAAACCAAAGCCTCTGAGTTGCATGCTGCTGTTTCTGCGGGCGGAGTGGTGACGACTGTTCCGGGCCTAAAAAGCCTTAGTTGGAAGCAAACGTCGGCTGTAAAGGCGGACGCTGGTTTTGTTCCGATGATTGGCAGCAAGCCTGACTTAAGGTCGGCAGCATTTGCGCTTAAAAACAAAGGTGACTTTGTGCCCAATCCTCTTGAAGACGGTGACAAGCTGCTTGTCGTGCGTCTTGCGGAAAAAAGCGGACCTAAAGCCGCTACTGCTGAAGCAGACAAACGTAGTTTGATGACCCAGTTGCGCGGACAAGCAAGTAGGGATGCTACGGAGCAATGGTCAAGCCACTTTAAAAATAAGTTCGATAAAGCGGGCCGAATCTACCAAAACCCTAAGTATTTAAAGTTTAACGAGCAAGGCTCTAGGGGTTAAAAGAGTTTGGCAAAGGCTTCACTCAAAGCACTAGTCGTAACAAAGCACACAAACTGGGATTTACATGGAAAAAATCTCAGTGCTGCTGTCGAGCGGGGTATCGTCGATCAGGGGCGCTTAGACCAGCTTGAAGTCGAACACAAGCAGCACCAAAGCAGCATTCAAAAAACCTTGTCCGTTTTGAAGGCTGAAGGCATCTGCTATCAGCAAATTCACCGGCGAGACGCTTGGCCGGCAGACCCTGTCGATATGGTAATTACGATTGGTGGGGATGGGACCTTTTTAACGGCCTGTCACGCCGGTCTTAGCGGTGAGCCTGTCTATATTGGCATCTGTTCTACAGATGCAAGCGTTGGTTATTTATGCGGATACACGGCCACTAACTTAGAGTCACTTGCTGTAGATTTCAGAAAGTCTTCCTACAAAAGCTTACCGCGTATGCAAGCAGCCGTAACTTCTTTGGATGGAAAAACCCAAACCAGTGCTGGCGTCATCAACGATATTTTATTCTCCAGCCCCCATCCCAGTGCAACTTTGCGCTACAGAGTGGATCTCAGCATCGGTGATAAGACCGTAGAAGAGTTTCATAAATCTAGCGGTGTCTGGATTAGTACTTCTGCCGGTAGCACGGCGGCTATATCAGCGTCCGGCGGCAAAAAGCAACCATTTTGCGAGCCAACCATGCAGTATTCGGTGCGTGAGCGTTACAAAAGGTTCGGAGAGTCTGCGGAAATCCCTGATGTCGGTCTGTTTGACCCCGAAGACCTTACTTTTACGAACCTTACACAGGGTGCCATTCTTTCCTTAGATGGTAGGCGCGGTGAAATAACGTTGGAATATGGAGACAAGGTTTGCTTTCAGTGGGTTGCTCCGCTGCAGTTCTTAAGCAGAAAACAAGAGCACGATTGAGACTGGGCCTACACATGCACAAACTGAGACCTTTGGAAGCAATAGGCCTAGGTAAAAATTGAAAAAGGATTTTTCAAATGTATATCGCAAAATGGAATGGGCGAGAAGTAGCTCGCAGTAAAAAAAACAGTTGAGCTAGAGGGTGCCGTTTACTTTCCTTCCGAGTCAGTTAACGTTTCTCTTCTAAAAGGTAGTGATAAAAAAGTTATTGTGAGTGGAAAAAAGCCTCTCCTAACTACTTTGACCTAGTCGTTGACGGCAGCGTAAACAAAGCAGCCGTTGGGAGTCATTCGAATCTTTCAAGTAACCTTTAGGCTATTGACCGCTGGTACAGTTTTTGGCAAGGCGTCGAGGTTAGTCTTGTCGATTACCAAGAAATTGATCACTTAAATTGATCACAAGATACCAAATGTAGCTAAAGCACGTGGCTCCCAACTGGTCATTTGGCGTAAAAAACCTCCCTTTTGGACAGTTACAGTCCAATTCTCTGGGTATTGGATTCCAGACTTAAATGTTGTCGTAGATGTATCCTCTGACCCAGGAGGTAAAGAGCGGCTGAAGGTTATCCAGAAGGCTCATGACCGTGCTGCATGGAGCGAAGACTATTCGAATATACAAAAATCAGAAGGAAAAGATCGTTATAAGTACGTTGCTGTATGGGGTAGCGCGCATCCATCGGCTGAAGCAATAGAGAGCTTAAAGCAGGGGGCTTTCTTTTGTAGACCTTAAAAAAGAAGAGAAGGAAGGCTAACATGGAAAAGACCTATTGTTTATTGTTGGTGTCTGGAAGCCTACATCTGCTTTTTGCGCTGTTTCTTGCTTGGGTCATGATTGGCAAGCTGCATTTCAAAAATTTTTATTTTTTTAAAAAGATAAAGTCTTATAATGACCTCGTAAAAGCTCATATTGATTACTTACTAATGGCATTGTTTTTGCTTCTGTTTTTTGAAGTGAATTTATCGTTGGAAATCGTTCCGCATATTTTCCCCGTTTCCTTGGCCATTTATGGGGCTACTGTAAACCCTCTGGGTTTTCTTATTCCTGCTTTTTTTCCGAAAACAGCTCAATCTTCAACTTTTTATCGAGTGTTCTTATATTCTGGGCACGTCGCCGCGACCGTGGGGTTTTGTTGGTTTGCTTTTGAGTGGATTCTTTTTTGTGTGAATCTTTAAAAAAGGCTTTTCGACGACAAACGGAATCTACCGGCGGAGGACAACTTTAATGTCGTAGGCAAAGGTTCCACCTGAGTGCATGCAATCGCCATCGTCGTTATCACCTGTTGCGATCAAAGTCATCGAAAGCTTGTCCCTAGTCGAAAGCTTTGAAAAAAGCTTTGCCTGCTGAATAGACGATTCATTGGTTTCAAAAGCACTAGAAAAATCAACATTCATTTTTAGGGCAAACCCACCCAACGATTCAGTGGTTGGTAAGGTGCAAGAGTTAACTGCGCAGTAATAGTCTTGCGAAGGACCTTGCCAAGAAGCGAGCTCAGGGAGCGTTCCATCATCTCGAACCCGTGTCCAGTCCCACAGGTAGTTACCGTCTTCATCCTGAGCTAGTCGTTGCACTAGGCTAGGAGGTGCACTTGCAATCATCAAACCATTGAGGTGTACGCCAAATGCATCATCAAACTCTATGTTTTCGTTTTCGGCCTCAATGCTGACACCACACAAAACAGAGCCTTCTGGCAAGTCAATCGATTTTGTGAATTGTTCTCTCGCTCTCATGCTCCCATTTATTCGGCTGAAATTTCCGTTGCTAGACAAAACATCTTTTCCATCGACTTTAGTACCCCAGTTGCAGTCTTGGTGAGCGGGGAACTCTAGTGAGCCTTTGAAGCTCTGCACATCTAAGGTAGTGCAAAGTTCAATGACATCTTCGAACCCAGCTGTATTGCCAGCACTGTCAAAAGAAGTGTTGTTTTCGCAGGCGGCCAAAAATAAAAAGAAACCTAGGACAACGGTACGAAGCATAAGCTATCACCTCTTAATGGAGTAATGTTAAAATGGACGTTCTTTATCTGATTATATCATGAACTGAGGCCAGTCGTAGCGGTTCTGTTTTAGCCTCCGGCGCTTGGTAAGCGGCTGCATTTGCCGTGTGTATTGTGGGTGTGACTACTCAGCAAGGGGGGGGGTATGGCCAGATTCATTTGGAAGTAGCTTGTTCAAAAACACTGTTTTTATGACGTAATGACTACTTAAGGTTTAACTTTATTCAGTGAATCACAGGCGGTTTCGAGGCTTTCTGCCCCTAACCACCTAAAAAGTCTAATGTTCATGAAGGCTTGAAGTGAGGCTATAAATAAGGCACACTCCAGCTGGCCTAGTGAGGCCCAGTCATTCGTACGTTAGGAAATTTGTGAATACATTTTTAGATTTAGGTTTAGCGCCTCAGATTCTCGAGGCTCTAAATAAAATTGGTTATAAAACTCCCACTCCCATTCAAGCTCAGGCCATCCCTATTGTTTTAGATGGAACAGATCTTTTGGGTATAGCTCAGACAGGTACAGGGAAGACTGCAGCTTTTTGCTTGCCGGTTTTGCAAAAGATAGTAGAAAGCAATAAGAGGCCTGCACCCAAGTCGACGCAGGCACTTGTTTTGACTCCAACCCGCGAGCTAGCTATTCAGATCCACGAAAACCTGTGTCAGTACGGAGATGAGCTGCGAAAGAATTTTGCGGTGATCTTTGGTGGAGTGCCGCAAGGCCGCCAAGTAAAACAGATGCAGCGTGGCGTTGATATTTTAGTTGCTACACCCGGCCGGCTGCTAGATTTGATCGATCAAGGCCATATTCGTTTGGATCAGGTCGAAACCTTTGTGTTAGATGAAGCTGACCGTATGCTCGATATGGGCTTTATGCGAGACATAAAAAAAATCCTTCCGATGCTACCGGCAAAACGGCATAACCTGTTTTTTTCCGCAACAATGCCAAGCGATATTCAAAAGCTTTCTTCTGAGATCTTGTATAAACCAAAAAAAGTAGAGATCGCACCCGAGTCGACTACGATTGAACTGATTGATCAATCGGTGATGTTTGTTGAAAAAGCCGATAAAGTAGATCTTCTGCTTCATCTTTTAGAAACAAAAAGACCGGCAAAGACTCTTGTCTTTGTTGGTATGAAATACCTAGCAAATAGAATCTGCACCAAGCTCGAAAAACACGGTGTATCAGCCATGGCTATCCACGGAAACAAAGCTCAAGGTGCTCGCCAGCGTGCCATCAAAGGTTTTGCCGAGGGTAAAGTAAAAGTGCTTGTCGCAACCGATGTAGCCTCGCGTGGAATTGATATCAGCGATATTTCACATGTCATTAACTATGACCTGCCGAGTGATGCCGAAAGCTATGTGCACAGGATTGGGCGTACGGCAAGGGCCGGAAAGTCTGGCGTTGCCATTGCTTTTTCGACCGCTGAAGAAAAATCGTATCTAGCACATATAGAAAAATCCATTCGCAAGACCATTGACGTAGTCCAAGACCACCCTTTCCACTCGCACGTTGCAATGCAGGCTAAAACAGTAAGAGTCAGCAAAGCAAAAGGCATCATAGAGTCTAATAACCGCAAGAATAGTGGTGCTCGGCCTCCTCGATCAAGAGGGTTTCGTGGCTCTGGCCGCCCTTCAGGGAACTCGGCAGGAGGCTCTGGAAGCAACACAGGAGCGAGAAAAAACTCGAGCAGGCGTGGTGGGTTTAAAAAGACGCGTGGGTAGCTCTGTTTAAGAAACACTTGTGTTGATCGCCTGGTTTTGGTGTGAACTCTTTTGAGAACACGGGTTTTCGCGAAGTTTTTTTTACTGTTTGGGATTGCGGAATATTACCGGTTTTATTGTTGCAGGAGCTAACGGAAGTCAGTGTGTAAAGTGCACTATCGACGGCGCGTTAAATAATAGTTACCAGGTTTGGACTGACTCAAAGAGCATTGTGAATTTTGAATACGATGGACTTTCCACTCAACAAAACGCCGGGCATCAACTGCCTGATCGTAAAGGGGTATCTAAGGTTCTGGATGCCAGCTATAAGGTCAAAAAAAATAAATTAAAAAATATTGTTGAACTCGTCTATAAACTCACGCCAGTGCATGCAAATAACCGAACCTTTTTTTCTTTATAGAGTATCGAGATAGGTAGTAGGCTTGCTGTATTCCAGTGATGCTTGAGCTTATTTTCTCTAGCGATCGCACCTTGGTTTCGTCAATGACTTCTGATGACTTGATTTCAACGGCAAAATGGCGATTGTTTTTACTTAGAATGAGGTCTACTTCAACGTCATTTTTAGTTGCCAAAAAGCTCAAGCGATAGTCTTTTTCACAGTAATCATTTAAGCGTTTTAGCTCGTTGATCAAAAAAGATTCGAATAGCTCGCCGTAGGTCGAATTCCTAGGGTTTACGCTTTGGTCAGGACTTTCCTCAAGTGCTTTTTTTACACCTGTGTCGAAGAGATAAAACTTAGGGCTGTTGCGCATACTTTTTCGAACAGATGTAGGGAAAGCTGGTAAGTAGAAGCCAAGTAGCGTGTCTTCAATGATCTGAAAGTAGCTTTGGATTGTTTGCGTAGATACACCTACCTGTTTTGCAATGCTGCTGTGGTTGATGATTTTTCCGCTTACTTGGCCAAGGGTAGGTGAAAATGCGCGGAATGGATCGTGGTTACGTATCAGCTGCTCGGCTCTGACCTCTTCGGCAAAATATGTTCGAACATATGCTTTTAGGTAGCTTAATTTTTCGCGTTCTTGTGTCCAAGTGAACATTTGCGGTAAGCTGCCCCAACGCAAAACTTCATCTAATACAAAAGCGTCTCCTAGCTCACCTACGCAAAGAGGGTGCATGCTGTAAACAAATGCACGTCCAGCTAACAGGTTTGCTGCCCCGCGTTTTAGTTTTCGAGCACTCGAGCCTGTGAGAATAAATTTGATTCCATCCGACTCAATCATAGAATGAACGACATCCAGTAGTTTTGGGAGTTTTTGAACTTCGTCAATTACAACCCATTCTGGCTTAGGGTTTATTGCTAATATTTGCTGCTTAAGGCTTTGAGGGGACCTTGCAAACACCTCTTCAACTTCAGGCAGCAAAAGGTCTATGTAAAGAACCCCTGGTTTCTGGGTGTAGTTCGCGTGTAAATAAGTTGATTAACCAGTTCCGCGGACGCCAAACACGAAGAA
>JALZUO010000009.1 GCA_023301565.1 Oligoflexales bacterium
CCAGCAATACCAGCAATACCAGCCACACCACCAGCTACTTTGCCAGCGCCATCAACAGCACTACCAGCAGCATCTGTAACACTTTTTGCAGCGTTTCCTGCAATGTCAGCTGCGCTTCCACCAATTTCTTTTGTGGTGTCTGCTACCTGGTTTGTACACGAGCGAATATAGGGCCATCCAAAGATTAGGACTAAGACCGTCAAAATAATGGGAATCCATGCTTTCATAATAAAATCTCCTAAAATAGATTCAAAGGACCAAAAAAGTCCTAATAGAAATAGGACAATAGCAAGGTGTTCAACGGGAGCGAAGGCCACTGCCTTTCTTTTATACTACTAAGGTACATCTAATAGCATGTGATGCTTACTTCTCAGAAATAATCCCGCCTTCTTCTCATGCTAAAATGGGCTTAAACCCACAAACAAATTGAGAGCCGCGATGCAACTGAGATATTGTGCATACCTTTTTGCTATCTATTGTTTTTCTTCAGCTAGCTTACTGCTCGCAGAAGGTGGTTTTTTTGACCAAATCAACAAGGCACACGAGCTTTCACACAAAGCCAACGAATCGGTGAGGCTAAACTCTATCCATGCAAATTGCGCAGGCTTTGTGGTGCCCTCAGGTAGAATATTCGACATGCCCGAACCACGCCTAAAGCTAGAAGAGTTTATACACAGTATCCCACCATCAAAAAAGAAGGCTTTGTTTGATTACTACTTTATTCAAATGGGCAGCGATTGGAACTCAAAGCCTAGCTATGTATGGGACGAATGGGTTGGGTTTCTTTTTGGAGCCCGCGAGGAGTTAAAACAGCTACTCAAAGCAGGCTCCCCGAGAAAGACATCCACCGAGCTCATTGAATTTACCACTTACGGAGACCATTTTTGTAAACTTGTAGCCACTAAGCACCCTTATGAGCAGATTTACAAAGAATTTTGTACCGCAATGATGTCCGAATCAAAAATGGTTTTGAATGCGCTATATAAAGTAAGAAAAAAGCCCCTACCTAGAACTTTTCTAGATAGGGGCTTTAGATAGATCACTCTGCGGAACTTCAGCAGATTAGGCTAAAAAACCTAAACTTACATGCTTACGCCAAGAGCCTTGATGCTACCTAGAGTAAGACCACCAGTTGCCAAACCGTTTTTACGTTGGAACTTATTTACAGCGTTTAAAGTATCTCTCCCCAAAACTCCATCAACAGTTCCTGGGTTGTATCCCTTTGCTTTAAGTCCAATCTGAACCCTACGAATCATACTTGGGGAAGCGTTGGTTTCGCAAATTACTTGCTCCCAGCGCATTTCAGGTTGCTTGACGAGCTTACGCTTTGTAACCGTCTGGTATTCAGCTGGAATCTCTTCGCGAATCGCTTGAGCGTCTTTAACAAGTTTGCGTACTTTAACCGTGCGGTACTCAGCTGGGATTTCTACTTCTTTTACTGTCGCTTTAGACTTCAAAACTCTTTTGCGAACTGTTTTATAAGTAGCAGGAACCTCTACCTTACAAAGAATCTCGCCTGTTGCGTGATTTACTTTTGTAATAGGGCCTTTACCTTTTTTCCAACCAGTGTGAGCTGGCTTATCGAGGATGCGCTCGCTAACATAACCATACTGCGCAGGAACCTTTACAAGACGCTTGCCCGCTGGCTTTACCGTTAGGGTTTCTTCTGCAAGCTCGTACTTAGCTGGGATAACTGTAAGTTTTTCCGAAGCTTCTGACTTTACGATTGTTTCCGAGTAGTTTTGGTACTGTGCAGGAATCAATACGCGTGAGTAGCACTGTCCGGCTTGAGCGTTTGGCGGAAGCATATCGTTTCCTGAAACTAGGTCCGTAGCTTGGTCTCGTCGCTCTTTTACTACTTTTGTTGCTGATACAGCTTGAAACTTTTCTTCTATTTTTCCAAAGCTATCTTCTGCACTAACATCTGACCCGAAATCATCTGAGTTGATTGCATTTGCAGTGCTGCAGCTGGCTGCTAAAGCAGAGATGACAAAAATGAAACCCAAAAAGCTTAGTGTCTTTTTTTTCATGTACTGAATTCTCCTTAAATTTACAATAGTCTAATCTATAAACTGCTCTTTATTGAAGCAATGTGACCAAAACTACACCCAGAAGCAGATAAAGGTCCAGTAAGGATTGGGAATATTCCCGCAAAGCTCCTGGAACAAGCTTTTAAGGTGTTTTTATAGACAGTTCAAAATGAACTAGGGGTACATTCTTACCATAAAGAAAGGAATCGGTGCTTTTTTTGCTGTTTTTTTTGACGAGTGACTATTCTATGTCTGATTTATACTAACCCCTTCCAAACAAGATTATTCATACCACCCCGTTTTTATTGTTTTTTTAGAAAATAGCGTTTTGGCAACGCCTGGACCTCCGTTTGCAAACTTAATAATAACACTGCGAGGCACCCTGCCAACCAGTGAGAAGATGAACTGTCGTAGAAGTTGAATTTTGCTGAAAATGGAGTCCGCAATGAAAACAAACTGGAAATTAAAAGCAGTCATAGCAGCACTTCCCATTCTTATTTTAGTGGGTTGTGGAAGTGATGACGATGATGAAACAAAACTAAACCAAGCATTAGTACGTCAACACTCGTGCTCGCTACCGACCAACAACGCAAGCCAACAATTTGGTACTACGACGTCGACGCCTATCGCGACCTTTACCCTGCCTTCGGAACTAAAAGAAGACGAAGACACACGCGTAAACGTACAGCTTAGCCTACAAAATGGATTTGGTACGTTTGGCACTTCTGGCCAGTCGGCTCAGACAATTGCTATGAACGCAAGAGCAACAAGCGAAACAAACGTAAGGCTAACAGGTAGCGGTATTACAATTGCCATCAACTCTAGCCAAACAGTTACGGCATCGGGCGTATTTAACGGTGTAACACTCGGTGGATCAAAACATTGCACTGCTACAACAAACAGTGTGAACAATGGTTTGAATACCGGCTTCAGCAACGGATTGAACACTGGAGCAAATGGAATCGGTCAAACGATTAACCCACTAACTGGCCAGATAATCCCAACAAACACTGGTACGTTTCAACAACAACCACAACTACAGTATTTCCGCGACGCGACCGGAAGAGTTTACGCTCGCGACCAATTCGGAAGGACCTTCTTTATTCAGTAGGACCAACAAAAAAATATAAGAATCCCCCTCGAAGCTTGAGGGGGATTCTTTGTTTAAAGTCTTTACTTGTACAACTTTACTAATTACCTATTTTCACTAACTACCTATGCGTCCACCCTCAGGGCTTTGCATGCCGTCTTTTCTTGGGCGCAAAGAAACCGTTTCAGGGTTTTCAAACTTTTTCGGTGTGAGCTGCTTTTGCTCTTCAGAGCCATTCCCTTCAAAACCAAACTCTTGCAACTGCCGCAGGCTTGGGGCCAGTCTTGACTGAGCGCTTCCCACAAGCTGATTATAGCTCACAATAGATTTTTCGATGTAGTTCCCATGCTCTCTTAAAAGACTCATAAACTTTTGTAGCCGGCTTTGCAGGCTAGCTCCTAGATCTTTAATCTTTTTTGCGTTGTTACTCACTGCATGATCTTTCCATGCAGAGGCTACCGTACGAAGGATCGCAATCAAGTTGGTTGGAGTAGCTAAAACCACCTTGTGATCTAAAGCATAGGTGATCAGTGTTGGGTCTTCTTCAAATGCGGGCTGCAGAAAGCACTCTCCGGGAAGAAAAAGCACGACAAAGTCAGTAGAATCAGAAAAACCAGACCAGTAGGACTTTTGGCTAAGCCTAAGAATGTGCTTTTTCAGAGAATCTGCATGCGCCTTCCAGTGCTGTGCCGCAAGCTCTTCGGACTTTGCATGACTGGCAGACAGGTAAGCATTTAGTGGGACCTTTGCATCTACCGGTATAACCTTTTCGCCCGGCAAACGGACCACAAGGTCCGGCCTGATCTGCTTGTCGTCTTTGTTGGTAAAGGTCTTTTGCTCGAGAAAATCACTGTGCTTGAGCATACCGGCTGACTCGACCACTCTCCTTAGCTGCAGCTCTCCCCACACCCCACGTGAGCGAGGCGAACCTAAAGCTTTGCCTAAAGCCTGCGTTTCGGAGGCTAAGCTTTGATGTGTTTTTTGCACTTGAGAAATTTGCTCTTTTATTGAGGCATAGGCACCAGAGCGTTTTTGTTCTAGCTCACGGATTTGACCCTCTACTTGGGTCATTGCTTCTTTAATATCCGAGTAAACCCTTTTCATATTCTCTGACTGATTTTTTTGAATAGATTCATCGCGAGCGGTTCTTTGCTCATCGCTAGACCTAAAAAAAGCTTGAGCCAATCGCATAAAGCTTTCGTTGCTTTCTTGGGTGGTCTTGCGGGCAATCGATTCAAAGGATTCTTCTAAGTTGTTTGTCTTTTTTTCGTACCAACTCAGCTGGTTCTGGAGCCCTTCCATGTTTTGGCTCAAAACCTTTTCTTTGGTATCCATAGCGCTACGCAACAGTTCTTTTTGAGTTTGCATCAAGCTGCGCATCCACAAAAAGCAAAAAAGCCCGCCTACCAGCATCGATGCCGGAAGTAGCCATATCAATTGACCTACCTCTGATTGTAGCTGAAACATTTATCTCCCCTTCAACTCAAACAAAACCTGGATCCAGGATAGTAAATTTTTCCCATGATTACAGCTAAATATATTTTTAAAGACAGCTTTGGCGCTACATTCGAACATGCGCTATAAGAGTGTCTGACTACGACAGCTCAAAAGGAACCTATAAGCCATGCACCTTTCCAAACCAACGCGCATTTTGATTTGGGCGATCCTAAGCCTATTCCTCGCAGCCCTTGTCGCCTTAGGCGTAAACGCGCGAAACAGTGCAAAAGGACTGCAAGTTGTAGATTCAGCAAAAATCGCGTGGCCCAAAGACCAAGACAAACTGACTTTGCCAGGGCAGCCACGGCCACTTCGATTCATCCTTTGGAGCGATGGCCCCCAAAGCCAGCAAGCTTGTGAGCACGCTGCGGTGGCGACCAACAGCCATATCCTTAAGCGATTTCGTCACGCCTCGGCCAGGCGAATGCATCTTTCTAAAAAGAAGGGGCATGAGTTCCTTTTGGCTGACAGCGAAAAAATCCTACATTTTTACGCAAACCGAAAGGTTCAAACGAAAAGCAAAGATATTGTATGGGCTAGCCTTCACGCTAAGACGACCCAGTCGATTCAAGTAGCTCTTGCGAAGCAGGACCTGCAGCTGCATGACAGCTGCTTGTTTTTGATCGTAGACGAGGTCAATGTTCTTCAGTCAAGCATTGTCATACCAAACAACAGCTGGAGTGCTCTAAAGCGCGAACGGGGGTTGGTTCAACGAGCTATATCTCGCTCTATACACCAGTGGTCTACATTTCGATTTTTGGCTGACGTACCTATGTTGCGAAAGCAGCTTACAGACCCTACCTATCGAAGGCGGAACAAGCTAAACTAGTAGCTTAACCACTCATAAGGCTGCTAACCCATGAACACCATGCTAGTACTCGGAGCTGTGGCCTTTGTCGTCCTTGCTGCAACGATAAATATTTTCTGTAAATTCGTCCCTTTTCTAAAAATCAAAAGACTAGAAAAAGCGGAGCGTAGGGCTTTGGCCAAAAAAAACTGGTTCCGAGGCTTTATTTGTTTAGCCTTGAGTTTTTTATTAGCTATACCTGCAAGCTATGGGTTCTTTCTTGCAACCACGGCTCTTTCGGCTGCGCGAAAATCTTTGCTTTTACAAAATTTTGAACACGTCGTTATTGTCGACGACAGCTTGTGGGTGTTTCCAAGCTTGATCATGGGCCTGCATTTGGGTGCTTTATTAGGACACCTGTTTATGCGGTTTATACTAGGAAATCAAAAATTTACAGCCTTTATGAACTTCCAAGATCAAGCCAGCGGCTTTAAAGTCGTTCGTTTTTCTATTTTATGGGGAATGGTTTTTCAGCTTTTCTGCCTATATTTGATGGGCACTTTGTACTTTAGCGGATTTGCATCCAATGAAGATAAGATCATTTTGCAAAGGCTTGGAAAACTTAAAAAAACTGAATACAGCTACAAGCAAGTAGAAGACTTGCGATGCTTTGAGTTCCTTGGAAACACCAAACGGACAAACTACTGCGAGATACAGTTCATAGACAAAGAAATATATCGTTTTTTTAGACCTTCAGCCAATATTGCCTACATAGACCAAAGAGACCTACTCGACTCGGTTTCAATCCATTCAGGGGTTAGGCTGAACTTTGCACGAATTGAAAAAGCAGTAGGTCCAAAAAAAGAAATAAAGTGAAATCAGTCTTTGTTTTCTGCCACCCAAGGCACGCTAAACTGGCTTTGCCAAGTCTGGCGAACACCAGCCATGGTTTTAATTCTTTGCTCAGCAATCGCATCAGAGGTTTCATTTGTCGGACGATTTTCAGCTACACTACGCTCAAAAATCTCGATAAGAGTGTCATAAATCCCGCGTGCTTTTAGCTTTGCTGCAGCCTCGTCATAACCTTTAAGCTCTTGATAAACGTTGATCAGACCACCAGCATTAATTACATAGTCCGGGGCATACAAAATGCCTTTTTCTAAAAGCATCCGTCCGTGTTTGTCCTCGTCCGCAAGTTGATTGTTTGCAGCGCCTGCCACGATCGTTGCACTTATATCTGGGATGGTTTCATCGTTTAGCCCGGCACCTAAAGCGCATGGAGCAAACACATCGACATCGGCCTTGTGAATGGAGTTCGCATCGGCAACAGCCGCACCATATTTTTCAGCCATTTCATCGACACTAGACTTTTTGAGATCACCGACTACTAGTTTGGCACCATCGTTGTGTAAGTATTTACATAACCAAGACCCGACAGAGCCTACACCTTGTACGCCGACCCGAATGCCTGCAAGTGAATCTTTTCCAAGCTTATGCTTTACGGCCGCTTTGATCCCCCAATACACACCCAAGGCTGTGACAGGTGACGGATCGCCCGAACCACCAACGCCACCGACGCCGGTTACAGACTTGGTCTCCATGGCCACATATTCCATGTCTTGAACTTTGATATTTACGTCTTCTGCCGTGATGTAGCGTCCGCCTAAACTTTCGACGAAGCGCCCAAAGGCACGAAAGAACGCCTGGCTTTTTAATTTCTTTGGATCCCCTATGATCACGGCTTTACCGCCACCCAAGGCCAAACCAGCCATAACGGCTTTGTAGGTCATCCCGCGAGATAGTCTCACAACATCTTTAAGGGCATCTTCTTCTGAGGCATAATCCCACATTCTACAGCCGCCTAGAGCAGGCCCCATCGTGGTACTGTGAATCCCAATGATTGCTTTTAGGCCTGTGCTGCGATCGTTACAAAACACAATTTGCTCATGGTCGAGGTTCGACATCCATTCAAATACACTCATTATTAAGGGCCCCTTCACTGGTCTCAATGCTAACCGCAGATTATAGCCTCTGCCAAATAAACTCAAGGATTCCGTCGGTCTAAAATAAGCCCAAAACCAAGAACCTGCTCCTGCCTTATACAATTAGTGCCTTTACAGACCTCAAAAAATCACCTTGCCAAACTGCACCAAATATAGTCAAAATAGCCCCCTTAGCGGCGGATAAAAACTGGGGAAACCATTGATAAGCAACACCTACGACCATTCTAAAAAAGCAGCAGACCCGTTTGAAACTGGTTTTGATGTCCTAGTTGTAGGTGGAGGTCACGCAGGTATTGAAGCTGCCTTGGCGGCTGCTAAAAGAGGTTCGAAGACTCTTTTAGTCACAAAAACAATTACTTCTATTGGCGCTATGAGCTGCAATCCAGCCATTGGCGGCACGGCAAAAGGGCACCTAGTCAAAGAAATAGACGCGCTTGGCGGTGAAATGGGAAATGCTGCAGATAAATGCGGCATACAGTTTCGCACACTCAATCGCCGCAAAGGGCCTGCCATTTGGTCTAGCAGAGCTCAGATAGATATGGATCTATATGCGCAGCATATGCAAAAAGTCGTCGCAAACACAGATGGACTGCACACACTAGAAGACAGCGTAGAGTCACTTTGGATAGACCGCGACCAAGCTCACCCACAGATCCGAGGCGTGGAAACAAAAACCAAGGGGTCCATCCGAGCTAAAACCGTAGTCATCACGACCGGAACGTTTTTGAACGGTTTGATCCATATTGGATCCAAGAAAATTTCTGCAGGCAGACGAGGCGATGAAGCCAGCATTGGTCTTGCCGAGTTTATAAGAGAGTTTGGCTTTAGGGTTGGAAGGATGAAAACCGGAACGCCACCAAGACTAGATGCCGCTAGCATTGACTGGGATGCAACCGAGGTGCAGCACTCCGATGAAGACATCATTCCTTTTAGCCACAAAACCAAAAGCATTACTCAAAAACTTGTTCCCTGTTTTATTACCTATACAAACAAGGACACCCAAAAAGTCATCGAAGAGCATATACACGAGTCGCCTCTATACAGTGGTGAAATTGTTGGAATTGGCCCAAGGTATTGCCCAAGCATAGAAGACAAAGTCGTAAAGTTTCCGGACAGAGACAGGCACCAAATCTTTCTTGAGCCACAGGGGTATAAGTCTAATGAAATATACCCAAACGGTATTTCTAGCTCCCTTCCAGAGGCGGTCCAACTTAAGATGGTACGCACGATCGCAGGGTTAGAAAAGGCGACTATATTAAAACCTGGTTACGCAATTGAATACGACTATGTGGATCCGACCGAACTAAGACGAAGCCTCGAAACAAAACGTATTGCTGGCCTTTTTCTAGCCGGACAAATCAACGGAACGACCGGCTACGAAGAAGCAGGAGCTCAGGGTCTAATTGCAGGTGTGAACGCTAGCATGCAGTCTCAAGCAGGTGGCTCTGCAGAAAAAGAAGAGTTATACCTAGAGCGAGATCAGGCCTATATCGGTGTACTCATAGACGACCTTGTAACTAAGGGGACGGCTGAACCCTACCGGATGTTTACCTCACGGGCCGAGCACAGGCTAACCCTTAGAGAAGACAATGCTGACCTACGGCTCACAGATATTGGAAGAAACCTAGGCCTTGTCCAAGACGAACAGTACCAAAACTTTCTGGGTCGAAAACAAAACTTAGCCGAAGCAAAAAAGTTTTTAACCCAAACATCCTTGCGTGAAGCAGGAGCGGTAGATCTCGCCACTAGCAGCAACGACAACCCTGGGACTAAATTAGTAGAAATAGTAAAAAGACCTGGAGCCGGTATTCTAGAGGTTTTTGCACCCTACCCTTGGCTTCATAACCATACAAAAAGGACTTGGATTCGCGCTGAAACAGAGCTCAGATATGCTGGCTATATTACGCGCCAAAGCAAACACAACTTAGAACTGTTAAGAAAAGACAAGATCAAAATACCGCAAGATTTTCAGTTTAACTGCATACCGGGGCTTCGCAAGGAAATCCAAGAGAAGCTCAGCAAGCACAGACCAGAGACCCTTGGCCAAGCAAGCCGCATCAGCGGGGTTACGCCTGCCTCTTTGCTGCTTTTACAAATGCATATAAAAAAGCAGTACTCATCAAGAAACCTCCGAAGCTCCTGACCGCTGCCCATCTGGTTTTTGAGGCTGAGGTACTGCTGCATTTCCTGCTTTCATAAGCAAGACACTGCTGTTTTCCGGCTCCCAGTTAAAGACAAGAGTCGCTTTTTGCTTCTCTCCACTTAGCTGAACCTGAAATGTCTCGTAGTCGGTTACTCTGAAAATCTGCCTAAGGCTTTCGACATAGTGGGATTTTTGATCTTCATCAAAAGAGCTGGGCTCTATAGCAAGGTAGATCGTGTCGAGCCTACCACGTACCTGCACCTTCAAAGATTCCGAAGAGACATTGGCTATTTGAGCTGCCAGCTCCAAGCTAAAAAACAAGCTAAAAAGAATCTCTTTCGGAACAGCTGCCTCTTCCAGGTCTGCATATTCCCAGTATAAAAGCATTTCGTCTCGGAACAGGTGTGTCAGCGTATCCCCGACCGTCTGTAGCCGAATCCCATCATTTCTACCTGAGAGCAGCATTAAAAAGTGCTTCATTTTTTTATCCCAAGCGATTCGTTTTTCACCTTGGTTTAAAAACAGGTCAGAAATATTCACCATAGCGCCTGAATATCTGTGCAGCCCCTCTAGGAAAGACTCTAAAAACTCAAGGTCACGATCCAAACAGTTAGCATGGTGGCTTCCAGCAGGGGTTTCTGAAAGGTAGCGTAAAAAGCGTTTGAGACCTCTTGACTCAATACCTTCTTTCCAAACTTGAAGCAGAAGCTGAAACTGCTCGCGAGCCGGCGTAAAATCTGCGCTACACTGATCTTTAAAGGCAAAAAGACTTTCGCGAAGTCCAGCGTGTTCACTCAAAGACTTATCTACTTGCATATCCAAAAACCGCAAAAAAGAGGTTGAGGGAAGGCGGCTTCCTACCGCAGACAAAAAGTCTTGTTTCTCTATCGTGGCCCCTTGCCTTTTCCCACCAGAAAGATGCCGCTTTAACTTGTGGATGATTGCACTTTCATCGCTCACCAAATCTGGGGTCCATTCGCCAGAAAAGAACTCGCCAAAAATCCTATTTCCAGATGCTTTTATATCGGCAAGCTGCTTTTTCATTTGTTGAAAATGATTTTGCTGACTCCTCCAGCGGAGCGTTAGTAGTGTACCGGCAGCCATCATATAGAATAGCATCCCCCAAAGAAGCCTTTTTAGGGTGGTTCGCGTGGAGTATGAGCTAAGATTTTCAGGTAGTAGCGGGGGATGGCTAAGACTACCCGCATCAAACCGCCAAAGAAGCTTGCCGGACGAACTGGCTAACCAAAGGGTATTCCCTTCGAGTTTTACCCCTTTAAACAGTCCGGTAGAGCTATCAGCAAGCTTGTAACAAGGCGCTACCTGCGGGCTCTGAACACCGGCAAACACCTGGCAGCCAGACAGAAAGACACCAGCGTCGGCCGTTTTAAAATCATTGTCTTCATACCTTGCCAGCGCAGCTACAAACCCCCGGCGCCTGCCGTTCAAGACACTACTTTCAATGCTCTCATCTCCGGCGATCTCGTGCGAGTTACTTACCCAATTTGACCAACGGACATACCCCGTCTGAAAATCAGAGCTACTGCCACCTTGGGCTACCAAGCTTGAGGTGATTCCTAAGGCGTATAGTCCGCAAACAACGCTTGCGCCAATAAAGGATGCCAGCAAAATAGAAAAAATATTTCGGGATTTAATTTTCTTTAAGTTTTTTAGTGGTTTGCTTAGAAAGCTATCTGCCAAGCTTTGACCGCTCACGGTCGTAGACTTTTTTTCGATTCTATCGCCTGCTCTACTGTTTGGCTCTTGTTTCATGGAACATCCTTTTTCCAAAAAAATTAATGAACGTCTCTAATGATAAAAACTAGGTACTTGCTTCTTGTACAAACTCGACTAAAATTCCTCCTGTCGACTTTGGGTGTACAAACGCAATCAATGTGTCGTGAGCACCAGGTCTAGGCTGACGATCTACCATCTGCACTCCCTGGCTAAGCATACTTTCGATGGCTGCCGTAACCGAATCTACTGTGAGCGCCACGTGATGGATACCGCCGCCTCTTTTAGCAATAAAGCGCGGAATGACGCCTTCTTTATCCTCTTTGGGATCTAATATCTCAAGACGAGCGCTAGCTTGCGGTTCAAGCTCACTGCTAGCAAACATGTGTGTGTGAATTTTTTGTTCTTCGACGAAATCAGCACCCATATCCGGCAAGCCACAAACTTTTGCAAAAAAAGTTCGCGCAGAGTCAGGATCCTTAGCGGCAATCCCAAGGTGGTTTACCCCTAATATTTTAAATGACTTTAGTTTTGACAACCTTCCCCCCCAAATCCTAGGCCGAGTTATCATTTTACTCGTTCACTTTTTCTAATTTAGAAAGCCAGCTTTTGAAAGCGTCGCTTTTAATGACTTGCGTTCTTTGTCAGCAAGGTAAGAAGCATTTTTAAACAGATCGATCAAAGTTGCTCTGGCATTAAGAGTGATATTTTGAAATTCAAAATCAGGCAGCTCGTTAAACTGGTCCATCATGCGTTTAAACACTTCGCTGCGATCAATGGTTGCACCTGTAGACCACGTACCCTTTCGCATGGCGTTACACGCAAGAGCTACGATACGACTGAACTTCGCACCAGCGGTTCCTGATTTACGTGACTTGCCCGGTTTACCTTTAGCGCGAAGCTTTGCAACTAACTCGTCGTAAGTATAGGTAAAGCTACTTTCAACTTCTTGATTTCCAAGAGGAGTCTCTTGAGTAGAGCTCCAAACAATGTTTAAGGTGTCACCTGGTCTTAGTTCTACGGTTGTGGACATGTTAATACTTTCTATTCAAAGCTAATTAAACTATTCAAAAAACCTATCGGTATGAACTGACCTATTCAATTTCAGAGCCGTATTATTAAAGAGTATAATTTTTAAAATTTTCTCTAAAGCGGCAAACCTAGTTTTCAAGGACACTCATCTTTTATTCGTTTTTTGTATAATTGTCAATCTTTTTAATCATTTTATATAAAGTTTCTATAACACCTAGTCACAGCTACCTCCAGAGAGCATCTAGTTTGAAAGAAGCAGATCACCACCCATAGCAGCTTACCAGGCAAAAAAACCCTAATTATTAGTAGATTATATGATTTTTCTGCACACTTTGTCCGATTTGAAAAAGACCTATAAAATAAGTTCACAATTTAGTCGTGATAGAAGATAGTGCTCTTCAGGGGCTTTGTTATAGGAGCCCACGCTATACTTGAGCGGAGAAAACCATCAAAAAAGAAAGTAAATCGATGCAAGAATTAACCCGACAGCTAAGCGCAAGAAGATCGCTTCACAAAGCTTTATCCATTGCCTGCCTTATAAGTTGGGCAGGCTGTGTGTCACCACAGCAACCTAAATCGTTTGAAGAGACACAACCATCCGAGCATACAATCAAATCCTACCCGCACAAATCAGAGCAGCAACCTTGCATCAACCCACATCCAGAGCTTCGTGCTGGACAGGCTATCAACATCAATGAAGCCGGGCTGTTTGTGACGAGTTTTGAAAAAACCTGTAGGCGAAAAAAAGTAGAGGCTGACTCTAACTATTCCGTTATGGGCCTGCCGTGCTCTGCAGGCGGTGGAACCTTTGATTTTAGAGGAGAACGTAAAAAAGCTTCTTTGGTCCGCTTCCATATGGATGTCGGCTGCCCTATGAAAAACTCTGACGCATCTGCCGTAGCATCGGCCGTGCGCTCGCGGATAGGTCTTTCGCCAGAAGCGAAGCCTGTTGCCATCCATGCGATGAGTGTTCAAGTTTGGGAGATACCTGAATTGCGTGACCTTGGTGTAGGTGAGTATGTAGCTTTGAGAACAATGCCTGGGCTGCAGTTTTTTCGTGGAATGAACGAGCAAACCCCCCTGCGTGTGAGGCTTTACGGAAAAGAAAATAGTTGGGTCCCCAGTGATAAGTGGTACCAAATGGATGCGGATATATACCTTTCTGGTTACACGACTTTTCGAACCGAGCTAGTAAGCGCCCAGATCATGGACCGCTCCAGTTTGAAGCAGTTAAAGCAAAAGTGCTCTAGGTCTCGCTCGCCTGCTTCTTGCGATGCGGTGCTTTCGGCAGGCCAGTAGCTCACGAAACCAGCCGGCTACCCTGGCAGTTTTATGACGGACTGGTTATTTAGTTTGGGTTGTATTCCAGCCAACCTTCAAGCATAAAAACTTGTTTTGCTCCGCTACTTTGCTTGAACCCCATATGATTTAAAAAATATTTTTAATTGTGTTTATTTTGCAGGGACAACAATTGCCTGGTTTTGAGTCACGCGATCGCCTCAACAGCACTAGCCTAGGGGTATGAGAAAGCAAACACAAAAAAACAAAATGTCGGCCGAAACCTTGAAGTTGATCCTTGCGATCACTGCGGTCCTTATAGGGTTCTGCTGCCTACTGAATCAACAGGCTAAAGATAACTCGCCTCATTCAGACCAGTTCGTTTACATGGACCTTATGGTCATCGACGAGCGAGGAAGAAGCATTCACGGCGCATCTCTAAAGCTAGATGACACAAATATTGGAACCACAGACTCACACGGTCGCTGGGCTAAAATGGTTAAAATCCCCCTCGGCCAATTGATGACCCTGACTGCTCAAAAGACCCGTATGGGTACAAACTTTCAACATATAGAAAAAATCCAAGCCCACAAAAAAAATCTTGTAGAAAACGAGTATAGATTGACACGAGTTGTTCAGGTTCGAGAAGAGAAAAAGCAGCTGTTTTAGTGGACCTAGACCAAACTCTCGCATAGACTGCGCCATTGGAACAAGATGAGCCTTGCAGATGCAAAATAAAAAACCCTTAGAAGTTCTCCTTACAGGAAAGCTCCACCCTGAAATTATAAAAGAGTTGTCCGAACTAAAAGGTGTGAACATCCACAACCACCCCGACACGATTGCTCGCAAGTTGACTTCGATCTTGCCGGCAACCAACGTCTTGATTACCCGCAGCGAAACGGCTATCGACCGTGAGCTTATGCAATTGATGCCAGAGCTAAAATACGTCATACGTGCCGCCGTAGGCGTCGGCAACATAGACCTTGATACGTCTACCGAAAAAGGCATCCTTGTGATGAACTGCCCGGGTAAAAACACAAACTCCGCGGCAGAGCTCTGTATGGGCCTCCTACTATCTCTAATGCGAAACCTTCACACTGCGAACACTACCGTCAAAAACGGCGGCTGGGACCGGCATAAGTTTTCCGGAAACGAGCTTCGCGGAAAAAAAGTAGCTGTCATTGGACTCGGTAACGTAGGTCACCGCATCGCTAAGTTTTTAAACGGCTTTGACGCTAAAGTTGTAGGCTACGATCCATATATCTCTAAAGAAAAATTTAAAGACTATGGCGTGAAAATGGCTGAATCTTTGGAGTCCGCCATTGAGGGTGCCGAAGTTTTAACGGTACACACTCCTCTGAACGCAGACACAAAAGGTCTAATTGGAGCACCGCAGCTAGAGCTACTGGCTAGAGGCTCTGTGGTGATAAACGGTGCGCGTGGTGGAATAGTCGATGAACTTGCGCTTCTTCGCGCTTTAGACAGCGGCAAAGTCTCTAAGGCAGGAATCGATACATGGGAGAATGAGCCCACCCCCTTAGAAGGTCTAACCAAACACCCAAGCGTGATGTGTAGCCCTCATATTGGTGCCACTACCATCGAAGCTCAAATAGCAATCGGCAAAGCAGTCGTCGCTCAGCTGCGCCAAGCCATTTCTGATCAAATTGTGGATCATCCGGTCAACCTGCCCGGCATAGAAAAAATTGAACACCCTATCATCCAGCAATATGCCGTGCTTAGCGAAAAACTCGGCGCGATAGCCTCGTCGGTACTAGGTTTTCAACCAGATAAGATAGAAGTGAAAGTTCGCGGCGAAATCTCGGCGATGAAGCACTCTACACTCCCTATAGCCTTTGCCAAAGGGTTTATGCGTGGAAAATCTACAGAACACGTTAGTTTTGTGAATGCAAAGAAGCTTTTGGAAAAGTCTGGCGTGGAGATTTTTTCTGTCAAAGATGAAAAATTTACAGCCTACCGGTCTGCAATTAAGATTATTGTTCACGGTCAAAACAAAGACGGAAAATCTGCTGAGTGGAAAATTGGCGGCACTGTGTTTGAAGACAAGCTTCAGCGCTTATCTGTAATTGAAAATTTCTATTTCGAAGTCGAGCCGCGAGGAAACCTACTTATCTTTGAAAATCAGGATGAGCCAGGTGTGGTGGGAAACATCGGAACACTTTTGGGCCAGCACTCGGTCAACATCCAGTCTTTTGACCTTGCTAGAAACCGGAAAACATCTGTAAAAGACCAGCCTAAAGACGGTACAAAAACCGGTCTTGCCATGGCTGTAGTTCGAACCGACTCGCCCGTGAGTAAAGAGCTTCTAACAAAGCTAGGGAGCCTACCGCATATACGCAACGCGTGGTTCATTGTACTGTAAATGAGCTATAAACTTCCATTCTCGTTGTCACGGAACTCGCCGATCACTGAAGAGAAAGTGGCTGCAACCAAAAAAAAACTGCGAGAGTTTTTTACCAAAAACGACATCCATGAAACTACTTTGGTCATTGACGGACCTGGAGTGGCATGCCTGGGCGCATACCTCGTGCCCATCATTTTGGGTTACGATAATTTACTAAAGTTCAAAGAGATTCATACATTTAGCGCTGGGTCTTATGCGCTTTTTTGGATCAAAGCATTCAAGGATGGACTGCAAGAGCCTAATGTAGATTTCAAAAAGTTCTACCACTGGAATCAGCGCCAACATGGGCTTCGGTTTGGGGCACTTTCAGGCCTCACCCGTTACTCCCGTTACCTCTGGCGCAAAATCCTTGAAAAAGAACCGACGCTTTACGATGCAAAACAGCTCTACCGCGCAAAGGCAGCCCACTATCCTTTTGGTGAATCTATGAAGCATTGGAATGCTTCCATGCTTCCACCGAATTGGCATCTTTGGTGTTATGACCAGCGCTCAAAATCCTTTTTTGCTTTGGGCAACCGCGATAAACAAGCAAGTATGAGTATAGATGCCACGATCGAGGCAACCACTGCCATTCCAGGAATTTATGGCGCTCATACTTGGGAGCAAATGCAGCTTATTGATTGTGTGTTTTCACCAGGGTTTAAAACATTTGCCCGCGGGATCCTACGAAAATCCAGACCTCTAATCTTTTGCAACATGAGCCGCAATAAGACGACCGAGCAAACTCTTTATATTAAAGCCCACTCTTCAGGCTCGGCAAAACAAAGGGTAAATGGTGATATTTTAAGGTTTTTTGGTGGTCTAGGGCACCCAGAATATATACAAAACCTAGGCCTTTTAGAAAAACTTGCAAAACTTGAACCCATGAGGCTTGACGGGTGAGTTCTAAGCCTAGTACAAACGCAGTGGCGGCCTTGGAATACTTTGATCAAAACGGCCTGATGGTTATATCGACCGCTTTTTTACTCAAACAAGGCAAATGCTGTAAAAACAGCTGCAGAAACTGCCCTTACGGATACTTCAAAAACGATGGGAAACCTATCAACATGCACTCTTACCCACTACGAGTAGATTTTTGTGCGCTCGACCGAGGTGGTGATGTTTACCACCCTCGCTACCTTAACTATTTGGACCGAGCCCGGGTTTTGATGTTTGAAGAAGGCGGCTGTGAGGCCCCTGCCCTTTTTAAAAACGGTCTCAAATGGCGCGTAAAGTCTTGTTCGATGCAGTTTCATAAAGAGCTTAACTGGCAAGATCACGGCCGCGTCTTAACCGAAATAACCTATGTAGGTAAAAGCGAGTTTAGCTGCAAACAGTGGATCATAAGCACCCCTTCGAAACCTGAACTAGCAAACATCAGCCCTGAAGATGCTACCTTTTTTGCAAATACAACCGTAGAGCTGTGCGACTTAGAAGGAAAAACCCCCGCACAGATCCCTGAGGATTTTAAGAAGGTTTTAAACCAGCATTCGAGCTAAAAGAGGCGCACATAGCCTGCTGTTTTGATGAAATATGACACACTCAAGACGGCTTAAACGCCTTAAATAGCAATCAGCAAATCTAATTACAAAACCGTTCTTTAAATAATTTTGATTATTTTAAGTTTTTTCGTATTTTGATGGCTTAGCATCATTATGAACGTATTTAACAATACTCACGAAAGGGATTCACCATGAATATCACCAAAAATATCTTTGCGCTAACTACATTGATCGTGACGGCAACGGTTGCCAATGCGCAGCCAAGCAACACAGTAGTAACGCCGATTTTTGAGACCCAAGAAATATGCGAAGCTTATGTCGAGCCAGTATCTGAAATGATCGCAGCGGAACTTAAGACAAAAGGGATCACTACAGAAGTAGAAACTATCTGCGCAGCCTCAGACGCTTTAGATCAATACAACCTTGTCAGCTATTACTCAGGCAACGTTCACCTAAACCAAACAAACTTTTTGAACTCCAGCGAAATACTAGAAGTAGTTTTCTACCGGATCGAAGAGAAATCAAGCTTTCCTGTCCAGTTTCTCAAAGTGCCTCTACAGCGCATCTATGAGGACCTAGAAAGCAAAGAAGGCTGTGAAAAAGCTCTTGCTGAATTTAAACTTTACGGAGATCAAGACTGGAGCCGATTACCAAACTTTCAGCATGAAACGCCACTCTACAACCAGCTTAAATGTGTCGAAGCAGCCGAAGGATCGTTTAAACTGTTTGGTCTGATTTTCAGCTAGTCGGTTTGGTGTTTCATAAAAATGTGGACCTAAGGTGTAGGTCGTGTTGAAACTTAAAAGCAGGAGATTAAAAGTGAAAAAGTTATTCTTAATTGCGAGCATAAGCCTTACAACGATCGGATTTGCAAAACAAACTGTCACCTGCAGTGCAAGTTATCGTGAATCTAGCGAAGTTGGCTTTAGCGACCAAAAAAAGCTGAAAGTAGAAATCGACCAGTCTGTAAAACCACCTTTAGACCCTCAATTTCACCAAGACCCTAAAATGGACGTCGGAGAGTTTACGATCACGATGAGCCCAACAGATGGATTGATGGTAAAGGTGAAACACACAAAAACAAACAAGGTATTGTATTCAGTCCTCGATCAAACCGTATCGAACCTGGACACAAACCATGGAATGACAGGGCTTCACTACATTTACTCGCCAGATACCAGCGGTTGGATGAACCTGTACTGCGTTGTAAGTGCAAAAGAAAACTCAAATAAAGACCCAGAAGCAGAAAAAGCCAAATAACATCTCTTTGAGAAAAAAACTTAAAACGAGCCCAGTAGCACAAAGCTTCCGGGTTTGTTTTTGCGACCTCTTACCGGTGGCAAAAGCTAAGAAAGTTAACAGTACAAGTTAGCCAAGCAAACCAGGAACGCTGATCAAGAGCACTCCGACCAGAGCTATCAGCACGCCTACTGTTTTGAGAAAAGACATTTTTTCGCCCAAAAACATTACTCCAAGTGGTAGAAGCCACAGAGGTGGTGTGCTGGCAAGTGTCGAGACGACCCCGATGTAAGCATATTTTCCGCCAGCTGTAAGCAGGACTAGCCCAAAGCCAGAGCCCACGAAAGAAAACAAAATAAGCGGGACCTTACGAGCTTTGCCAAACAGCGGTTCATGCTTTTTCTGCCCTAAAATTTGGGAGGAAAAAGGTTTGAGGCAAAGCAAAAAAGCATTGGCTCCAACCACCTTGATGATTGTACCGCTCCAAATATCAAAAGCCTGAGCTGCCACGCGCATAGATACCATGCCAAAAGTAAAAGATGCTGTGCAGCCTAGAGCTATGGCTAAGCCGATCAAAAAGCTTTTATCAGATGGATCAGCCTTTTTCTGTTCTTTATTGGACCCTTGAAGGATCATCCAAACACCTACAAGACACATTGCAATGCCAATAACTTGCGAAAAAGAAAGTGCTTCGCCTAGTAGAAAGTATCCGATGACGATCGATAAAACCGGAACAAATAGCTGGATAGACGTTGCAAGCTGCGGACCAATAAGCTGCATCGAACGAATCAAACAAAAGTCACCTAGGCCTGTACCTATTGCACCACAAGCCAGCATCCACCACCACATAGATGAATCCATAGGAAACTGTAGCTGCGCAAAACCAACCACAGCAAGGCAGGTAATTAGGGCGATGGTATTTTTTAGTAGGTTGATTGAAAGAGCAGAAACTCGCGGGGCGTAAAGCTGATAACCAACTAGGGAAACAGCCCAAAACATTGCAGCTAAGAGTGTACAGATTTCACCGACAAACATCTTAATAGTCTCCAAGGAAAAAACTTCCTACCACGTGTCATATACAAGAGATGGCCTCTTGCCAAGGAGGCTGCGTAGCTACATCGCTTGTTTGTTACACACTAGAATGACAAGGCTTTTTGGAGGCTCTAGGCTAGCAGCAGGCAAATGCATCTATTTTAAAAATTGACCGATACAAAACAAGGAGATTGATCATGTATTTGAAGCCATTCGGTAGCCCGGCAGAAAGACAATTTATGTATAGAAAAACAATAAAGCCACTGCTATTAGCTCTTGCAATTTGCACGGCATTGCCGGCTTTGGCAAAGTTTTCTCTTCCACCGTCTCTTAGTCTTAGTGGAGACAATGGAGCCTATTTCATTCCAAAAAAGAAACCTTTTGAAATGGGTGCATACCTGAAAAAGTATCCAGGGCGTGTGTTTGCGGTCTACTATGTTGATCCAGACGAGCGCGCAAAATCAGAACCACTCGAAAGCCTTCTTAAAAAAATAGATTATCCAGCTACGAAACTTCAACACCTTGTGATGATCAACCTAAAAGCAGCGACGCTTCCTGGATGGCTCCTACGATCTATTATGTATAAAAGAGCAAAGAACGAAGTAGGTCGTTCTACTTATGTTATGGATAGAAAAAAAGTGCTGACAAAACCACCATACTCACTCCCGGACAACGCCTACTTCTTTGCTCTACTCAATAAAAAGCATGAAGTGATCTATTCGCATACCGGGCAAATGAGCAACGAAGAAGCTCAAAAAATTATGGGAATACTAGCCAAGGAAATTGCAAAATAAATGATGCAAACCTATGAAAAATTGCAACGAGCCACACGCTCTATCAAAAGTGCAAAAAGGCTCGCGCAGATTCTGCAAGAGTTTGGAAAACACGGGTTTGGTACGCTGATTGAGCGCATGGGCTTGGCAAAATACGTGGGAATAAAAGGGCCTGCTCTATCGATCGAGGGTGGAATTGAAAAAGACCACATGCAAAGGGTCGGTCAAAGGCTCACCAGCGCACTGCAAAACCTCGGGCCAGCTTTTGTAAAGCTCGGTCAAATCTTAGCAACTAGAAAAGATATCTTACCGGAGCAAATTACCAAAGAACTATCGTCTCTACATTCTAACGTAAGATCACTTCCGTGGAAGGCCATCGAAGAAGAGCTCAACCACAACCTGCCTGACTGGAAAACAATCTTCAAAGAAATCAAGCAGGAGCCTCTTGCAGCGGGTAGCATCGGCCAGGTTCACTCGGGAACTTTGCAAGACGGTCAAAGCGTAGTCATCAAAATCCGCCGACCTGCGATCAGAAGGCAAGTAAGACAAGACCTGGAGCTTATGACCTTGATAGCAGAGCTTATGGAACAGTACCTGCCTGACCTGCGCTACATGCGCCCATTAAGGACGATCAAAGAGTTTAGCCGCGGGCTGCTCATCGAGCTAGACTTTTCCAAAGAGGCTGCGCACACAGAAAAGTTTCGCAAAAACTTTCGCGGCAACGAATTCGTACACTTCCCTAAAGTATACTGGGACTATTCCAACGAGTCTGCACTCATCCTCGAACACCTCGACGGCGAGGTGCTTTCGCAAAACCCAGTCATAGAAGAAAGCAAAAGAAAAAGCATTGTAAAACATGGTTGTGAAATGTTCTTGCAAATGGCCTATATTGACGGCTTTGTGCACGGAGATCTGCACCCTGGAAACATGATGATCCTTAAAAATGGAAAAATTGGGGTACTAGACGCTGGCGTCGCCGTGCTTTTTTCACAAAGCGCCAGAGAGTCTCTTGCCTGGCTTATGATGTCTCTTGTTCAAGAAGACTTTCAGTCAGCTGCCCTCGCCTACGCAGAACTTGTAGACCCAGGTCCCGATTTTGATATTGCTGCCTTCGAGCATGATGCTGCCAACATCATCAGTCCTTTGGTAGGCTTAGATCTTGGAAACGTCCCAACAGGTAAACTTATGTGGGAACTTGCTCGGCTAGGGGCTAAACATCAAGCTCCTTTTCCGGGAGATCTTATTTTGTTTTTAAAAACTATTGCTACCTTTGATGCCATTGGCCGGAAACTAGACCCTGACTTTGATCTTCTAAAAACTTCTCAGATCTATGCAAAAAAAATTAGGCAGGAAATTTACGGGGCTGATGAGTTTAAAAAACAAGGCCTTGTGATCGCTCGAGACTTAGGAAAGCTAGCCCGCTATGCACCGTTGCAGATCAGGCAGATCCTAAACGCAGCAGTTCGTGGCCAGCTCAAAGTACAAACAGAGCTGATAGGAGCTAGCCAGATCGGCCGCGATGTATCACGTGCCGGCTACTCAATTGCACTAGGCCTTTGTATGCTCGGTGTGATCCTAGCTACCGTGCAGCTAACTATCATGGTTGAAGATCAGCCGAGCTATCAGGGGCTCCCTGCCTCTCTATGGGTGGGTGGGTTTATGAGCTTGGCATTGTTATGGCACCTACGTTCTCAATCGAAGTAGCGCGTGCTAGAATACAGCTAGCATAAGGAGGCCACGTGTCGTTTAGATTTTCTCATATCAACTCACCAAGAGATTCCATTAAAATTAGGGTTGGCGAATACGGTGCTGACATCTCTTCTGCAAAAAGACGGTTTGTTTTTGTAAATGGCCGCAACGAATGGATTGAAAAATACAGCCACATACCTGAAATTCTTAACTTAGATCCAGAGTCTGATTATTTATTGACCTGGGATCACCGTGGCCAAGGCGGCTCCGAAGGTGTGCAAAGCTACGTGCGAGATTACGACAATTACGCAGCCGACATGGCAACGATCATCGGCGATAAGCTTAGCGACAAACCCTATAAGATGATTTGCCACTCTATGGGCTGTCTGATCTCGGCAGTAGCTCTAGCAAAAAACCAGATAAGACCGGCCCAGATGGTCTGGAGCTCTCCGTTCTTTGCTTTACCTGCAACCGTGCTGCCAAAATTTATTGTCATCCCTCTTTTATGGAGCGCAGAAAAGATTCGGCTGGGCAAAGTACGCGTAGACACAGACTATAAAGAAAACGATGGTTTTGAGCTCAACAAGCTTACGCATTGCAGGGAAAGATACGACGCCTACCAATGCCACGACTACAGAGACATGAAGACCACTTTAGGCTGGCTTTCTGCAAGCGCCCGAGCCCAGCAGTTTATTCGCATGCGCAGCTCAATAGATGCGATTGTAAGCTCTAGGGTTGGCATAATGTGTCTGGCTGGTACCAAAGAAAAGGTGGTAGGCATTCAAAGCCTGCAACGGTTCATGCGAGATATTAAGGAGAAATCCTCAGAAAAAACCAATCGCCTTAGCGGAGACCTTTACTGGATCAAGGGTGCTAAGCACGAACTGTTTAATGAAGAAGAGCTAATGCGTAAAGAAGCTCTGGACCATATCAAAGACTTTTTAGTTATTCGTTAAAAGAGAGTGATGGCAAAAAGCTAAAGTGTGATAAAATCTTCCTAAAAATATCAGCAATTTTCAGTTCACAGGGAGATTTTATGAAGATCATCATCAGTGTGACTTTTTTGAGCCTTATGCTAGGTTGTAAGTCCTCAAACAACACTCTCCTTAGCGCCCTTCCAGATGTCACCGCCGGTGATGGTGCGCAGTGCTCCGAGAAACCCGTGGAACAAAAAACAAAATGCCGTGCAGAATCATCTGGTGCCTACCTAGGAGGAAGTGCAACGGACTGCAAGCTAAAAGGCAACGTATGGGTCCGCACCCTAAGCCTGGTGAACTGCACGTACAACTGCAACGGAAACTTTCAGCAGGGGTGTGTGCAAAAAACAAATGTAGAGTGTGAAAAGTCAGTCAACCATGTTTATGATGCCCAGATGGACTGGCCCTACTCTAGCAAAGAAGACTGTATGAGCGGAAAAAACACCCCCGACCCATCCCTCGTTTGCTTTATAAATGTCCCTAAAAACCACCAATGTCCAGATGTAACTTTGTGCTGCAAAGAGCAGGAACAAAACAAAGGGAGCTCTACGCCATACAATTTTTTTCCGGGATCTGGGCCAAGCAGAGGTATCTAAAACTAGTCGCCAAGATTCATCGATTTTGCAAATAAACCACAAGCAAGTTTTGTATCATACATTGCAAATGGAGCCTCTTCGGGGCCTGATTGTTTGATGGTTGCATAAACAAGATAGTCAGAGGCATCGGCATGGATTCCAGAAATTTCATAGAACCGTATGATTTCTTGGTGAGCGAGACTACGATCTATAATAGTACCCCGCGCTCTACCGATATTTGCACCATAAATAGCAGGAACATTTGAAAGAAATGCATCTGTAACTTTGCCTGGTACATTTTTTGCGATACTTTCCCAAAACAAAGGGTCCATTAATTCCGATCTAGCATAGTAAACGTTATCATTCACATAAAGTTTTTTGACAATATCAAAACCCTTATCTGACAAAAACGACCATTCAAAATCTGGATTCAACACCACTTCCGCAAACTGTTTTCCGTCAACATCACCAACTAAAGAGTTAAAGGCTGTTGGTAACTTTTGTAACTGATATTCCATCAAGCGACGAAATGCATATAGTCCCATCTTACCGACCTTATCCATCTGCTTGTTTGCTACCAAAGACTCGTGAACGTATTCATAGATTTTTTCGGAGTCAAAATTTTGCGACTGAGGAATACTCCCTTTTAAAATTGTTGACTTCTGGCTGGGAACTTCACCTTTAAGCAAGGATGCAAATTGTTTCGGGCTGTCGGCCGCAAGAAATAGAATTCGCCAAAAATAATGGTGAAAAAAGATAACATCGTCTGAGATATCCGTAAGCACAAGAGATCTGGCACCCTTGTAGCCAACTAAAGAGTAGCTTTGTACACTGCCTACCCCAACAAAAATATCTGACGATCCAGAGTAAGTCATATCAAAGGAAGCAGTTCCAGGCTCATTAGGAACTAGATACCCTGAATATGCCTCACCTTGGTTGCTTTCACCTATAAAGTGCGGGTGGCTGCGTATGTCTTCAAACATCCAGGTTCTAAGCTCTGCTCCTGAATTAGCTGCTACAAGCTGAGGGGCTACAACAACAAAAAATAAAATTGAATATATAATTTTCATGCTTGTATTTTAACATAAAAAACCCCCAACGCGGGGGCCTTAACACCGTCTATTCTATAGTTTAACGAGTCTTTCTAACTTCGACCTTGAACCTAGTCTGCCCAGCCCTATCTAGCCTAGCCATAACCTCTTTGTACTTTTCATCAAGCTTTTGCACCGGACCACCCATGACCCATTGTGCATATTCCTTTACGTCTGTAGACCAAGAAGCTTCTGCGCAGCTAAGTCCACCTCTAGCCAGCCGAGATGTCACGCCAACTAGCACTGGGTTGCCCTTTTTGAGAATAAAATTAGCACCACCTGAATCACCATAACAAATAGACTTAAGCTCATTCTCGTCGTCACTTCCTAAAGATATAAACTTTCCTTGTGTGTTATATGAGTCAAACTTCAGAGCAACTTGCCGAAGCGCAGGGACAGTACTACCCGTAGAGATTGCTCTTGCTCTTTTAAGCCGTGCGTTGGTCTCTCGAAACAGGCTTCTATAACCATTAGGGTCCGTATTCTCGTCTTCACGCATTTCTGCAAGCTTATTTTTCGCATCTAAAAGCCACTGCATCTCTGCTTCATAGCCGACTTTAACCATGTCATACTCTTCTTGTGACATAGATGCCTTTTTGGGCGGAAGGTCCATGTGCATTCCAAACCCGGCAGCTAAAACTTCTTGGTCAGGCTTTAAAAAATCATCTTCACCTGCAAGCTGCATGAACTTAATTGTAGTTGGAAGGTCGCTTCTTTTTACAAGCAAGCGTACTAAGGCTATATCACCAATGCTTACTTCATTTTCTTCAAAGTCAGGCTCCGATGGTGGCTGCATCAAAGTCAGTCCAAAACCAAATAGCTGAATGGAAGATTTTTTAAAGGCCTCTATAGCTTCTAGATACTTCTGGTACCTATCATAGTTACCCTGTAAAATTTCTCCCTCTCTGCGTTGGTAGTCATAAAAGCGTATGTCAGCCACGACGACACCTTCCATCACAGCCTGTTTGGGCGTATTCATAGCTATTTTAAGTGGCTTGCTAGCTTCTTCGATAGCTTGTTTTTCAGGATCCGCTATCTCAACTGAAGATATTCTCTTTTGCGACTCAGCAAAACCCAAATCAAGAGTCTGTTTTTCGTTAAAGTTATGTGTGACCCTAGCAGTCATTGAAACTAGATCGACACAGTGCGTAGCAGTTAAAAGGTATACGGCTTCTTTGTCGGCACCGGGGATATCTATAAAGGTTCCAGAGCAACGCGCACCGCCAATACCACTTTGAACCATCCCTAGGTAGCTGCCAGCTGTAAATTCACTGCTGACCTCGCCGTTGACCGTCTCAGCTAAGGGGACAATCTCTCCGCCCACCACATTTAGCTGGCTATCAGCTGGTGCGCCGCAACCAGTGAAGAGCAACCCGGCTCCTCCCAAAATACTTAGACACCCTAAAAATCCTTTTCTAACCAACGCCTTGCGCATAAACCTTTGCCCCCTTTGGTTCTTCATGGGTCTTTCCTGACCCTCAAGAAATCATTTCTTGGCTACTTGGTCAATTTCTTACATTTTGGTGTGTTTTCGTCAATTTTAATTTGGCTAGTTAGCCAAATTAAGAGGGTGAGAACTATAACATACTAAGTATATTCGTTTTTATTTTTACTTCTTCGCATTCTACTGCTGGATTACTAGCCAGTGTGACGCCTGAGCCAACCCCATAGATTCCTTTTTGAGTAGCCCAATCCATTTTTAGGCTGCGAATCAACACCCTGGAAGTAAGCTTCTTGTCTTCTGTGTCAAAAACGAAAAAACACCCCATAGATGGTCCTCGCTCCCGCGACTCTAGCTCTTCGATGGCCTTGCAAACCTCGGGCTTTGGAGCACCTGTGATTGATCCGGCCGGCAGCATAGAACAAAACAAATCGTGCAGACTAAATTCACTTTTAACCATCCCTTGGACGGTAGACTGCAGATGTACGAGCGTGTCCAGTTCCAGCATCTTCTCTGGTTCTACAACCTTTAAACTCCCAGGCTTGCACAAAGGATAAAGGTCGTTGCGCATAAGGTCTGTAATCATAGCGAGCTCTGCAGTATTTTTTTTGTAGTCTTTTTTTAGCTCTTCATGTGTCGCCGCCGTTCCTTTGATAGGACAAGCAAACACGTGGCCTCCCTCAATTTCGACAAAACTTTCTGGGGAAAAACTTACGACTGACTGACCAGCTAGGCTTTCGGAGCTTGCAAACACACAACCCTTTCCATCTTTTCCTCTGGCCCAATGCGACAACAGCTCAGTCTGAAACAGGCGTTTTTGATCAGTATCCGCCTGAGCTTCAAACTGTCGAGAGCCACACTCTCTATAAGTCACGTTAGCCCACCGTAAAAGGTTTAGCTGGTAGTACCTTCCCGAGCGAATGTCTCTGTGAATGGAGCCCACCTTGGCAAAATACTCTGCATCTGTTTGATCAAACTCAATGTTGCAAACATAGCTTTGCGTCTTTTTAGCTGGCGTCAAAGAAACCGGGTCATGCAAACTCCAAAAACGACCTAGCCGCAAAAAACAAGCCGGGTCCGATTGCACGAGGCTATAAGGAATATAAGGTATGTAACCACATAAATAACGCGCCTTAGACGATCCAAACCCACCCATCAAAGGTCTATTTAAAAAACACTCTGCATCCTTTAAGGTCAGCGGGCGTGCACGAAAAGCCAACGACAAGCTGCCATCTTTCACCAAAACCCACTTCGTTGGGTCAAGCGAAAAGCAGCCTGATACAAACCTGTCGACAGGCAGTGCCGGGTACACCCCTTGAAAAAATGGCTTGTCTAACAGAGTTTCACTTCTCCAGTTAAATATTGCGTTTTCTACAGGCAATTCATACCATACGCAGTATCAAATTGGATTGAATTCGGGGTCTTTGTATATGAATCTCTCAACAAAATTTAAGAAAATAGGCGTTTTAGGTGCTGGGCAGATGGGAAGTGGCATTGCGCAGGTTTGTGCAGGCTGGGGCGCAAACGTGGTTGTAGTCGACTCGTCGCAAAGCCAACTAGAAAAATCGCAGGCAGGCATTCAGAAGTCCGCTAAAAAACTTCTGGACAAAGAGCGGATTTCTCCCGAGGCGCACGCTTCAATAGCAAGCAACCTGAGTTTTTCGACAGAACTAAAAGATTTTGCAGAATGTGACCTCGTCATAGAAGCAATTGTTGAAAATGAAAAAATCAAAGCAGAGGTGTTGGCGAAAATCTCACACCTTGTAAAAGAAGACTGCATCCTGGCTTCGAACACCTCTTCGATTCCGATCACGAGACTTGCAAGCGCAACCAATCGCCCAGAAAAGTTCATTGGCATGCATTTCATGAATCCAGTTCCAATCATGAAGCTTGTAGAGATCATCCCAGGAATGGCCACCGATGAAGAAGTAAAAAAAGATATCCGAGAGCTTGCAGTAGCATTTGGCAAAGAAGTGTCGATGAGCCAAGACTATCCTGGGTTTGTGATTAACCGAATATTGATGCCCATGATCAACGAAGCGTTTACCGCCCTCATGGAGGGCGTTGCTAGCCCGGAAGATATAGACAAAGGGATGAAGTACGGGACCAACCAGCCTATGGGGCCGCTGGTTCTTGCTGACTTTATTGGATTAGATACTTGCCTAGCTATTATGGAAGTTCTCCATGATGGCTTAGGTGATTCGAAGTACAGGCCCTGCCCCCTACTACGTAAGTACGTAGAAGCTGGCTTTCTCGGCCGAAAATCAGGCAAAGGTGTCTACAGTTATTAATACAGACTTTTAGTTGGAGTTGGGCATGGAATTTTTAAATATTCAGTCAAAAAAACATGTATTTGAAGTAGAGATTGCCAGGCCAAAGGCACTCAATGCTTTAAATCTTGGAGTACTAGAAGAGCTAGAGCAGGCCTTGACTCAGGTTACATCCGATCACCGCGTGGTGGTCCTTAAAGGGTCGGGGGAAAAAGCTTTTGTTGCAGGCGCAGACATCTCGGCTATGGTCAAACTAGATGAAGCTTCGGCCAAGGGTTTTTGCAGCTTAGGTCAGCGCGTTACCACAAAAATAGAAGCACTCGAGCAAGTTTGCATAGCCGTGGTCGATGGATTTGCACTGGGCGGGGGCTGTGAGCTTGCCCTTGCTTGTGACCTCGTTCTGGCTTCAGAAGAGGCCCGGTTTGGGCAGCCTGAGACTCTTCTCGGACTTATACCGGGCTTTGGAGGCACCCAAAGACTCGTGCGGCGAATTGGCCGAGCAAAGGCTATGCATATGCTAACCACAGGAGCAAAGCTATCTGGGCTGGAAGCAGAAAAAGCTGGACTTGTTTCTGTTTGTGTACCCAAAGATCAGTTAAACGCAGTAGTCGAAAAAACTGTAGGGAAAATACTTCAATCACCGCTTTCAGCCTTAGGTAGATGCAAAAAACTAAGCTTAGAAGCTGAATATAAAGAACTGAAAAATGGGCTTGAGCGTGAAAAAGACGAGTTTTCAAAACTGTTTTCTGGCCCGGAGGCCAAAGAGGGAATGCAGGCTTTTTTAGAAAAAAGAACGCCAAACTTTGCAGCAAAGCCCTGAATCCGTTATAGTACGCGCAAGGTCTAGCAGGACTAAAATAAGTTCTAAAAACCGCCTCCTCATAAGCGGTTTCATGAGAACTTGCGTATGGTTAAAAGGAGAAAAAGCCTATGATGGAAATTTTTACTAAATTGCAAAAAGATATCCAAAAGCTGCAAAAAACCGTTGAGAAGGAAACCAATCAATGGATGAAAACAGCTAAGAAAGAACTGTCTAAAAAAGCAATTGAAAAAAGACGTAAAGAGATCAAAAAGATGCTCGGTGAAACTTACAAAGATTTTGAACCGACCGTCCAGAAGTACCTTAATACTGTCCAGTCTACAGCATTGAAAGCCAGCAAAGATTTTGAAAAGAAATTTAGCGGCAGCATTGCTAAAGCAAGCACTGCAATCAAAAAGGCGGGAGCCAGCTTTCAAAAGAAAAAACAGAAAGCAAAGCGCAAAGCCACAAAAAAGAAAACTGCGACACGTAAAAAAGCCACTACTAAGGTTAAAGCCGTAAAAAAAGTTACTAAAAAGGTAGCCAAGAAAAAAACAACTAAAAAGAAAGCCGCGCGCAAGACCAGCAAACGCTCCTAGCGAAGCTGACAAAAACCTAAACCCTGCTAAGACAACCCTAGAAGCCAAAGTTTACTTTTGGCAACTAACGGGCCTTAATAAGCCCACCGGCAAGAAGCGACCTTTTACTGTAAGGGCTCACATGATTCAAATAGAGCCAAGCAGTAAAAGGTCACTTTTGTCCTGGTTCCAAAAAAACCGCGCACCGCACCCGTGGCGAAAACTTTGGGCTAAAAGCAAAGACCCTTATGTCGTTTGGGTTTCGGAAATCATGCTGCAGCAAACACGCATCGAAGCTGTGACGCCAAAGTACATCCACTTTCTAAAAAAATTCCCGACCATTGCAGCACTTGCAAAATCCAAAGAGTCTGACTTAAGAGAAGCTGTATCTGGGCTTGGTTATTATAGGCGTTTTAAGTGGATGACAGAAGCTGCAAAGTCTCTTCACGAGATGGATAAAGAGTTTCCGCGGACCTTTGAAGATCTTTTAAATGTGAAAGGCATCGGCAACTATACAGCCTCGGCCATTTCAAGCATCTGCTTTAACGAGCAAAGAGCGGTTTGCGATGGCAATATAGAGCGTATCTATTGCCGTATACACAATATCCAAAAACCCTCGAACGACAGCTCTGTCAAAAGCGAAGCTGCGCAATGGGCTACCGCCCAACTTCCCTCAACAAAGCCTGGCGCTTGGAACGAGGCCATGATGGAGCTCGGGCAAAAAATATGCACGCCTACCTCACCTGACTGCCAAAATTGTCCTATCGCCATTCCATGCTCAGCGAGAAAGACCAATACTCAACACCTTGCGCCTGCAAAAAAGGTAAAACCCACGAAAAAACATATCGCACTCAAAGCACATGTCCTCATATCCCAAGTAGGCAAGCAGATGAAAATAGGTTTGATCAAGCGGTCGGAGAAACACCGATTCTTACGCGACATGGTTGGCTTTGACTTTGAGATTACTGATGCAGACCCAGCTACGGCTAAGTTTAAACACACTATTACAAACCATTTGATTTTAGGGTCTGTGGTCATCAAAAAAATCAAGAACCCACGTAAAGGTTTTACGTGGGTTGATTCTAGGCTGTTAAAAAAAGCGCTGCACAGCTCTCTCGATAAAAAGATCTGGACTGCAGCACTTCAGGTTCTTTAATTCTTTATCTTAGTATCCGCAAGATGAGCCTGCACCGCAAGAGTGTCCGCCACCGCCGAACAGTCCACCACCGTTAAACAATCCGCCGCCAAACAAACTGCCTAGACCGCTAGCCAGACCTGAAGGATCAAACGGCTGAGGCGCAATAGGGATAATATTTGTAGGGCCAAACGGTTGAGCTAAGCCTTGGTTCGAGAACGGGTCCACATAAGGGACTGGCTGATTGATCGAAGGCGTCAAGGTTGACGCTGGGTTGTAAACAGAAAGATTGTTGGTTGGCAACACACTAGGGTTTGTTGTCGTGGGAGATGAGATTACGTTGGTCCCAGTAAAAGTTGTGTTAGCATCTGCTGCTTGCTCGGAAGAGCCGCAAGCTACAGCTAGCATTGCAAAGCTTAAAATCATAAAAATTGTAACTGGCTTCTTCATTGTAGCCTCTCCTTCATTGGACATAGTTTTTGACCTGGGTACTTATCGGCATTCTCACACCAAAAATGAAGAAATTGCCTACCAAGCTTAAACCATGCTTGAATTCAATGAGTTAGAGCTCTCTAAAAATAGAATTAAATTATAAAAGAGGTTTGAAGCTAAAAATTTTACCGCAAGACTGTCAACAAATAAGACAGAAACCTAGCCCCGTAAAAGTTCTTCCCACTTTAGGTTTGTCACCTTAGCAAGGCCGCCAATCAGTAGAAACAAAGCAACCATCATGACCACCATACACGGTATAGCAATCACAACGTAGCTAAGCCCGGTGAAAGATCCGATTTCATCGACGTAGGCTGGTGTTTGTGGAGGGCTTACGACCATTCGGTTGGCAAGCCAAAAATTCATTGCAGAACTTAGCAAAAACGACCCGGCAAGCATATAGGTCGCATTGGTTAACAAACCAGTTACGCCTTGTTTTTTTTCTTCTGTATCCAAAGACTCTTCTATTTTGTTGATATCTAGCAACTGGTCATTATACAAAAAAGTCTTAATTAGCGGCTTTGAAGTCCACTGCGAAAAGAACACAACAGAACCGATCAAGAAGGGGATTGCAGCCTCTTTTACCGCAAACCAAAATCCAGAAAGGTGCAGTAGGCCAAAAACCCCTGTAAGCCCTACCCCGACGATTCCTATAATAGAAATCCAGTTCACCTTCTTTTTCGAAAACAGATCAAAAAGCCCGTAGGCCACAGGAAAAGCAATACCTATAAGTAGAGCGTTGGTTGGCCCTAACGCCTCAGGCTTTGAAAACTTTGTCATAACAACGACAGGAATGATCACGTTAAACAAGAGGCTAAATAATGGATTCTCTCTCTTGGCAGTCACACTCATACAATTATTACTTCCTAAAAACAGTCAAAACAAAGACCTTGAATGAAAGAGTCAGCACGTTATGCTCACCGGCCTCTATTCAGCCGTTACAATATCTCCTCCGACTCGAATCGCAAGCCCGCTTATTTTTCCACTTAAGTCAAAACTGCGAATCTTTAAGGCAGGAAGGCCTTCAACCCTTGAAGCGACAAATGAAAGAGATTGAACCTCTGCATCGTCACCACCAAGGTCGAAATCAGCATTGATGTCGTACACTTTAAATAAGACACAATCCTCGAGGCCCTGGCACAAGTGTTTTTTACCGGATGAATCTTCTACTAGCTTTGCTTTAAAAGCTTCTGACTCAAAAATTTCGCCATCTGCAAGTTGAGTATCTATAAAGTCATCTTGAAAATACTCGGCAGGAACATCCATACGCATGGTTCCTGTGGAAGGGATAATCGAAAAACTACTTTCAAAATCAAACTGAAACGTGGCTATATAACCTGTGCCGTCTCCATTTTCTTCTACCACTACCTCGGCCGTTCCAGAGTCAATAAACCAGCTTGTCCTTTTGCGTAGACCCGACAGCTCGTAAGTTGCTTTCTCTGAGACCGCTGCAAGGTTTTCGGTTGGTTCAAACATGCTTTTGGAAAGAGCGAGACTTTCAAGAACCCCGAAAGTTCCAAACATTCCAAAAACAAGTAGAGTCCAAACAGAGATTACATTTTTCATACGATTTTTACCTTCCTTGAGTTAACCGTTGGTTGCACTGTGATTTGCAGCGATGAATATAACACGTTTACTCCGCGCAAAAGTTAATCACCCAGAACGCTTGCGTACCAAGCGACCCAGGGCAGGGGTTGTTGTGCTTGAATTAAACAACTGAAATAACGAGCATTTTTAGAAAGAACTCTTTTCTTTACCTTGTGAAGGCACTGAACCTTTTGATATACAGAGGCAATCATTGCTTTGCATGAGGTGCTCGAAAAGGGTGCGAATACATTGGACACCAACGCCGTCCCAAAAAAAAGAGACGGGCAGGTCCGAGCCATTTTGCAACCGAACTAAAAGCGTTCAGTAGACTATAAAGCAGGGAGTGCCATAAGAGTGCACCTGCCTTTAAAGGAAAAGGAAGAATCGTGGTTGAGTGGTTGGATGCCCAAGGCGATTATAAATATATTATTTTGGTTTCTGCGATTTTGCTTATTCCAAAGCTCATCGCTGTGTTTAGAGTTCCATTGGGAATTTCGGCCTTTGCCCTTGGCTTTATCACCACAAACTATATTGGTTACGATAGCTCGGACGAGCTACTCACCGTAATGTCGCAAATTGGTATTACCTCGCTTTTTTTGCTGGCCGGCCTTGAAATAAACATCAAAGAGCTCATAGAGGAAAAAAAGACTTTAGGGTTTTTTCTGATCCAGTCACTTGGACTGATCTTTCTCCTCGGCTACCTATTTATTTCTATTTTCGGGCTAAGCTTTCAATCGGGTGTCATTCTAGCGCTCGGCATTATGACTCCTTCTGCAGGATTTATCCTGCACTCGCTGTCTAACTTAAACCTAAAATCTGAAGAAGAACGCTGGGTACGTATCAAAGCACTATCTTTTGAGATCAGTGCAATTATAGTGATGTTTTTGACGCTGCAAAGCGGATCATGGGGAAACCTAGGGTTTTCAGTATTGATGCTACTTAGTTGTATCGTCCTTTTACCGCTAATCTTTCTATTCTTCTTCAAGTTTATTGCACCACTTGCCCCCAAAACTGAGATGAGTTTTTTGGTCATTGCTGCCTTGATTGCCGGAATATTTACAAAAGAAATTGGTGCTTACTACTTAGTTGGGGCTTTTATTGCGGGGATCGTCGCCAATGAGTTTAAATACCTGATCAATGCCAAGACAGTCGAACGCCTAGAGCCTAGCCTCGAAGTATTTGTGAGTTTTTTTGTACCTTTCTATTTTTTCTCGGCTGGAATGAAGCTCGACCAAAGCTACTTTAGCTTGCAGGCAATTGCGCTCGGCTTGCTGTTGCTGGCTATATTTATCCCAATACGCATCGGCTCTGTGTATGCGAGCGTAGCCATGAACCTGAGAAACTTCTGGCACGATCGCAGCCGCCTGGCTCTGCCACTGATGCCTACCCTGGTTTTTGGACTGGTCATGGCTGGAGTTCTAAAGGAAGAGTTTTCTGCAGACAAAACCTTAGTTGGAGGTTTAATCGTTTATACGATTTTTGCCACCTTGGTCCCAACTTTATTTTTGCGTTCAAAAAGCAAGATAGACGTTGACACGCCCTCACCTCTAACGGGAGTGGAACTTTGATTTTTTTTAAAACGATCTTACTAGTACTTCTTCTTTCCCAAGTAGGCCTAGCAAATGACCTAAACAACCCTTGCCGCAAATTGACCAGGCAAGATAACCACGCCATAGACGAAATTCTACGTATTTTGGATCAACAGAAACTACAGAGAGCAAAAGCCAAAAAGAAAAAACGCAAAGAGTTCGCGCAGAAGAAGCTAAACAAAAGAAAAACTGGGTCCAGTAAAAAAGCGTGGAAAGAGAAAGCCGAAGAGATACAGCTGGACTGGTCCGTCCGTGAGTTTGCGGAGCTCTACCACGGCAACTTAGTTTTTAGTCTAAAGACGATTGTAATGGATCGAAAAAACTATGTAGAAGTGGATGGAGAAAAAATTGTAACACTAGACGCTCCATCCAAAGCATTTATACCGATCCGAATTGTCGTTCAAAATGCCTATACAAAAAAACCAAACCCTCAAGGGAAAAAAGTCATAGCTCTAGAACCTACTAAAATTGGGCCGGGCACGATCGAAGCTGCCAAAGTCAAAGATCTTGTCATTCGAGTTGTCGGCGAATCGGGAGGTTTTATTGAGCTTGAGATAGTTTTAGATGGCTCCCCTATCTGGGAAGGCAGTTTTGACAAAAGTGAAGGCAGCCTGTCTACGTTTCAATAGAGAACAGTACCTAGTTTAAAAAGCTATAGCTCCGAGCACAGCAGTTCCCAAACCTTATCGTACCTCCAAGCAGGTGGCGTAGGGCTTTTTTACCTTTGGTCTGGGCGTAGTGTCAGCCGTCCGGTAGATTTTAGTAGCCTAGCTTTTGCAGAGTATGCATTTAGCTTTGCACGCATAGCCCTTACTATCAATTGATAGTGCGCTGAGTTTTCTTGGGTTCTGTAGACGGTAAAAGCCCACATAAAAAATAGAACGTAACAAAGAATTTGACCACAATTTTGACCATGAGCGAACCTCTTCCATAAAACTGCGCGTAAAAAACAAGAAGAGTGGCACACCCTGAGAGATTCGAACTCCCGACACCTTGGTTCGAAGCCAAGTGCTCTATCCAGCTGAGCTAAGGGTGCAGCCTACCCTTCAAGAGGTAACATAAATGTTCGCTATCGAAAGCTGATTCCTCCATATTGGCCACTTAAGTAGTCAGGTAATTTCAGGGCAAAAAGGACTGCACCCTCAAAGCCAACGTAACCAAGGCTTTGCTACCAGGTGAATGATCGCTATGCATCTGTTAAAATAAGGTAATTTCTACCAAAGGAGAAATCATGGACTTGATTCGAGCAGTACTTTGGGTAAGTGGTTTGCTTGTGTGTGCAGGATGCGCGTCTACCCGGTCAACCGAACCTGCCCCTCCATCTAACCCTAACTTTGTGTTCCAGGAACGCTGTGATTTTAGAGCGAAGACAAGAACGAAGGTAGGAGCAAAAAAAACTGCATGCGCAGGTAAGACAGTTGGAGCCTCTTGCGGCCAGCAAGCAACCTGCCTTGCTACAGAAGAGCTTGGGAGAATCACAAAAAACCAGCCAAACAGGACCAAATATTTTAGCTGCAGCTGCGACCACGGAGCCCCGCCACCATTTTCACAATCAAGCTGCCAGATAACCGGCCAATGCAGCGAGTATGGCGACGTCTACTCCATAGAATACGATGCCGACTCATGCCCGATGGACTACGAGTGCCCAGTACCAAGCAAAAGAGATCCGGTTTGGGACAACCTAGCTTGTAAACCCACTGAAAATGGCTCAATGGTTGAGTTTCGAAGGCCATGTATCCGCGGCAAGCTGAGCAAAAACAAGTCCAAACCAAAAAGGGCCCTGCAAGGCCTAAGAGGGCCTCAAAGACGCTCGGACCAAGTTCCTATTCTCTGGTAGCTTGAGCATTCTTTTTTAGAACTAATGGTGCTGAGAATCTAGCTTTTGACGTTTTAAAAACTCTAAACTCTGCAAAGATTTTTGCGTTCCGACGCCCCTGTTAAAAGCAGGGGTGTCTTTTTTTAGGTCTAAATAGCCTTGTTTTACTAGCCATTCTATTTCTGCATACTTTTCCTGCCCCAAAAGGAGCTCAAACAAAAACAAAACAGCATGCCGGCTAAACCCGCCACTCATTCGATCGCCAGCTTTAAAAAATAGTTCAAAATCTTTTTTCTTAGCTAAATAAGGTAGAAATGCCGAGTCGCCAGGATAGCCGCCAAGGTGTTTGGCCAAAAATAAAAACTTTTCAAGCGAAACCCAGTCAGGGTCTTTCTCTAGCAAACTTTGAAAAACCACTCTTTTTCGGACCTCTAGGTAGCTTTGCCCAAGCAATGCAAACTCAGGATCTACCTTTGCTAGCTGCTTTTCTATTTGAGAAACCCAAAGCAGGTTCAGGTCAACGTCTAAATAAAAATCGCCGCTTTTGTCTTTATTCAAAAGCATCTCGAAAATACCCGTGTGCTTGGTGTTTTCAAGCGCCAAAAGCTCCTGAGCGTCTTCGATAGAAAGGCTGTAGTATATGTTTTTTATCTCAAACTTAGCTGGGGCTAGGGACCTAATTCGCTCGAGCAAAGTCTGCACCCTCTCTTGCTTCGCCCAGAGATTTACAAGACCTGGCAACTCAAAGGCTAACTGAAAAACCTCAGTGCTATCTTGACGGCTATCAATTTCTCCGATAATCATCTCAAAAATATCATCTCGGTTATCACTAGAGGCAACAAAAAGAGAAACCTGAAGCTCTTCGGCTAGGTTTTGCGGTAAGCGCGCACGCCTGCTCTTCAAAAAGTTATACGACTTTACATGGTTGCGATAAATTGCAGTTTCTATAAGACGATCAAGATGCCGTAAAAAAACCTCTGGATGTAAGCCTTGTACAACACTAAGCACACCTTCATCTGAAAATGGGCCTACTCGATAAAGATCCATGGCTCTATCTTGATCCCTAACCTTTTTAGCCTCATCTAAAGCGATACCAGCAACCCATGAGCCAATACCAAGGACTCCCGTCGCAACCATCACCTGCGCTATAGAAAACGTATTTCTACACGGGTTGGCTTGCACAGAGGTACTAGCCGTCAACAAGCTAAGGGCCAATAGAAAAGACTTAACCTTTATATCGAAGCGCAAAACCAATGAAGCTAGTCCTCAAGTGAATAGTACATTTGAAACCGAATAGCGGAAGGATGGCGTACTCAAGGTCGGAAATAATACGCCGTGAAAGAACAGTCAAGTGGGTGCTGGTTTGATGTAGGGTCAGTATCAAACAAACAGAGCGCCTAAACCCTGAAAACTGAATATAAGCAGCAGATTAACGACAGGCTCAAAGTGTGTAGGAGCAGATACCCCCCCCAAAGCCCTACCAAACCTGTTGACACGGGGCACAGCTAAGGCATGATACTGACTTGGTTTTTAACGAACCGCCATATCCATACATAGAGGACCGCCATGCGTAATATTGCTACTTTTTTGCTTTTAACCACTCTACTCTCTCAGTCTCAGTGCTCTCATCCGCACAAAATATGGGGTTACGAAAATAATACTGACGAGAATCACTGGGCAAGGCTATCGAGTGCCTACCTAAACTGTTCTACCGGCAAGCGGCAAAGCCCTATCAACTTGGTGCGAAATGGCTCTTCCTATTCCGACCATCAGTTTAAGCTCGAGTACCACCGGTCAGGCGTGGACATTGTAAACAATGGCCATACCGTTGAGTTTGACCTCGAAGAAAAAAACTACCTGGTTATACACAATGTTAAGTACGAACTCGTGCAGTTTCATTGGCACTCTCATAGTGAGCACACGATCGACGGAAAGCACTACCCACTAGAGCTACATTTAGTACACAAAAACAACAATAGCCTAGCGGTTCTTGGGGTACTCGTAGATGTCGTTGAAGAAGACATAAATCCGCACTTTTTTGACAACATTCCTAAAAGAGGGAAACACGCAAAAACACATATAGATCTTTCCAAGCTAGTCCCGAAGTCAACGTCGCACTACCACTACAAAGGCTCACTTACGACCCCACCATGCAGTGAGGGAGTAAAGTGGATCGTGTTTGATGAGCACATAAAAGTTTCTAAAAAACAGCTAAAAAAGTTCAATTTTTTCTATGACCATAACTATAGGAAGACGCAGCCTATTTATAAACGGCAAGTTTTTTACAACCCACACTAGGACTTTAAGTATGTAAAAAAACACCCCTTTGCTCATCTGTAGCACAGGGGTGTTTTTAAATGGAATTCAACTTGTAAGAAACTACTCTGTTGCAGCGGCCGGGGCCTCTTCAGCAGCAGCCGGAGCTTCTTCTTTTTTACTAGGTTTCGATACTTTGATCTTACCTGCGTCGGCGAGAATTTTTGTCTTCTCTGCACCGTTGACGAAACCACCACCGCGCTTGCGAACAGCAAACCTGCCGTCTTTACGTTCTACGATTTGGAACTCGGGTGATTTTTTTACTGGACCTTTTCCCATGCTTTCTTGCTCCTAAGCTTCTTTTAGCGACAATAGGTGTGTATGATGAAGTGTACTCACACAGATCCGGGACAATAACCAACGCTTGCCATAGAAGCAAGATCCAAGTTTAGTTCCAGGGAAGGAAAACGACACGTGGCCACTATAAAATTGCATCCATCTATAATCATTGAAGAAAAACAGGTAAGTTGGAAGTTCGCACGAAGCAGCGGCCCAGGTGGTCAGCACGTAAACAAAACCGACACCAAGGCAATCCTAGAATGGAACTTTAAAGAGTCTGGCTTGCCGGCCAGTATTCTGCAAAGGTTAGAGGAAAAGCTCCCTTCTTCTTACCGCAATTCCCACGGAATAACCGTAAGCAGCGAGGCCTACAGGTCTCAGCGCAGAAATATGGACGCCTGCATTCAAAAGTTAAAGAACATCCTAGCTCTCGCACTCAAACAAGCCAAAAAACGCAGAGCAACCAAACCAACCAGAGCTAGTAAAGAAAAAAGGATTTCAGAGAAAAAAAGAAAGTCCGACCGCAAAGAGCAACGCAAAGTTCGCTATGACTAGGGAGTAAACTGGCAGAAGCTGCAGTTATTCGGGGATGTCTGGCGATTTGTGGATATTCGCAGGGTAGGTTTTTATGGTGATGCCAAACAAAAACTTTAGAGAATCCATCCGTATTTGAGCCTTGCCATCTTTATTGCCACATATCTTTATATACTTTCCATTGGCCAGGCTTTTATCTTTTAGCAGGTTGTAGTTTTCAAAGTTGTTAGCCTCGGACTCCACCTGTTTCATCCATTTAAGAAAGTTTTTCCCGTACTCTTCGCAAAACATAGGATCAATATAGTTTGAGCCATTGATCTCTATCTGAGGAAAGATCTTAGGAATAGCTGTTGCTGCAAAATTAACCTTATAAGCTGGAACACCTGCAAAGCGCAGGTCCGAGGGCTGGGCCACAACCATTTCTTTCTTATCTACATCCCACAGCGGAACTCGTACATTCTTAGGAAGGTCCGAAAAGAGAAGCTTAAAGTAAGCAGGGCCTACGGCCAGAGCCCATGATTCATAATACTCTTGCTCCGTGATCATTGGCTTAGAAGAGCCGAACTTTAAGTGGTAGAGCCTTTTTAGGCCATTACAAAGATTGTTTTTATATATTTTACCGACCAGCTGGTTCCAGCGTAAAAAATCTTCCTTCTTCCAGGTCATTAACCCTTTTTCATGGGCAAAACGCGCAAAGAATGCCGTAGATCCACCACTGACCAAATACAGGCTCTTGGCAGAGCTGACCTTTGCATAATCCTGGCTAAATAATAACGGCAAATGCCACGAGTAGTTTACACCCGTGCCATTTAAAATAATCGTATCAACGCGCTCGTTTGAGGTCATAGCAATACTTCTATTTATATTGGTTATGTTTTACTTTTTATTTGCTTCTTTTTCTGCGGCATAGGCCATCATCATCTTTTCGGCAGCCGCAATGTCTTCTTCGGATATTTCCCAGTGGTTTTTTGCACCGACAAGCGTTTGAAGCTTGTTAAACAAATCAAAATCGATAAAAGGTGTCACAGATTCGCGCTGGTACTCAGCTTCTTTTTCTCCGTAAAGACCCAAAAAGGTCTTGTCACGAAACCAGGACTCTCTGTTGCGCTCTTCTAGCATCTTTAAAAGTGAGTCGGTCGGGTCGCGCTGAACGAACTCAAAGAACATAGCCGAGGAAATAGATCCCGGGTAATACCACTCTCCACTAAACACCTGGATCAAGTCTTCACCATCGTCACGTAGAATCGGCGTGATAAAGTTGACCCCGCGCTCGACTGCGTGCTGATGAAAAGCCAGTAAATCTGGCGTACGCAGAGCAATGTGCTGCCAGTGAGCTGCGGCACTGTGGTTTTGTAGCATCGTCCTTACGTGTGAAGACTGCGAGTCTGGCTCTGTAGGCTGAACAAGAGCGATGACTGTCCCGCCGCTAGCTTTACTAGCAACATGGCCCTGGTCTTCTTTTCCGACCGAAACCGCAAAAGTCATCGACTTTTCACCTTCACCAGGCTTCCATTCTTTACGTTTTTCATAAATCACATCTTCTAAGGGTACGCCAAAAATCACGCGAAACAGAACATAAGTCACGTTATACATTTCTGGCTGCATAAGCATGGTCATATGGTCCACGGTAAAGTTTAAAAAACCAGGTTTTTGGCCAGACTGATTTGTTGTTGTGTCGGTCATCTTGGTAGCATCTCCTGTTTAAGGTTTGTCTTGTCTGCAAGCAGAGGTCTTTGCTTCAGGACCTGCGTCCACACATCCGAAGATGTTTTTTGGTGAAGCCACTGCTGAACCCGAGGGTATTCAAGCAAACTTATCTCAGCGAGCTGATAGTACCCCAGCCATGGCAAAGAAATCCAGTCTGCGAAGCTCGGAGCTTGCAGCATAGGGCTTAGAAGAGATGTTCTGCCCAAAAGATGGGACTCTAAGTCGCCAAGAGCTCTATACACTTGGCAAGAGGCCCTTTCAACTGCCACCGTATCCGGTATTGCACCGGCTTTGCCAAATTTTTTAACCCATACCCTGTTCCATTGAATCACCCCTAACGGCTTGCACAAACTCATGCGCAAATGGTCTAGCCAGCTTTCCAGCTGATACTCAGCCGAAGGCTCTTTAGGAAACAGGTCCTCACGCCCATGCAAACGAGCTAGGTAGCGGCAAATCGCAACCGACTCGATCAAAACCTCACCCGTTGAAAGTTCGAGAACTGGAACTAGGCCACGAGGGTTTTTTTGCAAAAACCCCTCCTTGTGCTGTTCGCCTGCCTCTAAGGCTACTGGTATAAACTCAAACTTTAGCTGGAAAAGCCGCAAAGCTATCTCTACTAACATCGTTGGTCCTGAATAAAGATGACCATAGAGTTTGATCAAATCCAATCCTCCAGCACATCTTGCCCCTTAAACCGGGCCTGATAGTCCCGCCAAGAGCGTACCTCTGACCTTTTTACAGCGCCGCTTAAGCGGTAATCAATGTCTGGGTGCAAAAACATTAAAAGAGTTGTTCTCACTTCTTTCCTCAATTCCTTAAAATCGCCAATAGCCTTCCAGGCAGGGACACTCCAAAACAGGCGTACGGCTCTCCAAGTAGCCAGGGCATCACGGCGAAAGCGCACACCGAGCATTCCCAAAAAGAAAAAGCCTACTGCATAAACTAAACTAGAAAATGGAAAACTAATCAGAAATCGAGAGCTAAGCAGCCCCAGAAGTCCCCAATAAAATGGAAAAAGGAAAAATGCCCCGAGAGCTTTAAAAGTCTGTTTTTCCACCTCCCAGGTAGTCAAAACATCTGAAAGCCACGAAAACAAACGCAGCAAAGGCTCATGGATCAACAAAGCTAGAATCGTTAATGGAGCTATGGCCATACGAATGCTTTTTCGAATTCCAGCATTCCTGCGCCGAAAAAGCCCACCTACCGGGTTGATCCATCTCCAGTCAGATACGCCCACTGTTTCTTCTATGGAGTCTATGTTCTCAAAGATAGACTCTAGCTTTTGCGTAAATGCTTCCACCTCAGCCCGATCCATCCGAGCAAGCCTGCGGCTAAACTCCATTTCGAAATAATAATACACCCCAACATCATTGTCCGAGCCATAGGCCAACTGCAGCGCTCGATCCAAGGCTTTCTTTGTTTCATCTTTTTCGTATTCAGGGATCAAACGTGCAACATCGCGCTCCATAGAGTCTCTAATCTCTTTGATTTTGACCTTGGCATCGTCACTGTCCACCGAAAAAGGCTGGACAATAACCGACTGTCCAAGAACAAGTAAGCATTGAGCAGCAAAGTCTTTATGCCCCCTGTAATATATAACCGACGGTAAATACTTATATTCTGGGTGGTCTGACTTCCCTGCGTCGTGCTGCATGGCCTGAGCTAAAAACCTTGCCGGGCCTGTTTTAAATGGCTTCATCTTGCCTTCTAGGTGAGTCGTACCCTCTGGAAATATAGCAACGGGGTACCGAGAGAACGCGTCTTGCACAACAGCCATCACCTGGGAGTTTGACTCCAAGTACCTAGTAACGCCTTTGCGCTTTGCCATCTTATCCTTGTCCTGCGGGCGAAACACGGGGATTGTGCCCCCCATCCAAAGAAAATAACGCACCAGAGGGTAGCTCCACAGAATATGCATTGCGACAAAACGAACAATTTCACGAAACGATAAGAGTAAAATGAGGCAATCTAAAAGACTATTGGAGTGATTTGCGACAATTAGTGTCCTGGGACCAACATTTGTGGGCGGTTTTATCCTACGAAACTGCCCTTCAGACTCCTGTAAAACCAGTCGCCCCCGAAAATAAATCGGGAGAAAGCAGCGAAAAGCCCAGCAAACCAAGTGGTAGGTGAACCGCTGAACAGGGCCTATAGCAAAGTGTTTGAGAAACTCAGCCTTGTTTTCTACGTGATTTTCCTGACCCATCGGACCCCCCACTTCTTCGACACCTATTTTTATAGGGCCAAATGCAACAATAATTCTTGCACATCAAATTTTTATCACGTATTGTTTTTTTTGTGGATATTTATTTCCCTTAAGGAGGATATGATGGCTCGAAAAAAGAAGACTGCACGTAAGACGGCTGCAAAACGCAAGACGACTACGAAGCGTAAAACCACGAAAAAAAAGACTACTGCTAAGCGTAAAACTGCTGCAAAGCCAAAAGCTGCTGCTAAAAAAGCACCTGTAAAAAAGGCAAGTGTTCGTATTGGACCAAGCAATACACCACGCACCAAGTCTCAGATCATGAATATCATTTCTGAAGACGTAGGCATGTCAAAAAAAGAAGTTACTCAGGTTTTCGAAAGCCTAGAGAAAACAATCAAAGCTGACATGGGACCACGTGGATGCAAAGTATTCACTGTTCCTGGCCTTATGAAAATCACTGTAAAGCGTAAGCCTGCAACAAAAGCTCGCAAAGGCATCAACCCATTCACTGGTGAAGAGATGATGTTCAAAGCTAAGCCAGCACGTAACGTGATCAAAGTACGCCCACTAAAGAAATTGAAGGAAATGGTTTAATCACCTTCTTTCAAAGCATGAAAAGCCTCTCCGCTAACGGAGAGGCTTTTTTTGTGGTTGAACTAGCTTTAGCGAACTAGGCGCTGGTAGCTAATGGAAAGCTCGCCATCTGTTTCTACACTTCGGGTTTCAGCAGACTGGAAATGCTGCAAAAAATCCATGTCATAAAACGTATCGACCTCTGGATCCCAAACTGGGTTGAGCTTTGATTCAGCAACGCTCCAATGAACCTCATTGCATATGTTTTGCGTAAGTTTGTATATCTGACCGCCACCAATGCAATAAAACCTTCTGGGCTCGCTGCCGGTGGGAGCCTCCTTAGCTAGCCTGGAATACACCTGAATAGCCTCTTGCAACGAGCCACACACGTGCGTCCTACTCGCTTTTTCTTCCGTCCAGGTTTTTACGTGGTCTTGAGGTAGCCAATCGTCTTTTTTGGTCAAGATGATCGACTCACGCCCCGGGAAGACAAACCCGACCGACTCAAAAGTTTTTCTTCCCATAAGCAGAACTCCGCCCATAGTAATCTGTTTAAACAATTTGAGGTCCTCGGGAATATGCCAAGGCAAAGTTCCATTTTTACCGATCCCACCGTTTTTGGCAGTAACCACGACATGTGCTAACCGAATATCTTTGAAAGACATCATACTCAAACAGCCACCGGAGCTTTGATGCTGCCATGTGACTCATAGCCTTTGAGTGTAAAGTCCTCAAAACCAAACTCGAAGATGTTCTCTACCTCTGGATTCAGCTCCAACGTAGGAAGCTTAAGTGGGTCCCGAGAAAGCTGCAGCTCAGCTTGGCTAACATGGTTATTATATAAATGGAGGTCTCCAAACGAGTGTACAAACTCACCGACTTTATACCCTGTAACCTGTGCCACCATATGCGTAAGCAAAGCATAGGAAGCAATGTTAAACGGCACCCCAAGGAAGACATCTGCGCTTCTTTGGTATAGCTGGCAAGAAAGTTTGCCTCCTGCCACATAGAACTGAAAAAAAGCATGGCATGGCGGAAGAGCCATTTGATCAAGTTCGCCAGGGTTGTAGGCAACGACCATGTGCCTGCGCGAGTCAGGGTTCTCTTTGATCTGCTGGACTACAGACCGAATCTGGTCAAAAGACTCGCCCTTTGCATTGCGCCAGTCTCTCCACTGCGCGCCGTAGACCCTTCCGAGATCTCCTTTTTCGTTTGCCCACTCGTTCCATATGCGAACACCATTTTTTTGCAGGTACTCTACGTTGGTATCACCACGCAAAAACCATAGAAGCTCATAGGCAACAGACTTCCAGTGTACTTTTTTAGTTGTAACCATCGGAAAACCATTCCTAAGATCAAAGCGGACCTGACGACCAAAAACGCTTCTTGTGCCCGTCCCAGTTCTGTCGGTTTTTTCGGCTCCGTTATCGTAAACATCTTTTAGTAGCTCTAAATAGCTATTCATATCCTAGGCTCCATTTTTTATTGCTTCTATAGCCGAAATCACCGCCGACCCTGCAATTTCCTCCACGCTAGCTCCTCTAGAGCAGTCCGTAAAAGGCTTTGCCAAACCCTGTAGCAACGGCCCGTATGCGTGGTAGCCAGCCACATGATTGGCTACTTTATACGCAATGTTTGCCGAATTTAGGTCAGGAAAAAGATAGATTTCTGCCGCCTGGTTTCCGGCATACGCAAGGCCTTTTTGGGAGGCAATCGCAGGCACAAAAGCCGCATCAAACTGAACAGGCCCGAGAACCTGAATACCTTTTTCAGACTGCTTGAAAATTCTGTCCGTATACTCTGCAGCGGCACGCACCTTATCGACAAGCTCACCACCAGCACTTTCTCCAGTTGCGTAAGAAAGAAAAGCGACCTTAGACGGAGAACTCCCAAACAGCGATCTCCATTTTTGAACGGAATGCTTGGCAATTTCTGCAAACTGCTCTTTACTAGGCTGAGGGTTTACCCCGCAGTCAGCAAACAGGAACCACCTATGGTTGGTAGGCTGCCCAGTCACTAGCCCCATACTTTTGGGGGAACAAAACAAAAAACTGCTAGAGAGCAAATCGCTGCCCTGCTCAAGCCCCACAGCATATAGCCCGGCCCTTATAATGTGTGCTGTCGTATAACGACACCCTCCTACCCCAGAATCTAGCTTTCCGCTGGAAACCATCGAGGCTAGGCAATAGGCGGGGTCCAAAGCCAGCTGTTCTATCTGTGGCTCTGAAAGTTTTTTCCCCCGAGACAGCAGGTACTGCTCAATTGTTTTACGCGTAGCTAAAGCCTGCTCGGCTACATTCAAAAACTCAATACGTTCTTCTTGCTTTAAGCTTGAAGGTAGCTCCTCGTAATCTTTTGAAGTTCCGACCAAAGCCAGACGTAAAGGCGTTTGCTCGAGCAACTGCAGGCAAGCGTTTTGCACTCTGTGGTCTGAAGCCTCACAGAATCCCACCCGAACACCTTTTAAGCCTAAAGCACCGGGCAGCTCTAATGGACGTATCGTTTGCTCATCTTTCACTATTTTTTCTGGCTCCTAGTTTGACCATGTCTCGCCTAGGTTAATTCTAAAGGGCTTTGCATACAAAAGAATTAAAATTGGCCCAATAGCCAAAATAAACAAATTCCCAAGTAATCTCTATAGTTTAAGCTGATTAAAATTAAATCAAACCAGCGTGAGCCGCTCTAGACGCGGCACAAAGCTTTCTAAGTACCCAGTTATCCACAGTTTTTGTGGAATACAGCGTTGTTCGCACAAACCCCTTGGGGCCCAAGCTAAAGATTTGGGGCAGAAGTTGCCGATTCAGAGAATCCGTAGGTTTCCGAAAGAATAGAAGGACGAATTTAACCGTCAGAGCAACAACTCTGGTTTTAACGCGTCCCAGATATTTTGAATTATTTTAATGGAGTTCTCTTGTATTTTTTAGCTGTTGAAAACGAAGAGTTGCGTGAGCAGGTTGAAGCTATGTTTCAAAGTGCAAGCAAGAACTTTAACTCTTTACAGTTCCACAATGGAAAAGCTAACGAGTCGATCTCCAGATGCTTTACGGCTCCAGAAGCCACCCTGGTTATGGAATGGCCGTACCCTGGGAAGTCCATGTCCGCAAGCAAGAGGCTTCTACGGCTTCTTTGCCAACGCCTTCCAACCTACTTGCTTGAACTAAAGCCTGACGGCTCTTTAGAGGGTCTTTCATCAGCCGATGCGATCAACCAGTGCACGCGGATTTCTTCCATAGAAGAACTAACCTCCGCCTTACAAACCGTTCCATTTCCGGCCGTACCGATCGACACGGTAGATATCGGTTACTTTGAACAGACCTTAGCTGACGAAAGCAGTCTTTCAGTCATTAGTCTAGAGATCAAAAACCTGTATCAACTTGAGCAGCAGTTTGACAACGAGGTACTCGCTTTAGCCAAAAAAACCTTTCGGCAGACCTTGCAGTCAATGTGGTCTCAACCAAGTGGGTTTAGGCGAGGTGATCGCCTAGTCAAAATCGACGGCAAACCCGACTGTTATTACTTACTTTTGCGCAATGCCAAAAAAGAAAATCGGATCCATGCACCTGGCAACACTGAAAATATGGCCGACAGAATTTATGCTGTTGTGGAACGAACCTTTGCACAGAAACTGGCAAAAAACTGCAGCAAAGAAGGCATCCAAGGAATCACACAAGCTTTTGTAGCTGAAATTGAAGTCGGCTTCGGCTCGGCCGTTCACAACCCTGTTGTCAGCCCCAGCGAAGCTGTAAAAAGAGTCATGGACACCACACACAAAAACGCATCAATCAACTTGCAGCGCACCTTAGATAGAGAGCGCGAGTTTTTTCATATGATCTTCCAAAACCCGACAATCCTCTACCCTCACCTGCAAGGCGTTTTCTCTTGCAATAAAGATGGACAGGCGCAATTGATGGGTTTTGAAAGCCTCATTCGATTTGATTTGCAGCGCCTGATTCAAATACTTCCAAATTTAAACCGCTCGCTTATCAACATGAAGATCATCAGCCCAGAGTTTTTGTTCAAAAAAGCAAAATTCCTAGGACTAGACCAAGAGCTAGATCAGCTTTGCCTCAAAAGGTCTTTCGAAGAGTGTTCAGATATAAGCCTACCTCTTTTCTTGAACGTCCTCCCTGCGAACCTAAGGCACTTTGATACCCTGATGAAATACCTGCCAAACCCACCACGGCACGGCATTATTTTGGAAGTATCAGAGAACTCAGCGATCACAAACCTAGAAAAGATTCAGGCAATCCGTAAAAAATTAAAAGGCAAAGGCGTCCGCCTTGCAGCCGATGATTTTGGTAAAGCCCATAGTGGTTTTGACCGAATCATGCTTTTATCACCAGATATCATAAAGCTCGACCGTGAACTTATCCGCGACATTAACAAACATAGTCATAAAAAAATCTATCTGCAGGGGCTCATCCAGTCAGCTCACCTTTGTAACACGAAAGTTCTAGCCGAGGGTGTAGAAACTAAAGCTGAGCTTGAAGTTCTTCAAGACCTAGATATTGACTTTTATCAAGGATACCTATTCCACAGACCAGCGTCTTTAGCGGCGGTAAATGCAAAGTTCAGCTATGCTTTTAACAGCAATGCACTTACAGAGTTAGTGTCAGAAGCAGACGATGAAAAAGCGCAAAAAGAAGAAAATACCCATACGCAGAAAGCTAATAAGAGTAAAGCTTCTTAAATACTAAAAAATTAAATATCAATACGGCGAAAGACACCCCATCAAAAGCGCAACAGACTCCACTACGTCTAGAGGAGCAAATTTTTGTGGATCATTCAGCACCCGAGTTAAAATGTGCTCGGGTCGAAACCACGGGGTGGGCCGTTCACTTAGAATACTCAACACAACCCTTGTGTTTGCCGGAGAGTCTCGCAAACTAGACTCAACCGCACTTGAAAAATACTTAAACCTTGTAGAAAGAATGTCTGCTGCGTAAAGCTCATCTAAAAACCTTAGCTGCAAAGAAGTTGAATATCCACCTAAAAGCTGCGAAATCACCTTTGGAGCAAACGCTAGATTCAGCGATCTTACTTTTTTCAGTTTAGCAACAAAATCACTATCTGCGGGATGGACATACACTCCCACCTTGCCAAAGTACTTTCTTTTTTCCACCAAAACATGCACATACAAATGCGTGAGGTAACTAGATTTGCTACAGGCATCTATTACTCTAAGTTCAAACTTCTCACCGCCATCGCGCCACCCTCCTAACAAATCCGCCAGCTCTTCGGCGTCCCTTTTCGAAGGAGGTATGCCAGTCTTGGCCTTGGCAGCTTCGACGAGGCTTACAAGCCTTTTTTCTAGATCAAAAGGAAAGCCATCACCAAAAAGAGGGGACACAGGCCATGAAAGCAGAAAAGTTAGTAAAAACAGATAACGCATGGCTTATTTTACCTTGTTTGCCCGCAGGAACAAAGGCCGCGGCTGAATATTTAACCCAAACGTAGAATCGCTCGCACACAACACTAAGTATATAAACCTTATCTTAAAAACCCTGCAACGTACTGTTGTTACAAGAGATAAAAGCTTTCTTGCTGCACCCCAACTGTGTTCCGATAAGCACCTTAAGCAAGACTAAACCATGTCAAAGCTTCTGGGGGAGTAGTTTTACAATGAAGTCCAACCTAGCAAAAATGCTATTCGCAGCGCTTATTGTATTTGCTTTTGCCTGTAAAAAAGAACAAAGCTTTGCAGAGCAAAACGACTCAGCAGAAACGGCGGCTATTCTAGAAGCAGCTACAGATATAGATACTATGGCTGAAGAAGCTATTCAGGTAGCCGCAGAGCTAACGCTTTCTGCTAGCGACCCTGTCACTACAAAGCCTGAGCTTGCGCTTGTCTTGAGCAATATCGATACAAGTTTTATGTCTAGCCTAGACCATGATCAAATCATGGAAAGAGTTTTTAACAAACTTGACCACGACAGCGACCAAATGCTTTCCTACGAAGAGTTGCAAACCTCTTTAAATTCTTATGCTTTTAAAATTGGAACGCCAGATCCTAGTAAATTAGAAAAAATCGGGAGATTTGTTTTTGGTGATTCCACAGAAAAACATGCAATGAAATCCATCAAACCAAGGCTAGATGCATTGATGAAAGACAAAAGGATTTACAGCCTAAGAGCCCGTAAAAGAATGGTGGCGCACTCAGACCTTGAATGCAGAAAATTTGCCCTTTCAAGCCTCAGGCTCGTAGGTGGAAAAGAGTCAGGTGCTTGCAACCCAACGGCCTACCGTGAAGTCAATGGGTATATGAAACCTTTCCCAAAACCTGGAAGCTTTCATGCTGCGATTCAAAAATCACGAAGCAACCCAAAAATGCAAAGCTACCTTTCAAAACTGCAAGAGTCTACGAGCTCTCTTAAAGTTAAGATGGACAAGATTTGCAGCGAAAAACTAGGCGACCCCGAGCTGAGCGAGCGAGTCACAAAAATGTGCGAGGTTCGCAAACTAAATATCTCAGCACCACACTTTTCTGGGGCAGGCTATTTGAATACTTCTTCGCAGGCTTCTGAATAAACTTGTTTTTGCTTCCGTTTTACATCGTGTTTTTTTTCTGTTAACCAACAGCACACCTGTTTTTGGGAGAAAAATATGACCATTTCCATATCAGCCCGATTCGATGGCGGAAACATTGAACTTATAGAAAAGCCAGTGGGTAGTCACGTAAGGCTTAAGATTCGCAAAGACGCACACTCGGAGTTTCTTCAGTGGTTTTACTTTAGATCGACTGGAACAAATGCAAAAAAAACATCTTACTCGATAGAAAACGCTGGGCAAACCTCCTATGCCGACGGCTGGAAGGACTATAAGGTCTGCGCATCCTATGATTTAAAAAACTGGTTTCGGGTTAGCGACACTTCCTACACTGAGGGAAAACTGAACTTTTCTTTCACAGCAGAGCATGAATCTGTTTATTTTGCTTACTTTGCCCCCTATACGATGGTGCGACACCAAAACCTTATTGCAGGTACGCTGACAAATAGCCGGGTGCAGTACAAAAACCTTGGCCAAACCCTTGATGGCCAGGATATGGACCTACTAGTTATTGCCAACAGTTTTGACCCAGATGCGATAAAAGAGAAAAAGAAATGCTGGGTGATTGCTCGGCAGCATCCAGGTGAAACCATGGCCGAATGGTTTATGGAAGGATGGTTGGAAAGAGTCCTAGACGCTACCGACCCTGTCACGCGTACCCTGCTAGAAAATGTAGTGTTCTACGTGGTCCCAAACATGAACCCAGACGGTAGCCGCCGCGGACATCTACGCACCAATGCGGCAGGCTCAAACCTAAACAGAGAGTGGCAAAACCCAACCATGGAAAAAAGCCCAGAAGTATACCTAGTGCTAAAAGAAATGGAAAAAACCGGCGTAGACTGTTGCCTGGATGTACATGGGGACGAGGCCCTGCCCTACAACTTCATTGCAGGTGCCGAGGGAGTTCCGGGGTGGTCTCAAAGACTGTTGTCTTTGCAAGAAGCCTACAAGAGTTCTTTGGTACAAAACAATCCAGACTTTCAAACTAAATATGGCTACGATGTAGATACTCCAGGTGCTGCTAACCTGGCTATCTGCACAAATTATATAGCTGAAGCCTTTGACTGTTTATCAATGACCTTAGAAATGCCCTTTAAAGATAATGCCGATGCACCATGCTCTAGACACGGCTGGTCGCCGGAAAGAGCACAAAAACTCGGCGCTTCTAATTTAGATGCACTTTATGCGGTCGTAGACAAGCTTCGCTAAATCCACGCTGCGCCGTCGGCGAAACGGTCTCCTTGATAAGTAAGGCTAACTTTAGTATCTCAAATGTAGCATTAGCTAAAATTTTTTAGAGATTCCTAAATTTGACCACTGATAAGGGAGACCAAAGTGAAAGCCATCATCTTAGCTGGAAGTATTCTGTTTGCGTACAATTTAGCAGCACAGAAAAAAGTAAAACACTATTCTGGGTCAGGCATGAAATGCACCTCTGAAGAGGGGGTTTCGCTATATATAGGATCCAAAGGTGAGCTAAGCAAACTCACCAGCACCGAGTTCAACCTAAAGCTTTATGCCAAAGAATTTAACCCAACTAAAAAAGTTAGAACAAGCAGCTCTAATGGGAGAAGCATACGGCTCCAGCCATATAAACCTGACGCACTACACAGAAGAAAACAAAATCAGCGCAAAGCACGTCGACAGCTTGGTGGCTTACTCGCTACTTCTAGACACTCAAAGTGAAGAAAGACTAGATGCGCGGCAAAAAAAAGAGGCCGCAAAACTTATCAGCCTTTACCATAGAAAAGTTGGCGACCTCAATAAAGCCTTTGAAGCAGTCGTACGCGAAGAGTGGGAAGGCGATCAAGAAGAGATTGAGTACGCAATAGAGGAGCTAGGCTGGTATTCAGACGCTCAATTTATTGTTTTAAAAGATACAGGCGAGGTACTTGGCCTATTCGTTGAATATTACCTATCCGAGGTTGACGGCTACACATCCGAAGTTAAAGCTATTGCGTATGAGATAAAAGGCGACAAGCTCACGGCTGTAACAGTGCAAGACCCAAACTAAGCTGCAATCATCTTTAGGACTGCAGCTTTTGAATTTCTATATCTGTAAGGTCGCGGGCAGCACTTCTCTCGAGGATGTCCGCGATTTTCTGTGACTTCTCATCTTTTTTAGAGCGAAAAGACTCGACCAAATCCCTACTGGCAATGTCGTTTTTGATGTAAAGCATGCACTTTTCAAAGCATTCTTCTGCCGGGCTAGATAACATCCAGCCAAAGCCTTCTTTGTAGACCACGTAGCTCGCAATATAAGAAGAAAGAATCGCAATTCTATGTGCGACTGGCAGCTCGGCAATACGGTCAGCATATTGGTCGACCAAAACCTTCGGGCAGTGCCGCATAAGAATCTGTCTACACACAGCATCGGTATTGACTAAGTCTTCACGCTTAGAAAACTCGGCCAAAAGACTGTCGGTGATCGCATTGATCTCTCTACTTAGCTCAATCGAAAGCTGAACGAGAGTCTTTTCGCCTCCAAACCTTTGGTACTCAGATAGCAAAAGCTTTGCTTCTTTGTCGGCTTTTTCCCGAAGCTTTGTTACGACCTCTTCAACATATACCGGCTTTATTTTCTCGAACTCACCCGGTGAAAGCGTAAGTGAAGCAATGATCTCAAAAGAAGAACAGATCACACCGGTTTTATTGGCAGACGAGTCCTTGAAGATTAAGATACCTACTTTTTGTAGCTCTTCTCTTGCAGCTGAAGTGAAGAATATATTGGCGCCTTCGACAATAGCGCGGCAGCTAGGTGCTCCACCCTCTTGAATAAACTGCTTCCAGTTTCTTTCGTGGACCGTGTAAGGCCTACCACCAGCTGGGATAAACACTTCAGCAACGGCCTCGAAGTGAAGGTTGTTTCTTTGCTGGACTCCTTCAGGGTGATCAGCTTTAAGTACAAAAGATTTTTTTCCGTGCTGATCCGCCTTACCAGAAAGCTTTGCGGGGTTGAACTCAGCAATCGAAAGGCTGCCTTCGACCAAACGTAACAGTTCCGCCCAATCCAAACCACTTGGATCATGAGCAGACCCATACCCATCGGCTACAGCAACAACCTTGGCTTTTTCGCCATACTCTCTGTGTAAAATTTTAAGCTCATTACCAGCAACGTCACCGTCAGGGCCACCCGTCAGCTTTACCCGAAAATCCTGCGCGCGAGGATCTATCCCCATAAAATGCAGCGCGTTCTCAAGGTAAACATTTACACCCTCAGAGGTTACTCCATACTCTTTATGGTTTATACCCGCACCAGGCTTGGACGACATAAACGCTTGGGCATACTTATAGCCACGGCGCGCTGCTTGAGCGGGAATCCAATTGATTAGATCGTTGGTGATGTTCTCGTCGGGCCCAAGGTAGATAAGCTCTTCTTTATCGTAGTAGCTAACTACCTGGTCTTTTTTAAACTCATGAGCCTCATCTTCGACAAGAAGTACATCTAAAAGCGCGTTCACAGCGCCTTTTACAGACTTATCCCGGTTCCCACCAGGAGTCAGAAGCAACACACCCTTTGAACCACCCTCGGGGATATCCTTATTTTTTAGCTGCTGACCTAAACTAAGGCCATAAACCTCGTCAAAAAGACCAGAAAGCGCTGAGTCATAAGCTTCTGAGCTTCTCGGCATCACAACACGTACGCCGCCACGGGAAATATCGCGCCACCGCACGTGAAACATACGGTAGTCTCGCCCTACAATAAAAAAGATCCCAAACGGCCTTTCTTCGTAGTACTGGTCGTCCAAGATCGCTGGGTCCAACCTAAAAGCAAGCCCTGTTTTGGTTGGCATAAAATAATTTGTTTTAAGAATGCAACGAACAAACTGCAGGCATTCTTTAAAAATATTCTTTTCAACATTATCCATCGAATTGCCACACAAAGCCTCTTCGAGCTCTTTGGTAGAGACATCACGCAATACACTGTTTGCATCACGGCGTGGATTAAACTTTTTTCGGAACAACCCGGTCAAAGTCTCAGCGTGTTCTGGATACTTTTTGAAAGTCGTAAAAATCTTGTAGCTTGAGTAGTAAAAAGGGTTTTTCTTGCCTAAAAGAATCTGCACCCAGCTTGCCATCGACCGCAGCAGGTTTACAGAGTTGATCGAGTGTTTATGTGGGTCTCGAGCAAACTCATTGAACGCATCGAGATCGGCCCAAGCCAGGGTGCGTAGGGCTTTTGTCAGCTTAAGCATCTCCACATCTTTAGGCTTTACCACCTCATCTTTTTTTGTGGGCGAAAGCGTAAAGTGCATAACAGTTATAGGGTCAGGCGTGTTTTGCGTAAACTTAACCGCTACCCCTCTATCGACCCTGTAACCATAGCGATTAATCAATCGAAAGATCTCTGCAAGCAGCACAGCTGACTTTTCATGTTTAAAACCGAGGGTAAGCCGGCCTTTTGGCGAGTCTGGAAAGGCCACTACTTCTGTACGTGCACCTTCCTTTTTGAGCATATCTTTCCACATGGAATAAGATACGTGGATTCTTCTGTCGCTTGCATACACCGCAAAGTCGTTGTCTAAGCCATCTAGGTAGGTGTTGATCAATGCATCGTCACCTGGAAAGTTCACAAGCAAAGTCTTGCGAGCCGAAGCAACCTTGCGCTCTATAAACTCATTAGACTTATCAAGCTCAACATGATCACCTTTTTGAAAAGAAGATAAAAAAAGCAGGCGGTCCCGTGAAAAGTAAATCACCCCTGTTTTAAAATCTTCGCCCTCAACCCTGTGGGCCATATCTAAAAGAATCTCCGAGTCGTTTCCTGGCCCGAGATAAGTTACTTTTTGTTTTTCTTTATCCCACAGCTCTACGGTCTGCTTAGCCTCGAACACATTGCCTGTGATGATAGAGCTAAGGTGCCTTACTTTTTCGGCACGAGGGGTGGTTTGATAGTAAATCTGCGGCATATTGTTAAAAAACCAAGGGGTCAAAATAGAAATGCTTTGCTCTAAGCCGACTTTTACCGTTTTGGCAATTTCTTCAATATAGTTATTGAGCTCGTCGCCTGATTTAATCCCCTCTTGCGTCGACTGAGAGATTACCTTGGGGAGTTCGTGCTCTGCGAGCTCATCCGAGGTTTCTTCCCCTAAAGGAATCGAAATAGACTCCGTTGTTTTTGATGTGTTGTTGTCGTGAGACATTGGCTTAGCCGAAGGATCTGTAGGTTGTGTCATTGTTTTCGCCCTAATTTATGCAGGTCTTTTAAGTTTAACGGAGCTCCTTTTTCTCTGGCAATGCCAATCAATTGATCAGCAGGGCAAAGATTTCGCTCCGTAAAGGATTCGTAAAATCCCTGAGCCGTTTCAAGCGACTCTTTGGAGTAATAGCAGTCAGGAAGCCGCTGAACGCCAGCAAGCCCTATCTGAAAGAGTTTATTTGCCAAGCCCGCTATTTCAGAGCTTTCTAAGCCAGCCAAATACCCCTCTTTTATCTGCTTCCATACAGAACACTTGCCTAAAGCAAGTGCAGAAAGCTCGTCCAAGGCTTCTTCGTTGTACAACGCACCGGTCATAATCGTCCCTGGTACGGTCTGCCACTTCTGCAGCTGCGCATCGATACTCCGCAACTCCATGAACCCTTTGGCACGAACTTCAGGGAAAAGCAAAGAAGCTTGCAGTTTTAGAGCGTCGATATCAGGTCCATTTCCAGTTTTGCTACCAATGTCACTCACCCACTCGCCAAAGCTACGGGCGGGTTGTGGCCGCTGCCAAGAGTTCTGTTTTTGCTGCATCACAACAGAGCTATCCCAAAGCTTCTGGGCATATACATCAGACCACGCGTTGCGATCTGCTTTAAACCAAGACTCGGGCTCTCCACCAACAAAACCACACCTGCTACTGTCTACATCTAGCCAGACCCTACCGCGGAAGCTTTTGTAGGGAGTTTGCTTTCCATCTACAAAAGGAGAATTGGCGAACATAGCCGTTAGAATGGGACTAAAAAACTGGGCAACTGCGTAGCGCTTACTCATGATCTTTTCGCAGCGTCCAAAATCAAGGTTTACCTGTATCGTGCAGGTTTGCCGCATCATCCGTTGTCCAAACTCACCGATATCTTGAAAATGTGAGTTCATGCACTCGTATCTGTCTTTAGCAATCTGAAGGCCAATGGCTGGCACACTGTTTTCCGGGTCAATCCCGGCAAAAACCAAACCTATATTGGACTCTTTAAGATGCCTGCTAATGGCTTTTTGTTCTTTTGAAAGAGCATTGCCTGCCTCTACCAAACAAGGGAAGGGCCGCGTCGACACCTCTAGCTGACCACCTGGCTCAAGACTCATATTGTTGCCATCGGCATCCAGCTGCATTGGCGACATAAACTGCTGCGGCTGTTTTCCGTTGGCGTTATAAAAGCCAGACGACTGCCTGTATTGATTTCCTAGGCTAAAGCGAACAAGCGCCTCGCGCAGACCACCACTAAAAGAAACACGCTGGTAGGTTGAGAGGTCTACAGGTATCGCTTCTAGCTCTATCCCTACCGTCCCCGGCCAATTTGGAAACTCTTCAGAGTACCCTTCTGGCTGAAGCTGAAACAGTTCCTCATGCACGTACTTCCATACTTGGTCTTTGGTTATGGTCATGGTTTTTTCTCGCTACCGTTTTCTTTACATTTTTTGTTAAGGTGATGCCTCTACCTGGATAGCAATAGGTACGTTGTTTTCACGCAGTACATCCAACAGCTCTACAAACACACCGTGCTTGACCACCTTGTCAGCTGCTATAACTGCAGTTGGCATATCTCCAGGAGACTGGCTTTGAATCTTTGCAATCTCTTCAGATACATTTGCCATAGAAACAGGAACTCCATTTAGAGAAAGCTGCTCTTTTGCATCAATCACAAACTCATACATGCTTTTTTCTGCTGCAGTACCAGTTTTTGCATTTGGAAGATCAAGGCCCATTTCATGCCGGGTGATAAAGTTTGCCGTCACCATAAAAATGATCAACAAAACAAGCATTACATCCACAAGAGGTGTGACGTTAATATTAGTGATCGCTTCTTCTTCCATATAGTCGCCAGCCATTAAAGTTCCTCTTTTATCCGATGCGTTAATTTAACGTCAAGCATTTGCCTGTCAAAAAACTTTACTGGTAATAAGAAACCAGCATTTTTTTGATCGACTCTGCCTGCGATAGGTTTTTGCGTATTTGCTTATTGAAGTAATTAAAGGCAATCACCGCCGGAATGGTGACAAAAAGCCCAACGGCTGTCGCAACTAGCGCCTCTGAGATGCCAGACATAACCGAGCTTGCTCCACTCTCTGCCAGTCCCGCACCACCCTCTTTGGCAAGAGCGTCGAATGCCTTGATGATACCGATCACGGTTCCAAAAAGGCCTATATAAACAGCATTGTTCCCAAGCGTACCTAAAAAAGTAACCCCTCTATCCATTTTCCCGCGCATACCTGCCATGTTTGCAGTCATTACAGTCTCCATAGCCTGAGGACCTTTGGAAGAAACTTTGATGCCGGAACGCAGCATTTGCGCTGCTGGGTGGTCGATTTTCGAGCACATCTTCTCGACACCATCCAGATTTTTGTCAGCAAGGTTCTCTGCCAGCCCAGCCTGAAAGGAGGCAAAGTCCATATGAATACGAATAAAATAGATGATTCGCTCACAGATAACAGTGATGGATAGAAGGCTTAAAAGAAGGAGAAGCCACAGTACCCACTCTGCGCCAATTAGTGTCATGCCCAATAAGGTTTCGACGATGTTCATTCCCTGTGCCCCTTTATTATTTTACATTGCATCCAAGAGTAAGCTCCAGTAATCATAACACTTCCTTTTGAGGAGCCAAAGCGGGTGTAGCTCAGCTGGCTAGAGCGGCGCGTTGCCATCGCGCAGGTCGAGAGTTCGAATCTCTTCACCCGCTCCACTTTGCTCCGAAGACCTGTCCGAAACGTCGATAATGGCATGAGCCATTGGATACAAAAGGATGTGTTAAAAAATACCACTATGATTCAATTTCAAGTCATCAAAGACCATATTGTGATTGCCGGAGACACCTATCCGGTCAAAGACCAAATCAAAGAGATTGGTGGGCGTTTTGATTGGCAAGAAAAATACTGGAAGCTGCCGCACACAGAAGAGAACCTGCAAAAAGTCGAACAACTCTGCCGGCAAAGCCAAGGAGCTGATGCAAAAACCGGCTCTTCCGTAGAGCCCTCTACAGAAGGATCTATAGAACCACCTGAAGGGGTCTACTCAGAACAAACAGCCCCCCCATCTCAAAGCTTGGCTGCTAGCACGCATCAAGAAACCTCCAGTAGCCGCCCGGCGGGTCGAGACACCTATACGATCAGCCAGATTGCCGACCTAGTATCAAAAGCGGTCGAGCGTGCGATGCCTAACTACGTGTGGGTTACAGGTGAGATACAAAACCTATCGCGCAAGCCCAGCTCGCGTGGCACAGCTATCTATTTAAGCCTGGCAGAACCTAAAGAAAACTCTGCGCGTGGTGGATCTTATAGCCTGCAGGCTGCAGTATGGTCGGACCGCTACGCTGCCCTGCAAAAAAAACACGGGGCAGATGCTACTGCAGCTGTTTTCCAAGAAGGGCTTCAAGTACGCATGCGCTGCAAAGTTAGCATCTACAAAGACCGCGGCCAGGTGTCGCTGCAGATCAGTGATATTGACCCGGCCTTTACGCAGGGGGCTCTGGCACTTGCAAGGCAAAAGACCTTGGCTGAGCTTCGTAGGTTAGGGCTAGAAAAAAAACAACAGCGGCTTAGTTTTGACCCTTGGTCTAAGGCCATTGGACTTATCACCGCTGAAAAGTCTAGGGCTTATGGCGATTTTATTGACCAGTATTTTAGCGGTGGCGGGCTGCACTCTGTGCTCTTCTACCCAGCTTCGTCGCAAGGAGAAGCAACGCAAAAATCGGTGATAGCAGGCATTCAAGCACTTAGCCAAAAAGGCGTAAAAGCTATTGTTGTGACCCGCGGCGGAGGGAGCGCGGCCGACCTTCGCTGGTTTGATGACTTGCAGCTGTGCAAAGCAATTTGCAATGCCTCTGTTCCGGTTTTTGCGGCGATCGGACACCATGACGATGTATGTGTCGCCGAAGAAGTTTGCTTTATGCGCATGAAAACCCCTACGGCAGCAGCTGCGTATTTTGTGCAAAAAACAGACCAGTTAAAAACAAAGGTAGAGCAGCAAGAAAAGGATTTAAAAAGTGCGGCTAAAAAAACCTTAGATATGTACAAACAAAAACTCGAGGGTCAAAAATCGTTTTTTGCAAAGTACAGCGTCTCGGTACTTGCTCTAATCCAGCAGCGCCTCCAGCAAATGCGCGAGAATATAATCGTCTTTTCGAGGCGTACGCTTGACCGGCACACGCAGAACCTACGACAAACTCGCATGCACATGGCAAAACTAGGCCTGCAATCTCTTCAGAAAAAAAACATGCAGCTTCAGAAAATGCGCACAACCCTAGCCGAAGTAGACCCTGCCCCATGGCTGCAAAAGGGTTGGGCTCTTTTGTCTGTCCACCCAAAAAGCGCAAGCTCTGATACGGGGACTTTAAACAAGTTGGGCCACCCTCCTGACATCGCTAAAATAAAAACAGGAGACCGGTTGCGGGCTCATATAGCTGGTGGAACTCTTGGGCTAACTGTCGATGAGGTTTCGACACACTCGATACAAGAGAAAGGACAAAAAAAATGACGAAAAAGCAAAAAAGCTACGCAGAGATGCTGGGCGAGGTGGATAAAATACTTGGCGAGCTACGCACAGGCGAGGTAGACGTCGATCTTTTAGTTGGAAAAGTCAACAATGCAAAAGAGATGTTAGATGCCATGCAAAAAAGGCTGGCTGATACTCAAAAAGAAATCGAAAAGCTCGATATAGATGTTCAGTCATAGGCTCTGCTTAGAACGTCATCTTTGCTTCTACGGAAATCGCAAAATTATTCTGTAGGTTTCCTTGAACCGTTTCAAACCTGCTTTGATCCATCGGGTCTAAAGTGGTCCAAGTAGAGCGCACGTGCTCATAGCTGGTTTGAAAGGAAATGTTTGGTATTGGAATATAAGCGAGCTTACCGAGAATCCTTAAGGTTGTGCCGTTAGCTGTCACGCTGCCGTTTGCACCCATCTGGCTTGGCGTATAGCCTTCGATCGCTAAGTTGTAGTTTTGCTGACTTTCATAGACAAAGGTACCGCTAAGATCAAGTGATTCAACCAATGTCCCTTTGACAGCCAGCTCAGCTCCCACAACACTTTCAGCCCCAAAGTCTGGACCTGAAACCGTAATCGTTTCTGGGTCTTCGCTAGACCTTTGGATGTATTTAGCTGCTAAATCCACACTTATAGACTCAAGTAAAAAACTAAGCTTCATATTTGCTGCTATCTCTGTGGCTGGCCCAGGCAAAGGCTCACCGGAAAACAAAGACCGGCCGATATAGTTCACATCTAAAAAGGCGTTAAACTTTTCCCAGGTTTTCGAAAGAGATGCCGTGGCGTTTTGCTCTACTCTAAAAGTGTGTTCGCTGCTGCCGAGTACGCTCATGCGCCTGTAAAGCGTTGTAAAGTCAACCGGTCCCGCGCCAATATTTAGCCCTGCCCCGTAAGAAAACCTCGTCTTCTCTAAAACAGTGTCACTAAAATCACTTGGAGGAGGATCGTTCCAATAGTTTTCATAGCTAAAAGGAAGCAGTAAGTAAAAACTTTTCGATATGGGGATACGAGCTTGTGGAGAAAACATTGTCCGCAACCGGCTAAAAGTGGACTCTTCTGAATCGGTGACATCTTCTGCAAGATTGTTGGGGCTTCCTGGGTCAGCTACATTTGTAATGATGCTACCAGACTTATTTCTGTTGATGAATTGGATCTCAGATCTGCCGTCAAAACTTCCTTTGTATATTTTGTTGATCAGGTACTCGTATCCAAACAAAGAAATCATCCCTGCATGAAAAAAAGTTTCCTTAGATTTTTCGACTTCAAAACCATGGATATCATTGGACTTAGAGACATACTCAAACGCAAGCCTGGGGCTAGACTGACGATAAAAGCCGCGAGCTTTAGGCTTCATGGTATAAACAACTTTTTTCTTCTTTTTACTTTTCGTATATAGCTTCTTTGTGTGCTTCTTCGTATTTTTAACGGAATGGTTTTGGGCAGGCACGTATACAACCTGAAAATTTTGCTGCCTAGAGACAATACGGCTATCACGATTTTGCCTGATCTGCCTAGAAAGCTCTGTAAAAAGCCTTCTTCGAGCGTTTTTAAGTCCTGGGCTTGTTTGCTTTGCCTTCTGCAAGACGCGAAGGGCTCTTTCAGGCCTTGAGAGCCTAGCAAGGCAAGCGGCTCTATACACTTGAGCGTCCTCAAACAAAATAGATCTCTTATTCACCCGCTTTAGGTGACCGATGGCGGCCTTACACTTGCCTACCTCGTAAAAAGCTAGACCTGCCTGATAAGACAACGGGCTGCTTCCAGCAAACGACCCTGCGCGCGCAAAAAAATCAGCAGCTTTTTTATACTCACCCTCATCAGCTAAGATCTTTCCCATAAGAATATTAGAAGGTTGATAGTCAGTATTTCTATCTAAAATTTTATTTAATATTTTTTTAGCAGACTTATTTTTATCAGCTTTATAGAGTTTTACAGCTAGCTTGTTAGCTCCACTTAAGGTTATTTTCTTTGCTAAAGCAGCCGTACCGACGGAAAAGCAAAGTACAACTAAAAGTATTTTAAAGGCGGAAGTTTTCATCTAACGCCTCTGCTGCTTCGATTGCCTTGGGCAAAGATGAGCCTGTTTTAAGTTCATTGAGTAATCTAAGTTCTGGTTGATACACGTGTGGCAAAGAAGTTATTTTTTGCATCTGGTTAAAGAAATGGTCATATTTCTGAACAAACTGACCTTGCATTGCACCTATCCATGCTAAGCGCATATCTGCCCGCCACTTTAGGTACTCAAGCTTATCTCCTTCAAACCCAGAGGTACTACAAGAAACCAAGGTAGACTTACTGTTTGCACTTTCGATGCAAGAAAGCACCCCAAAAAAGCTGTGAACTTTTTCGTCGGACTTGTACCTTGATGGGCTCACCTTAAAAAACGAGCTATCAATAATCTGAAGCATTTTATTTACCCGCAACAAAACCTGATTTTGTAAAGTGCTAGGCGGCAAACTCTCTAAAGCTTGTTTCACCCGAACCAGGCAGGCTTCGTATCTGTTTTGTGGCTTACCCCACCCCTGTTCTTTGCGTCTCTTTACCCATTGTGGGTCCCACAAAAGAAGTTTCGCAATACTGGAATCGCGAGAAAAGGGCTGCTCAAACATATCCCCAACACCCTCGGAACGAATTTGCTGGCGAATATCTTCTCGCCTGCACTTTCCAAGCGAGGGCAATGGCGTTGGCTCAGGTAGTATTGTTTTGTACCTATTTTCCAAAGCCTGGCTGGCAAAAGCGGCGGATCGAATAATCGGCAGCCATAGGTTTTGCCTTCTTACAAGCTGATCGACTTCCAAGTCTTTCCAGGAATCGAGCTCTTTATCAATATCATGCACGAGAGATTTAAATCGATTGATATTGTATTTTTTTACTGCAGCATTATAAGGATCCTGGTTAGGCAAAGCATTACCATCAAAAACACTTTTGTAGTTCCAAAGAAAGATAGCCGCACAAACTAAAAACAAAGCGGCTAAAACAGGAAGTGCTAGAGACTTCCACGAAGTTTTTTTAGCTAAAACTGTCGGCGTTCCAGAGTGAATGCTCATATTCCAGCTTTTACTTCTAGAGTCCATAAACTTATGGATATGAGGGTAATATTTTTGGAGCCGGCCCGTATCACCAAGCCTTACCCATTTTCCGCAAGAGCCAGCAATTTCATCATTAAGATCGACATCTTCACCAACTAAATACGCGCGTAGCTTGACCTCATTGAGAGGGCCTATTAAGTAAGTCAGGTTTTTTCGGACTAGATGGTACTTCATATCTTCCTATACTACCTGGGAGAGCATTACGGTAATATTATCATCTCCACCCATTCGGTTTGCTTCTTTGATAAGAATCTCCGGAAGCTTTTCCAGCTCGCCTTCATGTTTTCGCATAAGGTCTAAAATTCGTTTGTCTGTGACCATGCCCGAAAGCCCGTCCGAGCAGGTAAGAAAAATGAACTTTTCACGCAAACGAATTTCAATGACATCTACATCTAGGTTTTGAAAAAGACCTATCGCGCGTACCAGTGCATCCTTTTTGGGGTTTCTATTTAGTACAGCCTGACTTAGCCAGCCACGCTTAGAAAACTCTTCGACACTATGATCCATCGTTAACTGAAAAAGATGCCCTCTGTAGTACAGATAGGTCCTGCTATCTCCCACGTGACCAAGAAAAAGTTTATCACCTCTAAATGCCAGGCAGTTTACGGTCGTCCCCATCCCCAACGTAGCTTCATCGGTTTTACTGCGCTCAAGTACGGTTAGATTTGCTTGGTTGATTGAGTCGATGATGTAAGGGACCGTGTCTGCTTGTGCAATTTTTGTGGACTGCCGGTAGCTGTGCTGCAAAAAATCTACGACTAGGCTAGATGCCTTGTCACCAGCGGCACGCCCACCAATCCCATCACAAACCACCCCGAAACCAAGCTTGGCATCATAAAAAATACTGTCCTGATTTACTTTTCGTCGTCTGCCTACGTGGCTGTCGCCGATCATCCGAAGTTGCATGGAAAAGGTCTCTTTTTTCTAAAGTTTCTGATTCTCTTCTTAAAAGACCTTTCGGTAACTAGCTATAAATGCACCAGAAACTCTACAAAAAAAAAAGCAAGAAACCTAAAAAAACCTAGCTTTATCAAAAAGTTATAAATCAGCTAAAGCTAACTGTCCTCTGAACTAAACAAAGCCTCTACACGGTCGCGCAAAAACAAAAGCATACCCAAGCAGTGAAACCACTTGGCATTCTTATAAAAACGCTCTAGCTCTAACTCTTCAAACGGTTCTCGAAGGTACTTGCTTTCGGGTGCGTAGCGTAAAAGCCTTTTTGACCACACATCTTTCCACAACGCGTAACGCCGCGACTCGCCCACCAGAAAACCGGTCCTTTGCGCTGCAAATCTGCCAGGTAGCCCTTGTGCAACATAGAGCCTACGAAAAAACTCAAAGGGGAGCTCTGCAGGGCTGACTTTGCTTTTAAAAAACTCCATCCGCCCCAACTGCTGCATCCGGATTGCAGAAACGTAATTACCTGCATGAATCGAAGCACGCGGCTTTTGCCCACTTTTTTCAGCCAACCTAAAGTCCTGCATTCGGAGCCTAGACGGGTCCAATGGTTCTTTCTTTCTACCTCGCGGACTCTTTTGTAAGCCCCACATAGCTTGCATTTTAGCCGTTTGAGGGTCTGGACAAGCTGCGGTCCCCGGGCAAACCTCTAGCTTACAGCTAAGGCAGGGCGGCACCTCACAGGGGGCATCTGTAAACACACCTCGGATCTGCGTAAACTCTGACAGCAAAGCATGCAAGGAGTCGTTTGCAGTGGTTGTGGCTGAACTACCAAGCTTGTTGTAAATTCCCTTTATTGTTAACATGATAGCCAGATTGCCTTTTGCAATTTGCTCACGCTTTAACTCTGCTAAAAGCAAAGTTGTATTCTGAGAGCTTGAGCCTGTCAGATGGAGACCACCTACAAGCAATGCTTCGTCGTTCTTCAGAGCTTTATGAAAAAGTGCGAGCTGTTGCCGGTTCCAGGCGGAGGCTAGCTTTTTTGTTTCTGGCATTGAATCTTCTTCCATGCGCAATAGAGTACCCAAATCTTACTGCAAAAGCATCTCTAAAAAAAATATCGAAAGTCCCCACTCTTAGTTTTGCACGTAGGCAAATGCGAAAAAAAAACTATGCAGAGGCGATAAAACTATACAAACAATACCTAAAACAAAAACCCAAAAGCAGGGCCATCTGGACAGAGCTGGGAGTCGCTTATTACAAAGTCGGTCTGCCTAAAAAAGCTCTTAGGCACCTGAAAGCTGTGCAAGGATCTCTTAAAAAACCTGCGTTTAACTATTATTACCAGGGCCTAGCTCATGATCAGATAGGTGACTACTCAAAGGCAGGTAAGTACTTTGTCAGGGCTGCTACAGGCGTTGATTGGTACTCGGGCGAGTCAGCCTATGTACTAGCTGTGAATGCATACAACCGCAAACGTCCTAGCACTGCAACAAAATGGCTCAACTACATTCTTAGCCAACGAAGCAGCCATCCGCGCGCAAGGCATGCACAGAAACTTTTAAAAAAAATTCGGTCGTCGCCGAGCTCTTCTTGGAAAAAAATTAATCTTTTAAAACACCCAGACCGGAACACGGCGCTATATAAATTTCATAAGTTAAGTCTGTTTTCGACTCCTCACTTTTGGTCTTTCCAAACCGGTTTCGATTTTAGGGTTGAAAACATCCTTGAGCCCCTCGTAGAAAATGGTGCAAAAAGGCAAGCTTTTGATGAAGAAGCACTATTAGTAAACGGAACTATTGGAGTAGGACCCATCCGCAAAGGCAATGCCTATGGCTGGGCAGGTTACAACTACAAACAATCTTACTTTACCAACCGAGAGCGGTTTAGTGAGTGGGCTGATGATGTTTTTGATCTATCTTACTTACCGTTTCGCTTTGATCTGTTAGACCGGCGCCATCAAATATATGTTGATGCACGCATGGAGGTTAAACCTAGGTTCTTTCTAGGTCTTTTTACCAGGATGGAACTAAGGCGCCGAGGCTCAAGTTTTTTAGGCTCGAACGAAGATCCAGAACTTCGAAAGAGTTTTAATATATCCAAGACCCTCCTTGGCATTCCGTGGGCAGGTTACCAGTGGGCCGAAGATGCGCGGAGCCTTTTTTACTTTTACTTGCGTACGGAGCTGGTGGATGCTCAAGAAGAGTTTTCAAATAGGACTTACAACCTAAAAGACAACGACGTGAACTTTTTAGACAAGTTTAGCTTTGGGATAAATCACACCCATGAATTCCCTAAGGTTGACACGAGCATAAATGCAGAGATGTTCCATTACGCTTTCTCGCACAACAACCCTTTTCTAGACTACGGGCGTTGGGGGCTTCTCGCCGGGGGGCAGCACAGCCTTAACAAAAAGATCTCCTTAAGCTTGCATTTGGGTTTTTACCTAGACAACTATTTTATCGACATCCCTAAAAAAGGTGAATGTTCGCGTGACGTTGAAGGAACGACTTCAAACGACCCAGTTTCTGCAACTAACAACACTTGCAGCCGAAATGACACCGGGTTTTTGGCCCAAGGCGGGCTGCAGTGGAATATCTCAAAAACACAGCGTGTTGATTTTTTTCCAAGCTACGTCATCAACAGTAGCAGCCTAAACGAATACGACTCAAGCACCTTCGAGATTAAAGCCTTGTACACCATAGCCTTCCCTTCCGTCGAACGCGTTACACGGTTTAGCGAAAGATTTTCTGACAATGCATTTACAAAAAAGTTTCAATTCTAAGGAGCATTTTCATGCTAAAGCCCGAAGAACTGCGAGATATCCGAAAAGAGCTTGTCATTTTAAAAAGCGGGGCTCTGAACACCTCTTTTGAAACCCGCATCCTTGAAATGCAAAGTAACTCCATTATATTAAAAAACCCGGTACCTCTGGAAAACATTTCCGAGTTTATTAAGGGCGAAAGCTACACACTGCAAGTTAGAGACCTTAGCTTTGAAGGCAGGGCTGTTGAGGGCAGCGGAATGAATTTAAGGCTGTGGCTCAAGGGTACAGAACCCGTTGATCAGTTAGAAAACTCTAAGCGAAAATCAGACAGGGTTTACTTTCAAGAAGACGATGAGGTCTACTGCAAGTTCATAAACCCTATAGATCAAAAAACAAACCTAAAAAAACGCGTAGTTGATATTTCTAAATCTGGCTTTAGCCTTATTACCGTCGGAAATTCCAAGCTGTTCACGAAAGGTTTAAAGCTTGAAGATGTCCACATAAGTGGCGACCTTGCAGAGGATATTCACTGCGATGCCGAGGTAAAATACTTCCGCAACTACATATCGCTCTCAGGCGAGTCTTGCAACCAGGTAGGGCTGGAGATTTACAACTCAAAATAAAGCTCTAAACTATAAACTAAAACCATATAAAGAGGCATTAGGCATGAACAAAGAGACACAAGCCACACAAAAAATATATACAACCAGGTCGCTCAACATGCGGAAAATCAAGGCCATCGGCTATGACATGGACCACACGCTGGCCGTTTACCACAAAAATGCTTTTGAAGACTTGGCTTTTAGAAAGACCATTGAAAAGTTTGTAGCAGCTGGCTACCCCAAAGAGTTTATGGACTTTGCGTTTGACCCGAACTTTGCCCAGCGCGGCCTCTTAGTTGATAAAGTTCATGGCAACATCCTAAAAGTAGATGCACACAAGTACGTAAAAGCTGCTTTTCACGGGCATAAAAAACTAAGTAAAGAAGAGCGCAGGCAAAAGTACAACAACATCAGCTACAAGGCGCAAGACTTTGTTTCTGTTGATACGTTTTTTGCTTTGTCTGAAGTCCAGATTTTTGTAGAGATCGTGGACTTTATGTCTAAAAACCCAGGCAGAATAGATAAATCCTTTGCCGAGATCTACGATGAACTAAGACTATTTATTGACACGGCCCACCGCGACGGATCGATCAAAGACGTGGTCCTTTCAAATATCGAAAAATACATATACAAGGACCCACACCTGAGCGAAACCCTGGTACGCCAACTTGATGCTGGGAAAAAGATTTTTTTACTCACCAATAGCGGCTTTGAATACACAAACCAGGTTATGAACTACCTACTTGCCGGCGCCGATGACTTTTATGAAAACTGGCAAGATTACTTTGAAATCGTCATTGTCTCCAGCCGCAAACCTCTCTTCTTTTCAGGGAAACAGCCTTTTTTTAGAATCCACACAGAAAACAAAGGCCTCCTATCTCCTCTCAAGGACGGATTTCAAAAGGGTCACGTTTACTGCGGCGGCAATGCAGCCTCCCTGCAAGATTTTACAGGCCTACGGGGAGATGAAATCCTTTATGTAGGCGATCATATTTATGGTGACATCATGACCTCTAAGGATTTATTCAACTGGCGTACCTGTTTGATTGTAGACGAGCTAGAAGAAGAAATGACCCGAGTCGCGGCCCAAGACCATTTAAAGGCAAAAATTAAGATGGCTATTTCAGAAAAGGAAGACCTTGAAGATGCGATGCAAACCAAAAAAAGCGAGCTTGCCAGGCACCGGCGAGCCATTGCCAAGGCCAAGAAAAAGCAAGACTTGGCAAGCCTAGAAAAGCTAAAGGCTAGTGTAGAGACTATAGAGCAAGAACACATGGCCGTAGAACAGCGCCTGCGGCGCCTCGGCAAGGATATTAAATCTTTGGTCTCTCAGCGCGAAATGGCCATCCATCCAAGCTGGGGCGAGCTGATGCGGGCAGGGCTAGAAAGAAGCCGGTTTGCCGACCAGGTAAGAGACTATGCTTGCATTTATATGACGCGGGCCAGCAATTTTCGGCACTACAGCCAAAACAAGCTATTTATGACTGCAAGCGACACCTTGCCGCACGAAAAATAAGGCTGCCGCCATGAACTGAAGCAAGGAGCCCTAACTAGGAGCCCTAGGAGGAGATACCTACGAGATGAGTTCCTACCGTAGAAAAAGCTCCGGCTAAAAAGAACCCAAGCTTAAATAATAAGTGCTAAGTAGTGGTAAATTTTGTGAAAAGTCATTTTTTTGGGGTTTGAAGGCCTGAAAAACCGATAAGTATACTATCATTCAAACAAAGTAAGACCCTGTTTGAACCGACCGAGACCTAAAAAGGCTTTCTACCCTTCCCTGTGTAGAAAGCCTTTTGGCTTTTCTAGCTAAAAGCTCCGTAGTGACTTTTTAAAAAAAGCAGG